>NZ_JBEYYR010000008.1:0-286393 GCF_040645635.1 Streptomyces sp. NPDC046727
CTCCGGCCCGCTGCCCCCGGGTATCGCCGCGGACCGCTGGGGGCCGAGTCCGGTTAGGCCCTGTGGCGCGGGCGGGGTGCACGTCTGGGGGGTGGGCGCCGGCGCCGGACGGCGGGCCGGCGCCCGGCGCTCTGTCGCCGCGGCCCCGCCGCCGCAGCCGGTGAGCAGCAGCGGGGAGGCGAGGAGGGCGACGGCGGTTCTGCGTTGGATCATGGGTCGACCTTGGCCGACAGTTGTGTGGAAGCGGTCAGGCTCAGGTGCTGTTCGGCTTGCCCGGGGCGTACAGCCAGGTGTGGAGCAGCTCCTTCAGCGACTTCCCCGACTTCTCCTCGGCAAGCCTGACGAACTGTGCCGTCGTGGCGTGCCCGGCGCGGTGGGCGGTCGCCCAGGCGCGCAGGATCCGGAAGAAGTCCCGGTCGCCCACGGCCCGGCGCAGTTCGTGCAGGGCCATGGCGCCGCGCTGGTAGACGGGCGTGCCGAAGATATGGGCGCCGCTGCCCGGGTCGCCGGGCGGGTAGGCCCACAGGCCGTCGCTCGCGGGCCGGGCGTAGAGCGCGTCGAAGGCCTGCTGGGCGCTGCGGCCGCCGTGCTGCTCGCGGTAGAGCCACTCGGCGTAGGTGGCGAAGCCCTCGTTGAGCCAGATGTCCTTCCAGGCGGTGAGCGAGACGGAGTCGCCGAACCACTGGTGGGCGTTCTCGTGGACGAGGGTGCCGAGGCCGGGCGCGGAGTCGTAGAGCGGCCGGGTCTGGGTCTCCAGGGCGTAGCCGACGTCCGGGGCGTGGTCGACGATCGAGCCGGCGGCCCGGAACGGGTAGGGCCCGAACAGCTTGCTCTCCCACTCCAGCACGGAGGGCAGCTTCTTCAGGACGGGTGCGGCGGCGCGCGCCTCGCGGGCGTCGACGGCGTTGTACACCTGGATGCCGTCGCGGGTGGTGTACCGCTCGACCTGGAACTTCCCGATGGTGGCGGTGGCCAGGTAGGCGGCCATGGGCTGTGTCTCGCGCCAGTGGAACGTGGTCCGTCCGTGCGCGGTGCGCTCGGAGAGCAGGACGCCGCCCGCGACGGCCGTGCGCCCCTTCGGCACGGTGATCGTGATGTCGTACGACGCCTTGTCCCTGGGATGGCCGTTGGTCGGGAACCAGGTCATCGCGCCCTGCGGCTCGCCGGCGACGAACGCGCCGTCGTCGGTGGGGATCCAGCCGTCCGCCGCGCCGTCGGGGTCGGTGACCGGCTTCGGGGTGCCGTGGTAGGCGACCGTGACCCGGAACTCCTGCCCCGCTCGCAGGGCGTGGCGCGGGGTGACGACGAGTTCCTGGCCGTCGCGGCGGAAGCCGGCCTCGGTGCGGCCGACGGTGACCGCGGTGACCTTCAGGCCCGACAGGTCGAGGTCGAAGCGGGTGAGTCGCTGGGTGGCGCGGGCGGTGAGCACCGCCGTGGCGTCCAGGCGGCGGGAGGTGGTGTCGTAGCGGAGTGTCAGGTCGTAGTGCCGGACGTCGTAGCCGCCGTTGCCGCTGAGTGGGAAGTACGGGTCGCCGGCGCCCGGCGCGCCGGTGGTGGGGCCCGCGGGTGCCGCGGCGCCGAGGAGGGCCGCGACGGCGACGGGGACGGTGGCCAGGACGGCGGTGCGGTGGCGTGCGGGCTGTCTGTGGGGTGGCGTCACATGCGCTCCTCGGGGAGTGGCCGCTGATCGACTGGCCGTCAGACTAGGTGCGGCGCGGGCCCGTTCTCCCTCTTCTTCCGGTCAAGTCATGTCGCGTCGCCGGTGGGCGCGGTACACCGCAGTACGCTCGCACAACCGTCCCCGACCCGGAAGGGCCCCCGACCGTGAGCGTGCGCGTGCGCCGGATCTATGAACCGCCCGAGCCCGACGACGGCCTGCGTGTGCTGGTCGACCGGCTGTGGCCGCGCGGTCTCGCCAAGGACGCGGCGGAGATCGACGAGTGGCCCAAGGGCCTCACGCCGTCGAGCGAGCTGCGTACGTGGTACCACGGCGGTGGCTCGTACGAGGAGTTCCGCCGCCGCTACGAGGCGGAACTCGACGCGCCGGAGGCCGCCGAACTGCTCGACGGCCTCCGGAAGTCGGCGCGTGCGGGACAGGTGACGCTGCTGACGGCGTCGAAGAAGCCGGAGCAGAGCCACGCGTCCGTACTGGCGGAGTTGCTGGCGGGCTGAGTTCAGGCCGTCTGCTTCGCCGCCGCGCGCCCCGCGGCCCGCCCCGAGAAGAGGCAGCCGCCGAGGAAGGTGCCCTCCAGGGCGTTGTAGCCGTGGACACCGCCGCCGCCGAACCCGGCCACCTCGCCCGCCGCGTACAGCCCCTCGATCGGGGTGCCGTCGGTGCCGAGCGCCCGGGAGTCCAGGTCGGTCTGGATGCCGCCGAGGGTCTTGCGGGTGAGCACGTGCATCCGGACCGCGATGAGGGGGCCCGCGGCGGGATCGAGGATGCGGTGGGGAGCGGCGACCCGGCCGAGCCGGTCACCGATGTAGCGGCGGGCGTTGCGGATGCCCTGGACCTGGGAGTCCTTGCTGTAGGGGTTGGCGATCTGCAGGTCGCGGGCCTCGATCTGGCGGCGCACGTCCGCCGCGTCCAGCAGCGCCTTGCCGGTCAGGCCGTTCATCTTGTCGACCAGCTGCTCCAGGCTGCCCGCGGTGACGAAGTCGGCGCCCTTGTCGAGGAAGGCCTGCACGGGTGCGGGGGCGCCCTTGCCGAGCAGCCGGTCGCGCAGCACGGCCCTTCGGTCCTTGGCGGTGATGTCGGGGTTCTGCTCGGAGCCGGAGAGCGCGAACTCCTTCTCGATGATCTTCCGGGTGAGGATGAACCAGGAGTGGTCGTACCCGGCGATGTCCTCGGTGGTGCGCAGGTACTTGAGCGTGCCGAGGGTGTCGTAGCCGGGCAGGCAGGGGTCGGGCAGCCGGCGGCCGAGGGCGTCGAGCCAGAGGGACGAGGGGCCGGGCAGGATCCGGATGCCGTGGCCGGGCCAGACGGGGCTCCAGTTCTGCAGCCCCTCGGTGTAGTGCCACATGCGGTCGCGGTTCACGAGCCGTACGCCGGCCTCGGCGCTGATGTCGAGCATGCGGCCGTCGACGTAGGCCGGGACGCCGGTGACCATTTCGGCGGGGGCCGTGCCGAGCCGCTCGGGCCAGTAGCGGCGGACGATGTCGTGGTCGGCGCCGATGCCGCCGGTGGTCACGACGACGGCCTGGGCGGTCAGTTCGAAGTCGCCGACGCGGTCGCGGCTGGAGGCGACGCCGCGCGGGGAGTCATCGGGGGCGAGGACGGTGCCGCGCACGCCGCGTGCCGTGCCGTCCTCGACGACCAGCTCGTCCACCCGGTGGCGGTGGTGGAAGGTCAGCAGTCCGTCGCGGGCGGCCTGCCGCGCGTACCGCACGAAGGGCTCGACCACGCCGGTGCCGGTGCCCCAGGCGATGTGGAAGCGGGGCACCGAGTTGCCGTGCCCGTCCGCCCGCAGGTCGCCGCGCTCGGCCCAGCCGACGGTGGGCAGCAGCTCGATGCCGTGCCCCTGGAGCCAGGAGCGCTTCTCGCCGGCCGCGAACTCGACATAGACGCGGGCCCAGCGCACCGCCCAGGAGTCCTCGTCGGCCAGCCGGTCGAACCCGGCGCTGCCCTGCCAGTCGTTCCAGGCGAGGCCGAAGGAGTCCTTGATGCCGAGGCGGCGCTGCTCGGGTGAGTCGACGAGGAAGAGCCCGCCGAAGGACCAGAACGCCTGGCCGCCGAGGTTGGCGGCGTTCTCCTGGTCGACCAGGGCCACCCGGCGGCCCCGGCTGGTGAGTTCGTGTGCTGCGACCAGACCGGCGAGACCCGCTCCGACGACGATGACGTCCGCGTCCATGGCGTCCGTTCCTTCCTTCCGCTTGCGTCTGCTTGCGTCTGTTTCCGTCTTCGGCTCATACGGGGGAGCCGCCGCCGTCGGTCAGCAGGGCGGTGAGCAGTTGCTTGAGCCAGGTGCGGGCCGCGTCGACGTCCTTGTCCAGCAGCAGCTGGGTGGTGACGCCGTCGTAGGCCGCGACCACCGCGCGGGCGGCGCCGTCGGCATCGCCGAGCACGGCGGGCAGCTCGGTGTGGCCCCGGGCCCGGAAGAGCCGGTCCGCGATGGCCTCCCGGAGCCGGGTGCGGTGGTCGAGGAGGGCGTGGGCGACGGCCGGGTCGCGGGCCGCGTGCACGAGGAAGTCGGTCTTCACCAGCAGCCAGTCCACGTCGAGCAGCAGGACCTCGGTGACCCGGTCCACGGAGGCCGGCACGTCCAGGTCGGGTCCGTCCTGGGCGAGGGCGTCGGCGACCTGGGCGGCGATGAGGTCGGCGCGCTCCTGGTAGAGGGCGAAGAACAGTTCGTCCAGGGTGGCGAAGTTGGAGTAGAAGGCGCCCCGGCTGTAGCCGGCGGCCTCGCAGACCTCCTCGATGGAGACGTGGCCGAAGCCCTTGGCGGCGAACACCTCGAAGGCGGCGTCGAGCAGGTTGGCCCGGGTCCGCGCCCGTCGCTTGGTGACCCGCCGGGCCGCGTCCTGCGCCGTCATCACCGAAACCTCCGTCGACCCCGTTCGATACAGGAATGTATCCGATACACCGATGTATCGAAAGACCCTCCGCAATGGAACGTATTTTCGATTCAGGGGTACGCTGGACCCATGTCCACGCACCTGCAGGGCTCCCTGTTCGACCAGACCGACGAGCTGCGGCTCGGCCCGCTCGACGGGCTGCGCCGGACCGAGCTGGGCGCCGGCGCCTGGATCGACGTGCTGCCGGGCTGGCTGAGCGGGGCCGACGCGCTGTTCGAACAGCTGGCGGCGGACGTGCCGTGGCGGGCCGAGCGCCGCACGATGTACGACAACGTGGTCGCCGTACCCCGGCTGCTGGCCCACTACGGCGCGGCGGACCCGCTCCCCCACCCGGTCCTGGACGAGGCCCGCGCCGCCCTGTCCCGGCACTACGCCGAGGAGCTGGGCGAGCCGTTCACCACCGCCGGGCTGTGCTTCTACCGTGACGGCCGGGACAGCGTGGCCTGGCACGGGGACCGGATCGGACGGGGCGCCCGCGAGGACACCATGGTCGCGATCCTCTCCGTCGGCGCACCCCGGGACCTGCTGCTGCGCCCGGCCGGCGGAGGCGGCGGCACCCTGCGCCGCCCCCTCGGCCACGGCGACCTCATCGTGATGGGCGGCTCCTGCCAGCGCACCTGGGAGCACTGCGTCCCCAAGACCAGCCGGGCCACGGGCCCGCGGATCAGCATCCAGTTCCGGCCGCACGGCGTGCACTGACGTCCCGCGGGGCACGGGCACGGGGCTACCACAGCCCGCCGTACGGCACAGGCGGACACGGTCGGGACGAGCCGAAGAAGTGAATCCGCCAGGCATGCGAGGACATGCGCGATGCGCCTTGCCAGGCTGCACATCACCTGGACAAGCCTCTCCATCAGGAGTCCGAACGATGCGACAAGTGGCGGCACCGGACGGTGCGGACCTCCCCGCCCCGCTCCCGTGGGCGACCCGGGCCGGCACGGCGCCCCATGTACCGGGGCAGGTACCCGAGCTGGTCACGAACCTCACGGCACTGCTGCGCAGCATCGACGCCGAACCACTCGTGGACCGCTCGTTCACCTGGCCGGGCGGTGACGCGCCCGTCCCGCTGCGTCAGGTGCTGCATTCCCTGGGGAGCTGCGGCCTGTTCACCCGGGAGGGCCGCCCGGCGCGGGTGCGGCTCACCCCCGAGGCCCGGCACTTCCTGAAGTCGGGGGACACCAGCTACCTGATCGCGGTGCTGCACGCGCACGTCCGCTTCGTGGGAGAGGCGCTGGACGCGCTCGGCGCCGGCCTCACCCACGACGAGCTGCACCGCATCGCCGTGGACCGCTACGCGCTCAACTGGACCTCGCTCGACCAGCTGCGCCGCCGCGTGCACTGGCTGCGCGCCACCGGAATGGTCGAGTACTGGACCAACGGACAGATCGTCCCGACCGGGAAGGGCCGCGCGCTGGCGGGTCGGCTGAGCCTCTTCCGCCCCGGCCCGGACGGGACCCACCAGGCCGGTGGGCGTCCCGCCGAGCTTCCGGAGCCGCCGCGCCTGCTGGCCGAGCGGCTGGCCGGGGTCACCAAGGAGGAACTGCGCTCCCGCAAGCGCGTCCTCGGGTATATCGCGGGCGGGGCGAATCCGACGGCCCTCAGCCGGCTCGTCGACGCCGCGGCGGCCGGGGTGACCCGCGCTGAGTTCGTCCGCTTCTCCGCGGAGACCTTCGGCGTCGCGCGGTCGTCGGCGGCGCAGTCCCTGAACACCCTCCTGGGACTCGGCCTGCTGCGCCAGGTCGGAACGGACCGGTTCGTGGCCGCCCCGCCGGCGGCCGAGTGGCTGGACTCGGGCGAGGTGACGGACCTCGCCCGCCACCTGCACCTCAGCCTGTCCCTCCTGGGAGAGACCCTGGACGCGCTGGGCACCGCGAGCGACTCTCCGACGCTGACCCGGATCCTCGCCGAGCGATACCCCGACTGCCGTCTCACCCGGAAGGACGTGACGGCGCGCGTCGCGCTCCTGGTCGACACGGGGCTCGCCGAACGCATCGGGACCCGCACGCACCGGACCCCGCTCGGCACGGCCCTGGCCGGATCACTGCCCCTGCAGCGGCAGCACGAGGCCGGCGACGACGGGACGCCCGGCGAGCCGCCCACCGGGAGCCGACCCCGCCCGTCTCCCGAGCAGCTGGCGGCCGAGGTCCTGCGCACGGCCACGGACACCGCGGACCCGCAGCGGTTCGTGGACGCGCTGGCCGAGGCGTTCCGGTTCCTCGGGACGGACGTCGAGGTGGCCGGGCCGGCCGCGCCGGGCTGCCTGGTCGTCACCCTGTTCCTGTCGCCGACGATCCGGCGGCGCATCGCCGTCAGGGCCACGACCGAGACGGCCGTCCCACCGACCGGCCTGTCCTCTTTGCGTGACGACCACGAAGCCGACCAGGCCGTGCTGATCGGCCCCGGGCTCGACGCCCGGATGCTCCCGGCCGAGGACCGCCTGAGCGTGGCGGTCCTGCGGGCCGAGCAGCTCGCCGAGACCCTCGTCCTCCTCGACAGGACCCCGCTCCATCCGATTGAGGTCATCACGCTGCTGTCGGGCGCCGGTGAGGCCGCGCACGCCCGCGTCCGGGACGCGGCGCGGCGGCGCACCCAGGCCGTGGCGCTCGTGGTCGCCGCCCTGTGGAGGAGCGCGAACGACCCGGACGAGATCGCGTTCAGCGCCGGGGCGCTGGACGTCGGGCACCTCTGGCGGGAGACGAAGGCGTGCCTGAACGAGCCGCTCGGCAAGAAGGAGATCGAGGAGGCGCTCACTCTTCTCGGCAGCCCGGGCATCGCGGGCGTGGCGCGGGACGGCACCGGCCACGTGATCGCGGCACCGCCCTGTGCGATCGCCGCGCGGCTGCGGTCGCTGGCCTCCGCGATCGAGGCGGCTGCCGGGGAGACTCCCGCCTGAGCAGCGGGCCCCTGTCGCAGAGCGGCGGCGGATCTGGTTGGCTGTCCCCGACGATCCGCCGCTCAGGGCTCGGAGAGATCATGCGGGCTGATGTACACCAAGTCGCCGACGGCACCTACCTGGTGCACGGCCACAACACCAACTGGGTGATCCTCAAGGACGGCGACGCCGTCACGCTGGTGGACACCGGGTACCCCGGGGACCGGCCGGGGCTCCTGGAGTCCCTCGCGGCGGTGGGCAGTTCACCGGACGCGGTCGCCGCCGTCCTGATCACCCACGCGCACAACGACCACCTGGGCTCGGCCGAGTACCTGCGCGCCGCCCACGGCACCCCGGTCTATCTGCACCCGGCGGAAGTCCCGCACGCGCGCCGGGAGTTCCTGCAGCAGGCCGCCATCGGCGACGTCGTCCGCAACGCCTGGCGGCCCGGTGTCCTGCCCTGGACGGCGCACGTACTGCGCGTGGGCGGCCTGAAGAGCCACCCCGTCGCGGAGCCCGAGCCGTTCCCGGCCGAGGGTCCGTTCGACCTGCCGGGCCGGCCCGTCCCCGTGCACACCCCCGGTCACACCGACGGCCACTGCGTCTACCACCTGCCCGACAGAGGCATCGTGATCTCCGGGGACGCCCTGGTCAGCGGGCACGCCACCTCCCGGGTCAAGGGCCCGCAGCTGCTGCTCGACTTCTTCCACCACGAGCCCACGCGGGCGCTGGCCTCCCTGGAGCTGGTCGGCGCGCTCGACGGCGACACCCTGCTGCCGGGGCACGGGCCGGTCCACCGCGGCTCGGTGCGGGCCGCGGCCGAGCAGGCCCGGGACCGCGCGTGAGGTCGTAGCGGAACCGAGGCTCCTGGTACGGGCGTGCGGAGCCTTAGGGTTCGTGCCATGGCCTTGCAGATCAACGCCACCAACCCGGAGCATCCCGCGCTCCTGCTCGCCCTGCCCTGGGACACCCCGCTGGAGGAGTGGCCCGAGGAGTACCTCGTGCCGCTCCCCCGCGGCATCTCCCGGCACGTGGTGCGCTACGCGCACGCCGGTGACGAGGTCATCGCCGTCAAGGAACTGGCCGAACGGCCCGCGCTGCGCGAGTACGAGCTGCTGCGCGACCTGGACCGGCTCGGCATCCCCGCCGTCGACCCGCTGGCCGTGGTCACCGGCCGCACCGACCTCCCCCACGCTCGGCTCCGCTCGCGCGGGGGACCCCCATCGGCGCCCCGCTGGAACCGGTGCTGATCACCCGGCACCTGCGCGGCTCGATGCCGTACCGGTCGATGTTCGAGACGACCATGCGACCGGCGACCATGCACCGGCTGATGGACGCCCTTGCCGTGCTGCTGGTGCGCCTCCACCTGGCCGGGTTCGCCTGGGGCGACTGCTCGCTGTCCAACACCTTCTTCCGGCGGGACGCGGGCGCCTACGCGGCCTATCTGGTCGACGCCGAGACGGGCGACCTGCACCCGCGGCTCAGCCCCGGGCAGCGGGAGTACGACCTGGACCTCGCCCGCGTCAACATCAGCGGCGAGCTGCTGGACCTGGAGGCGTCCGGCGCGCTGCACCCGTCCGTCGACCCCGTCGAGTTCGGCCATGAGATCTGCACCCGCTACCAGGGGCTGTGGCAGGAGCTGACCCGCACCTCGGTGTACCCGGCGGGCAAGTACCACTACATCGAACGCCGGATCCGCCGCCTGAACGACATGGGCTTCGACGTCGCCGAGATGCAGATCGAGCACTCCGCGGGCGGTGACACGGTCACCTTCGTGCCGAAGGTCGTCGACGCCGGCCACCATCAGCGGCAGCTGCTCCGGCTGACCGGCCTGGACACCGAGGAGAACCAGGCGCGGCGGCTGCTGACCGACCTGGAGAGCTGGATGGCCACCCAGGACGACTACGCGCCCGGCGATCCCCTCGCCGCCCGCCCGGAGGTGCTGGCGCACCGCTGGGTGCGGGACGTGTTCCGGCCCACCGTGCGGGCGGTGCCGCCGGAGCTGCGCGGCTCCGTGGACCCGGCCGAGATCTACCACCAGCTGCTGGAACACCGCTGGTACCTGTCCGAGCACGCCCAGCACGACATAGGCCTCGACACCGCCGTCCGGGACTACATCGAGAACATCCTGCCCAGGGCCCGGGCCACGCTGGAGCCGACCGACCCCGAGTAGGTCACTCGTGCGGGACCACGGCCACCGGACAGCCGGCGTGGTGCAGCACGCCGTGCGCGACCGAGCCGATCCGGGCGCCGACGGCCGTACGGTGCGCCCGGCGCCCGACGACCATCAGCTGGGCCCGGCCGGCCGTCGACAGCAGCACCTGGCCGGCGCTGCCCATCTCGACGTGCTCGGCCACGGGCACCTCGGGGAACCGCTCGCGCCAGGGCTGGAGGGCGTCGGTCAGGGCCTGCTTCTCGTACGGTTCGAGGCCGCCCGCGTCGTCCAGCAGCTTGAGCGAACCGGGGCTGTAGGCGAAGACCGGCGGCAGGGTCCACGCCCGGACGGCCCGGACCGCGGCGCCGCGGGCCGCGGCCGTCTCGAACGCGAAGCGCAGCGCCGCCGCGCTGTCCTCGGGACCGCCGTGCTGGCCGACCACGACGTCCCGGCCGGCCGCCTCCGCCGCCGGCTCGTCGCCGGCGCGCACCAGGACCACGGGCCGCGAGGCCTCCGCGATCACCTGCTGGCCGACCGAGCCGAGCAGGAAGCCGAGGACGGGTCCGTGGCCGCGGGAACCGAGCACCAGCATCTCGGCCTCGGCCACAGCCCCGGCCAGCGCGTGCGCGGCTCCGCCCTCGACCACGTCGGTGGTCACCGTCAGCCCCGGATGCCGGTCGGAGACGACGCGCACGGCCTCCGACACCCCCTCCGACACCCATCCGTGCTGGGTGTCGCGGTCGGCGGTGGCGAGGGCCTCGGCGTAGCGCCATGCGTGCACCACGCGCAGCGGCAGGCCCCGGCGCACGGCCTCCCTGGCCGCCCAGTCCAGCGCGGCCAGACTCTCCTCGGTACCATCCACCCCTGCCGTGATCGGGCGTGTCATCCGTGGGCCTCCTCGTGTCGCCGCGTCACCGGTGGTACTGGTGCCCACTATCGGGCATCGGCGCGCACGGGCACGACGATCTCTTCCACGAGCCGTCGCACGGTCCCAGGGGGTAGGGGACACGCAGGCGATCAGGTCCGCGACGGCCGCGGTCGCCGGCCGGGCCGGCCGCTTCCGTATCCCGGAGCGAAGCCGGGCGAACGCACATACGATGGCTGGAAAGCGGTGCGGTGGTCCCCACGACACCGCCCCGCGGGTACCGGACCTCGGGTGGGGAGACGCATGGCACAGGCCGCCGACGCAGCGCGGACCGTCATCCTGACCGTGGACGACGACCCGGGGGTCTCCCGGGCCGTCGCCCGCGACCTCAGGCGGCGCTACGGCGAGTCGTACCGGATCGTGCGCGCGGAGTCCGGCGAGTCCGCGCTGGACGCGCTGCGCGAGCTGAAACTGCGCGGTGACCTGGTCGCGGTGATCCTCGCCGACTACCGGATGCCGCAGATGAACGGCATCGAGTTCCTGGAGCAGGCCCTCGACGTGTATCCGGGGGCCCGGCGGGTGCTGCTGACCGCGTACGCGGACACCAACGCGGCGATCGACGCGATCAACGTGGTCGATCTCGATCACTATCTGCTCAAGCCCTGGGACCCGCCGGAGGAGAAGCTCTACCCGGTCCTGGACGACCTGCTGGAGGCCTGGCGGACCAGCGATTTCCGGCCGGTGCCCAGCACCAAGGTGGTCGGGCACCGGTGGTCGGCGCGCTCCTCGGACGTGCGTGAGTTCCTCGCCCGCAACCAGGTGCCGTACCGCTGGTACTCGGTGGAGGAGCCGGAGGGGCAGCGGCTGCTGGCGGCGGCCGGGCAGGACGGGCGGCGGCTGCCGCTGGTGATCACCCCGGACGGCACCGCCCTGGTCGAGCCCGACGCTCCCGAGCTGGCCGCGCGGGTGGGTCTGGCGACGAACCCGACGGCCGACTTCTACGACCTGGTCGTGATCGGCGGCGGTCCGGCCGGGCTCGGCGCGGCCGTGTACGGGGCGTCCGAGGGCCTGAGGACCGTGCTGGTGGAGCGGTCGGCGACCGGCGGGCAGGCCGGGCAGAGCTCCCGGATCGAGAACTACCTCGGCTTCCCGGACGGGGTCTCCGGCGCCCAGCTCACCGACCGGGCGCGGCGGCAGGCCGCCAAGTTCGGCGCCGAGATTCTGAGCGCCCGTGAGGTGACGGGACTTGAGGTCAACGGCGCCGCCCGGATCGTACGGTTCGCGGACGGCTCGGCGATCGCCGCGCACAGCGTGATCCTCGCGACCGGTGTGCAGTACCGGCAGCTGGAGGCCGCGGGCTGCGTCGACCTGACCGGCTGCGGGGTGTTCTACGGCTCGGCGCTGACCGAGGCCGCCTCCTGCCAGGGGCACGACGTGTACATCGTCGGCGGTGCCAACTCGGCGGGCCAGGCGGCGATGTACCTGTCCCGGTTCGCCAAGTCGGTGACGCTGCTGGTGCGCGGCACCGACCTGTCGGCGTCGATGTCGTACTACCTGATCCAGCAGATCGGCGACGCCCCGAACATCTCGGTGCGCACGCACACGGTGGTCGACGCCGCACACGGCACCGATCGCCTGGAGCAGCTGACGCTGCGTCATGTGGGGACCGGCGAGACCGAACGGGTCGACGCCCAGTGGATGTTCGTGTTCATCGGCGCCGCCCCGCTCACCGACTGGCTGGGCGAGACGGTGCTGCGCGACGCGCGCGGCTTCATCCTGGCCGGGCCCGACCTGACCGCCGACGGACGGCCGCCGGCCGGCTGGGAGCTGGACCGGCCGCCGTACCACCTGGAGACCAGCATTCCCGGAGTGTTCGTGGCGGGCGACGCACGCGCCGAGTCCGCCAAGCGTGTCGCGTCCGCCGTCGGAGAGGGAGCCATGGCCGTCATGCTCGTCCACCGCTATCTGGAGCAGTCATGAGCGGGCAGCTCATGCCGTGCAGCCCCAAGGAGATCGGCTCGCTGTTCCTCTTCGAGAAGCTGAGCCCCGAGCAGCTGGGCCGGCTGTGCGGCGAGGGCCGCGTGGAGCGGTTCGAACCGGGCCCGGTGTACACCGAGGGCGACCCGGCCACCTGCTTCTTCGTGATGATCGAGGGCACGGTCGTGCTGTCCCGGCGGGTCGGCGGTGACGACGTGGAGGTCACCCGCACCTCGCAGCCCGGGGTGTACGCGGGCGCGATGCAGGCCTACCTCGGCGACCGGGTGCCGCAGGTCTACAACAACTCGATGCGGGTCACGGTGCCCACGCGGTTCTTCGTGGTGCCGGCGGACATCTTCGCGGACGTCATGCGCGAGTGGTTCCCGATGGCCGTGCATCTGCTGGAGGGCCTGTTCTTCGGCTCGAAGAACGCCCAGGCGACCATCGGGCAGCGGGAACGGCTGCTGGCGCTGGGCTCGTTGTCGGCGGGGCTCACGCACGAGCTGAACAACCCCGCGGCGGCCGCGGTCCGGGCCACCGCGACCCTGCGCGAGCGGGTCGCGAAGATGCGGCACAAGCTCGCTCTGATCGCCGAAGGACCCTTCTCCCGCGATGTGCTGGCGAGCCTGATCGAGATCCAGGAGCGCACCGCGGAGCGGGTGGCGAAGGCACCGGTGCTCAGCCCGCTGGAGGCCACCGACCGGGAGGACACGCTCACCGACTGGCTGGAGGACCACGGCATCGACCACGGCTGGCAGGTGGCGCCCACCTTCGTGCAGGCCGGTCTCGACGTCGACTGGCTGGAGCAGGTCGCGGCGGCGGTGGCCGAGGAGATCCTGCCCAACGCGGTGGGCTGGCTCAACTACACCATCGAGACCGAGCTGTTGATGAACGAGATCGAGGACTCCACCACCCGCATCTCGCACCTGGTCGACGCGGCCAAGCAGTACTCCCAGCTGGACCGGGCGCCGTACCGGGAGGCGGACGTGCACGAACTCCTCGACAGCACGCTGCTGATGCTGTCGGGGAAGATCGGGCCGGGCATCGAGGTCGTCAAGGAGTACGACCGCACCCTCCCGCCGGTGCCCGCCTACCCGGCGGAGCTGAACCAGGTGTGGACCAACCTCGTCGACAATGCCGTCTCGGCCATCAAGAGCAACGGCGGCCAGGGCACGTTGACCGTGCGGACGGCGCTGGACCACGAGCGGCTGCTGGTGGAGTTCCGGGACACCGGGCCCGGCGTCCCGCCCGAGATCAAGGACCGGATCTTCGACCCGTTCTTCACCACCAAGCCGGTCGGCGAGGGCACCGGGCTCGGCCTGGACATCTCCTGGCGGATCGTCGTCAACAAGCACCACGGCAGCCTGCGGGTCGAGTCGGTGCCCGGCGACACGCGCTTCCAGGTGCTGCTGCCCCTGACCGCCGAGACCCCTGACGAGGAGCCGGTATGACCGACATCGACGGAATCGATCCGCAGGTCCCGCCCAGCGGCCCGGGCTGCGTGGAGTGCGAGGAGGCCGGCGGCTGGTGGTTCCACCTGCGCCGGTGCGCGCAGTGCGGGCACATCGGCTGCTGCGACGACTCGCCCGAGAAGCACGCCACCGCCCACTACCGGGCGACCGGACACCCGGTGATCCGCAGCTTCGAGCCGGGCGAGGCCTGGTTCTGGAACTACGCCACCGAGGACTTGTACTCCTCGGGGCCCGAACTCGCTCCCCCGGTCAGCCATCCCGACGACCAGCCGGCCCCGGGTCCGGCGGGGCGGGTGCCGGAGGACTGGGCGCGCATGCTGCGCTGAGGCCGGGGGGTACGGCTGCGGCAGGGGTGTTGTCGGCGGCACGTGTCAGGATGGGGCCGTGTCACAGACCCCCTTCACCACAGCGCCGTTGATCGGCCGGGACGAGGAACTGGCCCGGCTCACGGGCGTACTGGAGCGTGCCCGGGGCGGTGCGCCGGGAGCGGTGCTGCTCGCCGGGGACGCCGGGGTCGGCAAGACCCGGCTGCTGGACGAGGTCGCCGGGCGTGCGGCGCGGGCCGGGACGACCGTGGTCACCGGGCACTGCGTGGACCTCGCGGACGTCGGCCTGCCGTATCTGCCGTTCACCGAGATCCTCGGCGTGCTCGCCGCCGACGAGCGGTTCACGGCCGTCCTGGCCGCGCATCCCGCGGTGGACCGGCTGCTCGGCGCCGGGCCGGACGCGGCCGGGGGCCCGGACCGGCGGCTGCGGCTCTTCGAGGACGTCGCCGGACTGCTGGCCGACCTGGCCGCCGTGGCCCCGCTACTGCTCGTCCTGGAGGACCTGCACTGGGCCGACCAGTCCTCCCGGGACCTGCTGCGCTTCCTGCTCAGCCGGGGCGTCCTGCACCGGCCGGGCGGCGGCGCCCCGGACCGGCGGCTCGCGGTCCTCGCCTCCTACCGCGCCGACGACCTGCACCGCCGCCACCCGCTGCGGCCCCTGCTCGCCGAGCTGGTCCGGCTCCCGGCCGTGGAGCGACTGGAGCTGCGCCCCCTGCCGGATCCCGAGGTCGCTCGGCTGGTGCGGGCCCTGGAGGACGGTCCGCTGCCCGACGCCGTCGTGCACGGCATCGTCGCCCGCGCGGAGGGCAACGCCTTCTACGCGCAGGAACTGCTCGCGGCGAGCGGCGCCCAGGCCGGCGGGGTGCCCAGCGGCCTCGCCGACCTGCTGCTCATCCGGGTCGAGCAGGTGTCCGAGACCGCCCAGCAGGTGCTGCGCACCGCGGCCGTGGCCGGGCGGCGCGTGGAGCACGCGCTGCTGCGCGAGGCGGCCGGGCTGCCCGAGGAGGCACTGGAGACGGCACTTCGGGAGGCCGTCGGCCGTCAGCTCCTCCTTCCCCGGGACGACGGCACGTACGCGTTCCGGCACGCCCTCACGCGCGAGGCGGTCTACGCCGACCTGCTGCCGGGCGAGCGGTCACGGCTGCACGGCGCGTACGCCCGGCTGCTCACGGCCCGCGGCCGGGCTCCGGAGACCGCGGCGGAGCGCGCCCACCACGCCCGGGAGAGCCACGACCGGCCCGAGGCGCTCGCGGCCTGTCTGGAGGCCGCCGACCACGCCCGACGGCTGGGCGCCCCCGCCGAGGAGCTGCGGCACCTGCAGGCCGCGCTGGACCTGTGGTCGTCGGTGCCGGCGTCCGCGCGGCCCGCCGGCGAGGAGCTGAACCAGGTCACGCTGACCCTGCGTGCCTCGGCCGCTGCGGCCCACGCCGGGGAGTTCCACTGCGCCGTCTCGCTCACCCGGGCGGCGCTCGCCGGAGTCGGCCAGAACGCCGACGGCGAGCTGGCCGCCCGGGTCCGGTACACGCTGGCCGGGAACCTGATGAACGTGGACAGCCTGCCGGCGGCGTTCCGCTACAGCAGTGAGGCGCTGGCGATGATCCCCGCCGAACCGCCGTCGCGGACCTGGGTGTGGGCGGCGGCCATGCATGTCGCGGCGGCCCGTCAGATCGGCGAGGACGAGACCGCGGTGTGCGTCGGCCGGCAGGCCCTGCGGGCCGCCGAGGAGCTGGGCATGGGCGCCGCCCAGGCGGATCTGCTGATCTCCCTGGCGATCGCCGAGGACGGCGGCCGGCGCTCCCGGGAGGGCCGCGACCGGCTGCGGCAGGCCCGGGAACTGGCCCGCACCGCCGGGAACACCACGGTGGAGCTGCGCGCGCTGTACCACCTGGCGATGAGTGCCTTCGAGGCCGGTGACCTGGCGGAGTGCCTGCCCCTGCTGACCGACGGGCTCGACCGGGCGCGCCGGGCCGGGCTGCTGTCCTCGGTGTACCCGCTGGAGGTGCGCTACCTCCAGCTGGTCGTGCTGTACACGCTGGGCCGCTGGGACGAGTGCCTGCGCGCGGCGGCCGAGGCGGCGCCCGGGCTGCCCTCGCCGGGCGGCGCCTTCGCGACCAGCCCCGCCCTGCACGTGGCGCTGGCCCGCGGCGACGAGAGCGCCGCCGACCGGGCTCGTGCGCTGCTGCGGGGCCCGTTCGACTGGATGGTCACGCTGGTCGCCGGCATCGTGCTCACCGACGCCGCCGTGTGGCACGGTGACGCGGAAGGGGCCGTCGAGCGGATACGGGAGACGGTCGCGGCCCTCAGCGACAGTACGACGAAGCGGCCGGGCGTGGCGGTGCGGCTGGCCGCGCTCGGCCTGACGGCGGTCGCCGACCGGGCCACCGAGCCGCGACGCGTGGGCGACACCGGCGGAGACCCGGCCCGCTGGACCGAGATCGGCACCGAGCTGGTGGAGCTGGCGCGGGCCACCGCCGCGCGGGGCGAGGACGGCCGGGTGCAGGGCCCGGAGGGGCAGGCGTGGCTGGCCCGCGCCGAGGCGGAGTGGGCGACGGTCGTGTCCGGGCCGGATCCGGCGGCCTGGGAGAAGGCGGTCGCCGCGTTCGGGTACGGCGATGTGTACGAGCAGGCGCGGTGCCGGCTGCGGTACGCGCGGGCCCTGCTGGCCGTGGAGCGGCGGACGGAGGCGGCGGAGCAGTGCCGGCTGGCCCGCGAGACGGCGGCCCGGCTGGGCGCGGCGCCCCTGCTGGAGCGGATCGACGCGCTGACCCTGCACGGCCGCCCGGCGTCCGACGCGGCCGGTGCGGGTGCCGCGCCGCTGACCGCGCGGGAGCGGGACGTCCTGCGTCTGCTCGCGCGGGGCCGCAGCAACCGGCAGATCGGCGAGGAGCTGTTCATCACCGGCAAGACGGCCAGTGTGCATGTCTCCAACATCCTGGCCAAGCTGGGCGCCGCGAGCCGCACGGAGGCGGTGGCGGTCGCCTACCGCCGGGGCCTGATCGCGCCGGAGCGGGCCGGCTCGGGGTGACCTCGCCCAGGGGGACCGGGTGGGCCGCCGGTCGTGGTCAGCGGGCGCAGTCCAGGCTGTCCAGGTCGACGGCGTCGGCGAGGGCCTGCATGCCCTTGTCGTTCGGGTGCAGGTGGTCGCCGCCGTCGAAGAACGGCAGGACCCGCTCGGGGTCGTAGGGGCTGCGCAGGACCCGGTCGAAGTCGGTGACGGCGTCGAAGTCCCCGCTGCCGCGCAGGAACCGGTTCACCTCCTGCCGTACGGCCTCGGCGGCCGGGTCCCACTCCGGCCAGCCCTTGAACGGGCCGACGGTGGCGACGACCACGCACGTGCCCGCCGCGTGCGCCCGCCGGGCGACCTCGCGGTAGCCGTCGATCAGATCGGCCGCCGTGACACCGGTGTCGGCCTTGAGGTCGTTGACGCCCTCGAAGAGGAACACGGTCCGCACGCCGGGCTGGGAGAGGACGTCCCGGTCCAGCCGGTGCAGCGCGGCCTGCCCGGCGCCGTCCGCGAGGACCTTGTTGCCCGAGATGCCCTCGTTGGCCACGCCCCGGACGGCCGTGCCGGCCCCTTCGAGGCGCCGGGCGAGGTAGTCGGGCCAGCGGCGGTCGAGGTCGGTGGTGGACTGCCGGCCGTCGGTGACGGAGTCGCCGAGCGCGACCACGGCACCGACGGCCGGGCGGGCGGGCCGTACGGCGACGGAGTCGATGTACCACCAGGAGCCGGTAGTCCGTGTCCAGTTGGCACCGCTCTCCTCGGCGGTGTGGTCGCCCTGGCCGGTGTACGACGTCTGCATCGCCATCCAGTGACCGGTGGCCGGGCCGGCCGCGTCCGGGGTGCGCAGGCTGACGACCAGGTCGGTGCCGGCCGGTATCCGGCCGGGCAGCGGATCGCTCCAGGCGACGGCTCCCGCCGGGACGGTGACCGTACGGGCGCCGCCGAACGTGAGCGGCCGGTTGCTGCCCGGCCGCAGGGCGGCGCCCTGGTCGCGCAGGCCGGCGTGGACTCTGTCCAGGGTCAGCGGCCGGTCGCCGAAGGCGTTGGTGAAGCGGACGCGCAGATCGCTGCCGCCGACGCTGGTACGGACGACGAGCCGGTAGCCCTGGCCGGCCGTGCCCTCGCCCAGGCGGTCGGCGCTCGCCGCCCAGGTGACCACACCGGAGGCCCGGGCGACGGAGTCGGGCGGGGCGGCGGCGCGTGCGGACTGGCAGGCGACGGCGGTGAGAAGGGCGGCGGCGGCGCGGCAGCAGCGCCCTGTTCGGCCGGTCACCGGGCGAAGTCCCGGAGCGTGACGGTCTCGCCGGGTTGCACGCGGACCGTCCGGAACACACCTTCGTATCCCACGGAGGTCATGGTCCCGCCGACGCTGCGGATCCGCACCTCGGTGGGTCTTCCGTCCCGCCGGTCCAGGTCCACGAGGCCCCGGCCCCGCTCGACCTCGTAGATGTCGAACAGGTTGGGTGCGGTGCCGTTGCCGCCACCGGTCGACGGGCGCAGGTTGGTCACGATGAGCTGGTACGCCTTGTCGGGGTTCTTCAAACGCGCCCAGCACAGGGCGCGCCAGGCGTTGGCCCAGCCGAAGCTGTTCGCGACGGTGCGGGCGTGGTCGGGGTCGCGGCCCAACGTGGTCGCCGCGGAGCCCTTGGCGTCGAACGGGCCCTGTTCCGGTGACCAGTCGCTGTCGGCGATGGCCCCCGCACGCACCCGGACATGCGGATGCCCCGCGCGAGGCGGGGCATCCGGTGGTGCTGGCGTGTGCCGGCGTCCGTCAGTGGGCGCGCGGCGTGTTGGCGGCGGTCACGTTGACCGCGGCCCACGACTTGTCCACGGTCTTGTACTCGGTGCTGTTCGCGCCGTACAGGTCCTTGGCCGCCTTCAGCGTCGCGATGCGCGCCTGGTGGAAGTCGGTCGTGGAGACCATGTAGCGGGTGAGCGCACGGTAGTAGATGGCGGTCGCCTTGGTGCGGCCGATGCCCTTGACCGTGATGTTGTGGTACGTCGGCGAGTTGTAGTTCACGCCGTTGATCGTCTTCTTGCCGCTGCCCTCGGCGAGGAGGTAGTAGGCGTGCGAGGAGACACCGGAACCGGCGTGCACCTCGGTGTAGTAGGTGTCCGACGACCAGTAGTCGATCGTGCCCTCAAGCTTGTCGAGGGACGGGTGGTCCAGGCGGCGCAGGAACTTCTGCGCGAGGCCCAGCTTCTCACCGACCAGGTAGTCCGGCGTGTCCTTCGTGTTCTTGGCGTAGAACTCGACGTTCGAGCCGAAGATGTCCGCGAGCGACTCGTTCAGCGAGCCCGGCTCGCCGTACTGGTTGCCGTCGGAGTCGACGAAGGTCGGCTGCAGGTTGGCGGTCGCCTCGACCACGCCGTGGGTCAGCTCGTGACCGGTGACGTCGAGGACGACGAGCGGCTTCTTGAACATCTGGCCGTCGCCGTCGCCGTACAGCATGCAGTTGCAGGTGGGGTCCCAGAAGGCGTTGGCGACCTTGTTGCCCCAGTGCACCATCGCCTGCGCGGGCTTGCTGTTGTTGGCGATGCCCTTGCGCTTGAACGTGGACTTGTAGAAGTCCAGCGTCTTGGTGATGCCGTACTGGGCGTCGGCGGCGGCGCTGACCCGGCTGGTGGTCTTGCCGTTGCCCCACACGTTGGTGGTGTTGGTCAGCTTCGAACCGGCGCTGAACTTCTCCGTGTACGAGCCCTTGGCGTCCCGCGTCTCGGTGCCGTACCGGTTCGGGTCCTTGAGCTGGTAGTGGCCGCGCGAGGTCTGCGTGGTGGTGAGGCCGACGGTGCCCACGAAGAGGGTCTTGCCGGTGCCCTTGGCGGCCGACGGGTAGGCCGCCGCGCCGGAGGCGCCCGAGCCGAGCAGGCCGGACCCGGTGGAGGCGGAGCCGATGCCGGTGGCCGGGTCGACGGTCTCGCCGCGCTCGCGCAGGGCGTCGAGCAGCTTCGGCGACAGGAACTCGTCCCGGGTGGGCGTGTTGCTGCGCACCTTGCCGGTGACGGCGTCCACGACGACCGTGCTCGAGTTGTCCTTGTCGGTGACGGTCACCTGGTAGGCGAGGGCGGAGGCGCCACCGCGGGCGTCCACCACGAGCTGGGCGCTGCTCGCGTCGCCCTTGGCCGCCTCGGCGGCCTTGGCGGCGGCCTGGGCCGCGGTCAGCTTGGCCTGGCCGGCCGGCTTGACGGCGTGGCCGGCCGCGCGGGTCACGCCCGTGTAGGCCAGCTTGCCGTCGAGGTGGACGATGAGGTCGCCACCGAGCACCGGCAGGTCGTTGTGCGTGCGGACGAATCGGACGTGCCGAGCACCCTCGGGGTCGATCATGACGTCCTGGGCGTGCAGCTCGTCGCCCTTGGAGACGCCGGTCGCCGAGGCGTGCGCGAAGGCCGCGGTGCGCGCCGCCTCCACCACCACCGTGGCGTTCGAGGCGGTGGAGGCGGCGGACCGCTCCACTCCTGCGGAGGGACCCGCGAAGGCCGTACCGGCCAGGCCCGTGGCAGCCGTCGTCACCGCGACGGCGACCGCCACGGTGCGTATGTGCGGTCTACGCAATCTGATCAGGGTTCCTTCGTTCACAGGCGGCAGGTGATGAACCAACCGCCTTGAGGCGTGGCACAGTTGGGCGCCACGGGAGCCGGTTCGGCTCCGGGGGTAACCCTTGCGGATCAGTCATGGGCACGTAAAGCCGGAATGATCCATTTCGCGAACTTCTATGGCAATCCTTTACGAATGGGAGCCACAGGGTGATCACGAGATGACCAACTGTGTGTCGGCTGTGGAGACGTTGCCTCAATCCCCTAGGTTCCCAGGGCGGAATGTGACCGATATCGCATCAGAAACCGGACGACGGGAGTGGGTAGGGGATGGTCTCAGCAACGGTGGGGCGGGGAGCGGTCCTCGGGGCGGTCGCGCTGTCGCTTCTCGCGGTCCCGGCGCAGGCCGCGACCGGAGGGCCGGACACCCCGGCGGCAGCGGCACTTGCGGCGCCGGACACCGCCGGACTGGCCGCGGTGCTGCGGTCGGCGGTGGCCCAGGGCGCACCGGGGGCGCTGGCCCGGATCGACGACAACGGCCGGACATACCAGGCCACACAGGGCATCGCCGACCGTGCCACCGGGCGGGCCATCACGACCGGCGACCGGTTCCGGGTCGGCAGCGTCACCAAGTCCTTCTCGGCTGTGGTGCTGCTCCAGCTCGTCGACGAGCACCGGCTCTCGCTCGACGCGCCGGTCAACCGCTACCTGCCGCAGCTGCTGCCGGACGACCGGATCACGGTCCGCCATGTGCTGAGCCACCGCAGCGGTCTCTACGACTACTCGGACGACATGTTCGCCGACAGCGTCGCCGGCTTCGAGGCGGTCCGGAAGCGGGTCTTCACCTACCGGCAGCTGGTCGACCTCTCCCTGAAGAAGCCCCGCACCAACGCGCCGGGGGCCGCCTACGCGTACTCCAACACCAACTTCGTCGTCGCCGGCCTGCTCATCGAGAAGCTCACCGGGCAGTCCGTGCAGACGGCGTACCAGAAGCGCATCATCGAGCCGCTGAAGCTGGGTGACACGTTCTACGTGCACCCGGACACGGCCATTCCGGGACGGTACGCCCGTGGGTACCTGACTCCGGACAAGGCGGGCGACCCGCTGGTCGACGCGACCGCGCAGACCGTGTCCTGGGCGCAGAGCGCGGGCGCGATCATCTCCAGCGCACGGGACCTCGACACCTTCTACAGCGCCCTGCTCAAGGGCAGGCTGATGTCCCCCGCGCGGCTCGCGGAGATGGAGCGCTTCACGAAGGTCAGCGACACGACGGCGTACGGGCTCGGTCTGCGGCGCCGCGACCTGTCCTGCGGGGTGTCGGTGTACGGGCACACCGGGGCGGTGCAGGGGTACTACACGTACGCGTTCAGCACGAAGGACGGGGGGCGCAGTCTCACGGCCGTGGCCAACACGTCCAACAACGCGAAGGTGCTCGACACGATGGCCGGGGCGCTGGAGTCGGCGTTCTGCGGGAAGCCGAAGGGCGGGACGAAGGCGGAGGCGAAGCCGCTCCGGGAACCCACCGACATGTGACCGGCGTTGTACGGGGCATGGGCGAACTCGTTCCCGGGGGCAACGCGGCCCTGCCCTCCGGTGTGGTGCGGCTCCGGGTGGCCGGTGCCTTCGACGTGTCCGCCCTGGTCACCGGGGCCGACGGGAGGGTCGCCGGCGACGCCGACTTCGTGTTCTACAACCAGCCCGACGCGCCCGGCGTCCGGCTGCGCGGGGACACCCTGGCCGTCGATCCGGCCCGGCTGCGCGGTGGCGCGTGCCGGGTCACGGTCGTGGTGAGCGCGGCCGAGCCCGGCACGCCGCTCGGCCGGCTGCCCGCGCCCCGGCTCGACGTCACCGACGGCGCCGGCCGTACGGTCGCCCGGTTCGCGCCTCCCCGGCCGGGCCCGGAGACCGTGCTGCTGCTCGCCGAGCTGTACCTCCGTCCGGGCGTCGGCTGGAAGCTGCGGGCGGTGGGGCAGGGGTACGCGGACGGACTGGCGGGGCTCGCCCGGGACTTCGGTGTGGACATATCCGACGACGGTGGCCGGACGGCGGCGGCAGCCGCCCCTCGGACAGCGGTGCCGTGCGCGTCCGACGACTTCGCCCGCCTGGTCAACGCCGCCCGGGCCCGCGCCGGTTCCCCGCCCGTCGTACCGGACCCGCGTCTGGCCGCCGCCGCGCGGGCGCACGCCCGGGCCATGGCGGACGCCGGGCGGCTCGGCGGGGAGGGACCGGACGGCGTGTCCGTGCACCAGCGGATCTCGGCCGCCGGATACGCGTACCTCACCGTCGGCGAGCACCTCGTCTCCGGGCCGCGCACCCCGGCCGGCTTCGTGGACCACTGCCTGGGCGCGGAGCGGGCCCGGCGCACCCTGCTCGACCCGGCCTTCCGGCATGCCGCGCTGGCCCACGCCGACGCGGGCGACCGGTACTGGACCGCGCTGTGGGCCGCACCCCTCACACCGGACGGCCTCACGCGCACGGCCGCCGAGGTCCTCGCGCTCACCAACGCCGAGCGCGGCCGGGCCGGGCTGCCCGCGCTGGCGACGGATCCGCTGCTGACGGCCGCCGCGCAGGCCCACTGCGCGGACATGGTGGCCCGGGACTTCTACGCGCACACCTCGCCCGACGGCGGCGAACCCTGGGACCGGGCCGCCGCCGCGGGGGCCCGGCGGCGCACGATCGGCGAGAACATAGCCTGCGGCCAGCGATCCCCCGCCGAGGTCGTGGAGGGCTGGATGAACAGCCCCGGCCATCGCGCCAACATCCTCGGACGGGAGTTCACCCACCTCGGCGTCGGCTTCGCGGGCGGCGGCCGGGCGGGCACGTACTGGACCCAGCTGTTCGGTGGCTGAACCGGTACGTTCCGCGATCTTGGCGGAATGCCATCGTCCGGGACACCATGCCCCGCATGAAGGGTGATCTCTTTTCCAGTCAGCACGTGGTGCAGCCGGCCGTGGAGCCGGGCATGTCCGTCGAGAACGCCAAGTGCATCAAGTACGCGGTGAACGGCGAGATGCACGCCCGGCAGGGCGCGATGGTCGCCTACCGCGGCGACCTGAAGTTCGAGCGCAAGGGGCAGGGCGTCGGCGGCATGCTCAAGCGTGCGGTCACCGGTGAGGGACTGCCCCTCATGGCGGTGCGCGGGCAGGGCGAGGCCTGGTTCGCGCACGAGGCGCAGAACTGCTTCATCGTCGAGGTCGAGCACGGTGACCAGTTCACCGTCAACGGCCGCAACGTCCTGTGCTTCGACGCCTCGCTGTCGTACGAGATCAAGACGGTGAAGGGGTCCGGCATCGCGGGCGGCGGCCTGTTCAACAGCGTGTTCAGCGGGCAGGGCCGGCTCGGTCTGGTCTGCGAGGGCAACCCGCTGGTCATACCGGTGTCCGCGCAGGCGCCGGTGTACGTCGACACGGACGCGGTGGTGGGCTGGACCGCGCAGTTGCAGACCTCGCTGCACCGCTCGCAGTCCATCGGCTCGATGCTGCGCGGCGGTTCCGGCGAGGCCGTGCAGCTGATGCTGCAGGGCGAGGGCCATGTGGTGGTGCGGCCCAGCGAGGTGACGCCGCAGAAGGACCAGCACTGATCCTTCACATGTGATCCGTGCCGCACGGGCAACCCCCGCCGCCGTACCGGCGTCTTGATCGGCAACAGACCGAGCCCCGGCCGCTTGGGCCGGGGCATGTTTCCGAGACGCTATACACGATATGTATACACTCCGTGTATAGAAGGGTACGCATGTACGGCAAGGCTTTCGCCCCGGAGTACCAGGGCGCCCTGACCACCCTGTCCGTGAACTCCTCGCTGGTCGACGTGCTGGCCGAGGCCACCGAGCGGCTGCGCGAGGCCGAGCGGGCCGGGCACCCCGGCGAGGCGGCGCGCTGCGGGCTCGCCGTCGCCGAGGCACACCGGCGGCTCGGCCATGTGCGGGACGCCGACCGCGCCTGGAAGGCGAGCTACCGCGCCGCCCGGGAGGCCGGCGACACCGCCGCGATGGCGTGGGCGCTGTGGAGCGGGGGCACACTGGCCCGGCAGCGCGGGGCGTTCCCGCTGGCCTGGCGGCTCCTGGGACTCGCGGCCGAACTCGGCGAGCGGGGCGGGGACATCGTGGTGCGCGGCTACTCGCTGGCCGGCCTCGCGGAGACCGGCCGGATCCAGGGCGACTACGCGGCGGTCGGCCGGCTGCACGAGCAACTGCTGGCCGAGGCCCGCAAGCGCGGCGAGGCCCGGCACACGGTGTGGGCCCTGGAGGGCATCGCCCAGATGCACCGCAACACCGGCGACCACGACCGGGCCTACGCCCTGTTCGAGGAGGCGGCGGAGATAGCCGGCCGGGCCGACGACCGGCGCGGGCACGCCTGGGCGCTGCGCGGACTCGCCGACGTCCTCTCGGTGCGCGACGGCGCCACCGAGCGGGCGCTGGAGCTGCTGGCCGAGGCGGAGGAGACCTGCCGGGCGATGAACCTCTCCAGCGCCCTCGCCTACAACCACAAGATGCAGGGCAACGTGCTGTACCGCGCGGGCCGTCACGCCGAGGCCCGCGACCGGTACCAGCTGGCGCTCACGGAGTTCCGGACGATGAGCGAACCGCGCGGCGAGGCACTGTCCCGGCTGGGCCTCGCCAAGGCCCTCGCCCGGCTCGGCCGCGACCGCGCCGAGACCGCCGCCGAACTCGCCGACCTCGCCCGCGTCCTGGAGCGCAGCGGGCTGCGTCACGCGCGGGAGATGGTGGCCCGCGCCCAGCGGGAGTTCGGTCTCGACGCGGAGGCCGTACGGTGACGGCGCTCACCTCACCGGTACGGGAGTCCGCTCCCCAGGTCCTCGCCCGGTGCCGGGAGCTGGTACGGCCACGGCTGCGGGAGGCCGTGGAGCGGCTGCACCCCTGGGTCGCCGAGATGGCCGCGTACTCCTTCGGCTGGTGCGAGGTCGGCGGGGCGCCCGCCAGCGCCCCGGGCGGCAAGGGCGTACGGCAGGCGCTGGCGGTGCTCGGCGCCGAGGCGGCAGGCGCCGACGGGCGGGCCGGGGTCCCGGCGGCGGTCGCGGTCGAGCTGGTGCACGCCTTCTCGCTGCTGCACGACGACATCATGGACGGCGACGCGACCCGGCGCCGCCGCCCCGCCGTGTGGCGGGCGTACGGCACGGGTCCGGCCGTCCTGGCCGGGGACGCCCTGTTCGCGCTGGCGGTGGAGACCCTCGCCACCGCGCCCGAGGGCCCCGGCGCGGTACGGCTGCTCTCCACGGCCCTCACCGATCTGGTGCGCGGGCAGGCCGACGACCTGCTGTTCGCCACCCGGCCCTGGACCGGCCCTGACCGGGTGACGCCGCAGGAGTACCGGGCGATGGCGGAGGGCAAGACCGGCGCGCTGCTGGGCTGTGCCGCCGCGCTGGGCGCCACGCTCGGCGGCGCGTCCCAGGAGACGGCCGACACGCTGGACCGGGCCGGCCGGCATCTCGGGATCGCCTTCCAGCTGGTCGACGACGTGCTCGGCATCTGGGGCGATCCGGCCGTCACCGGCAAGCCCGTCGGCGGCGATCTACGGGAGCGGAAGAAGACGTTCCCGGTGCTGGCCGCGCTCGGCTCCCCGGCGGCCCGGCACCTGCCCGAGCTGCTCGGCTCCGCCGAGCGCGCCGAGGAGGCCGCCGCGCTGATCGAGGCGGCGGGCGGCCGTACGGCGGCCCTGGCCGAGGCCCGCACCCACACCGCCGCCGCGCGGGAGCTGCTCACCTTTGCCTCCCTGGCGGCCGGGCCCGCCGAGGAGCTGACCGGGCTGCTGGACTTCCTGGTGGGCCGCGTGCTGTAGCCATGATCCGGAATGGCGTTGACCGCCGGCGTCCCGGCGGGCCAAGGTGCGAGCGGCGCGGTTCCCGACCCGCGCCGGAAGGGTGAAGCACCGTGATCGACATCTCGGACATCGAAGCCGCCGCCCGTCGGATCGCCGGACACGTCGTCCGGACGCCGACGGTGCCGAGCCCCGGCCTCGGCGCGCTGCTCGGCGTCCCGGTCACCGCCAAGCTCGAACTGCTCCAGCGCACCGGCTCGTTCAAGGCCCGCGGGGCCACGGCGAAGCTGCTGTCGCTGAGCGAGGCCGAGCGGGCGGCGGGCGTGGTCGCGGTCAGCGGCGGCAACCACGGGATCGCGCTCGCGGTGATGGCGGCGGCCCTCGATGTGAAGGCGACCGTGGTCATGCCGCGCACCGCGCCCGCGCGCTCCCTCGCGCTCGCCGAGGGCGCCGGGGCCTCGGTACGGCTGACCGACGGCATGGACAGCGCCTTCCGGCTGGTGACGCGGCTGCGGGACGAGGGGCTGACCCTGGTCCACCCGTTCGACGACCCGGTCGTGATCGCCGGGCAGGGCACCGTGGGGCTGGAACTGGCCGAGGACGCCGGGGAGCTGACGGACGTCGTCGTCAGCATCGGGGGCGGCGGCCTGATCGCCGGCATCGCGGCGGCCCTGCGCGTCCGGCGTCCGGGGGTGCGCGTGTGGGGCGTGGAGACCGAGGGGGCGGAGGCGATGTCCGCCGCGCTGAAGGCCGGCGGTCCCCTTCCGGTGCCGCTGTCCTCGCTGGTCACCACGTTGAGCGCGCCCTCGGTGTCACAGCTGACGTACGACCATGTGTCCGCGCTCGTCGAGGACGTCCTGGTGGTTCCGGACCGGGACGCGGTGCAGGGCTGCCTGGACCTCGCCGAGCACGCCAAGGTGTGGGCCGAGCCGGCCGCGGGCTGTCTGCTCCCGGCGGCCCGGCAGGTGGTGGCCCGGGTCGGCGAGGACGCCCGGATCGGGCTGGTGGTGTGCGGGGGCAACTCGACCCCGCGGGAGATCTTCGACTGGGCCGACGGCTTCGGGCTGCTGTGAGCGCGTCGGTATGAGGATCCTTTGAACGCTCCCCCGCGTGCCCCGCGTACCTCTGGGAAAGACGAGGCAGGGGTTTCAGCGAGGGATGACCATGGTCAAGGCGCACGTCTCCGCACATGAGTTGGTTGCCGGACGGTACCGGCTCCTGGAGGTCTTCTCCCGCGAGACGAACCGCCTGTGGTGGTACGCCGAGGACCTGGCGGCGGAGCGGCCCCGCCTGGTGGCGCAGACCGCGCTGCCGGAGCCCGCCGCCGAGGACACCGCGCGCCGCGTCACGGCCCGGGTCGTCCGCACGTCCGAGACCATGCGGCTGCTGCGCGCGGGCCAGGTCGCCGCGGTCGTCGACGCCGTGGTGGAGGCGGGCACCCTGTGGACGGTCACCGAGTGGATCGACGGCACACCGCTCGGCGAACTCCTCTCCCAGGAGGGCTCGTTCAACCCCGTGCGGGCGGCCCGGCTCGGCCTGGAGCTGCTGGACGTGCTGCAGGCCGCGCACGACGAGGGCATCCCGCACGGCGAGCTGAGCCCCGGGCAGGTCTTCGTCCGGGACGACGGCCCGGTCGTGGTCGCCGGGTTCGGGCTCGCGGGCGCGACGCTCGTGCCGCGCCTCACGGCACCGTCGTACGCCTCTCCGGAGCAGGCCCGCGACGAGCGCATCGGCCCGGCCGCCGATCTGTGGGCGCTGGGCGCGCTGCTCTACACGATGGTCGAGGGCCGGCCGCCGTTCCGGGACCGCGGCCGGCCCGACGCCACGCTGAAGGCCGTGGACCGGCTGCCGCTGCGCACCCCGCTCCGGGCCGGGCCGCTCACCCAGACCGTGCAGGGGCTTCTGCGCAAGAACCCGCGGGAGCGGCTGACCCGGCCGGTGATCCGCGAGGCACTGACCCGGGCGCTGACCGAGGACACGGACGCCGACCGGCAGCCGGCCCCCGTGACCCGGCTGCGCGGCGCGTACAGGGGCGTGCGCCTCGCCGGGCCGCTGCGCGGCAGACGGGTCCTGGTCGCCGGCACCGTGCTGGCCGTGGTCACCGTGGCCGCCGGGGCGCTGGCCGCGACCGGCGCGCTGTCGGGCACGGACACGGCCGGGAGCCCGCCCCGGGCCACGGTCCCGGTCGCCCCCACCGACCGGCACACCGGTGGTGACACCACCTCCACCCCCACTCCCACTCCGACAGCGACCGCGCCGACACCGACCGCCCCGGCCTCGCCCGCCCTGCCGGCTGGCTATCACCGGTACAGCGCTCCCGAGGGCTTCTCGGTGGCGCTGCCCGACGGCTGGAAACGGCTGACCACCTCCCGGTCCGGCGACCTCGCCTACCGTGTCACGTTCGGCCCGGGCGGCGACGTGCCCACGCTCGCCGTCACCTACAGCGAACGCGTGGGGTCCGATCCGGTCGCCGTGTGGCGGGACGACGTCGAGCCCGGGCTGGCGCAGCTGCCCGGCTACCAGCGGATCGGCGGGGTGCGGGCCACCACGTACCAGAGCCGGCCGGCCGCCGACCTGGAGTGGCTGGCGGGCACCGGGGACGCACGGGCGCACACGTTCGGGCGGGGCTTCCTGCTCGGCGGCGGGCGGGGCTTCTCCCTGCGCTTCACCACCCCGGCCGCGACCTGGGACGACGCGGAGAACCGGCTGGCGCTGAAGACGTTCCTGCAGACGTTCCGCGTACCGAAGAGCTGACCCGCCCCGCCGTTTTCCGCCCGCCGAGCCGGGGACTCGCCCGTTATGGTGCAAATCGGATACACGATGATGACCGAGCAGGCCGGTCCCCGAGACCTGGTGGACCACCTGGTGCGGGCCGAGGAGGCCGGGTTCGACTTCTCGGTGACCTCGGACCACTACTTTCCGTGGCTGCGCTCGCAGGGGCACTCCCCCTACGCCTGGAGCGTGCTCGGCGCCGCCGCCCAGGCCACCTCACGGATTCCGCTGATGACCTATGTGACCTGCCCGCTCCTGCGCTACCACCCGGCGCTCGTGGCGCAGCAGGCGGCCACCATGCAGCTGCTCTCGGACGGCAGGTTCCGGCTCGGTCTTGGGGCCGGCGAGAACCTCAACGAGCATGTCGTGGGCGGCGGCTGGCCCCCGGTGGACGTCCGCCACGAGATGCTCGAAGAGGCCGTGGGGATCATCCGCGCGCTGTTCGAGGGCGGCCATGTCACGCATCACGGGCCGCACTACGACGTGGAGTCGGCCCGGCTGTGGGACCTGCCGGAAGAGGCGCCGCCGATCGGCATCGCCGTCTCCGGTGACCAGTCCTGCAAGCTCGCCGGGCACCTCGCCGACCTGGTCATCGCGACCGAGCCGAAGGCGGGCCTGCTGGCGGCCTTCGACCGGCACGGCGGCAGCGGCAAGCCCCGCGTCGGCCAGCTGCCGGTGTGCTACGACCCCGACCGGAACACGGCGGTCAAGCGCGCCCACTCCCAGTTCCGCTGGTTCGGCCTGGGCTGGAAGGTGAACGCCGAGCTGCCGCACCCCGACTCCTTCGAGGCCGCGACCCGGTTCGTGACCGAGGACGACGTCGGCTCCGCCATTCCGTGCGGGGACGACCCCGATGCCTTCGTCGCGGGCGTACGGCCGTACGCGGAGGCCGGGTTCGGGGAGATCGCCCTCGTGCAGATCGGCGGCGACACCCAGCCGGAGTTCCTGGACTGGTCGGCGAAGACCCTGCTGCCGGCGCTGCGGGAGGCGTTCGCCTGACGCCGGTCCCCGTCCTCGCCGGGGCCCGGACCTGCCAAAGCGCGCCAATGGGTCCATATAGGCTTTCCTGTCCGCACCCGTCCGGGTGCGGTCCCTTGAGCCTTGTCCGCAGGAGAGCCGTCCGTGACCCTTGCCATCGACCCGTCCGGGACGTCGTCCGCCGAGCCGTCCGCCCCGGCCGTGCCGCCGCTGTCCGATCTGGTGGCGCGTGACGCCCGGGAGTTCGGCGTGTACGCCCGCACCGGCGGCTGGGCCTTCGCGCTGCTGGTGGCCCGCAGTGTGCGCCCGGGCGGGCAGGGTGCCGGTGAGACGCCGAAGGTGTCGGCGAAGGAGTTCGCGGAGCTGGCCGGCTGCTCCGCCGAGCGGGTCATGCGCTACTACAAGGCGTGGGACCGGGCCGCCGACGACGGCCTCGTCCCGCACTTCGAGGCCCTGGAGCCGGGCCAGGACGTGGAGCTGCCGGACGCCGACGTGTGGCTGGGCTACTACGTCTCCCGCAACAGCACCACCTCCGAGCGCGGCACCGCCATCGCCGAGGCCGCGGAGGCCGAGGGCATCCGCCCCACCAAGGCGCTGGAGGTCGCCGAGAACCCGACGGCCCTGCGCGCGGCGATCCTCGCCGACCCCTCCACCGCCCGCGCGGCCCGCGCCGCCCTGCTGGACCGGGTCCGCGAGGACCCGGAGCTGCAGGCGGACCTGGCCCGGGACGTCGTACGGACCGACGACCTCAAGAAGGCCGTGGCGAGCGAGAGCCGGGCCGCCGACCGGATCGGCTATGTCCGCGGCATCGCCGAGTCGGGGCGGATCAGGACCCCCGCCGGGCAGACCGTCGAGGCCCCGGCCCAGCTCCGCGAGGAGGCCGAGCGGCATCTGTCGCTCATCGACGAGCTGGCGGAGGACGAGGACAGCGGCGAGTGGGCCACCGAGGCCTACGACACCATGAAGTCCCTCGTCGCGGAGGCGGTCGAGGCCGACCCCGAACTGCGGGTACAGGAGCGGCGGACCAAGTTCTACAGCAGCCTGCAGAAGGCGACCAGGGCGTTCGAGGAGCTGACCTTCGACGACGCGCAGGACTTCTACGAGGACGACATGGTCCAGCGCCTGGAGGAACTGCAGCAGGCCATCGGCGGCTGTCTGGCCGCGCTGCGCGGAGCTCGCGGGAATCAGTCCGGCGAATGAGCAATCCGGGGGCCGGGAGGGGTACTAGAGGGCACCAGCCGATTGTTCCCGGAGGCCCCCGCGTGAACTCGTTCGTGCACAAGACCCTCGTGGTCCAGCTCCTCGCGCCCGGCACCGGCCGCTGCCCGGTGCTGGCCCATCTCCGCTACGACGCCGACGACCCGTTCGCCGTCACCGCCGTCTTCGCCCACGACGGCCGGGTGCTGGCGTGCTGGCGACTGGACCGGGAGATGCTCTCCGCCGGCCTGGCCGGGCCGGTCGGCGTCGGTGACGTACGGCTGCGGCCGGCCGCCACCGGCCGCTGGCAGGAGCTGCGCCTGGAGTTCCTCGGGGACACCAGGCCGGACGGCAGCCGGCACCGCGCGGTGGTGTTCGCCTGGGCGCCCGCGGTCGCCGCGTTCCTGCGCGAGACGCACCTGGTCGTCATGCCGGGGCGGGAGCGCGTCCCGGTGGACGAACTGCTCGCCGAGATCCTCTCCACGGGCTGAGTAGCCGTACTCATGCCCGCGGCCCGGCCCGGCGCCACGATGGGGCTCGACGACGACCTCAGCCAAGGAGCCCCGCCGTGACCGCAGTGCATCCCGCCCCGCTCGCAGCGCCGCGCCGCGTGCCGCCCGCCCTCTTCGCCGGCGTGGTGGCCGTGGGGCTGGCACTGTCGGCGTGGGGCGCGCGCGACCGTGCCACCTGGTTCCTGGAGACCGTGTGGGCGCTGGCGGGCCTGCCGCTGGTGGCCGTGGTCTGGCGGCGCTTCCCGCTGACGGGGCTGCTGTGCGGGCTGCTGACCGCGCACGCGCTGGTCCTCGCGCTCGGCGGGCACTACACCTACGCGCAGGTCCCGTTGGGCGACTGGGTGCGGGACACCTTCGGCCTGGACCGCAATCCGTACGACCGCTTCGGGCACCTGATGCAGGGCTTCGTCCCGGCGGTGCTGGTCCGCGAACTGCTCAGCCGTACCTCGCCGTTGCGCGGCAGCCGCTGGCTGGCCCCGCTCACCGTGTGCGCCTGCCTGGCCTTCAGCGCCTGCTTCGAGCTGCTGGAGTGGCTGGCGGCCGAGATCGGCGGCCACGGCGCGGACGCGTTCCTCGCCACCCAGGGCGATGTGTGGGACACCCAGTGGGACATGTTCTGCGCGCTGATCGGTGCCGTGCTGTCCCTGCTCCTGCTCAGCCGGGTGCACGACCGGCAGCTCCGGGCGCTGGAGGGCGTGGCGCCGAGCCCTGACACACAGTAAGGTTGTGCGGGTGACTGCCGGGTCGGCCATGGGCCATACACGAGTGAGGTTCCCGGCCTCGGCGTGACCCCGAGGCGGGCGAGAGGCCCGCCGACGTCTCCGCGTTCCAGCCCCGGCGCCCATGAAGGCGCCCGTCCAGCGGACCTCACGACCCGGAGACACACCCACTCATGCAGACCACCCCGCAGCACACCCCGACGACCGCCGTCCGGCTCGACCACACCGCCGTCCTCGCCCGGGACCGGCGGCTGTCGGCGGACTTCCTCGCCGCCGTGCTGGGCCTGACGGTCGGCGCCCCGTTCGGCCCGTTCCTGCCCGTAGATCTCGGCAACGGCGTGACGCTCGACTTCTACGAGCAGCGCGAGGAGCCGATCCAGTCGCAGCACTACGCGTTCCTGGTGCCCGAGGAGCGGTTCGACGCCATGATCGCCCGGCTGGAGGCGCTCGGCGTCACCTACTGGGCCGACCCGCACCACACCGAGCCCGGCCGGATCAACCGCCTCTTCGGGGGCCGGGGCGCGTACTTCACCGACCCGTCCGGGCACAACATGGAGATCATGACCCGGCCCTACGTCCGTCCCTGACCGAGGGGCCGTGCGGCGCCGGTGACTCACTCGGTGGGGTGAGAATCCTGGTCGTGGTCGGCTCGCTGTAGGACGCTTGCCGGTGGTGACCGATCGATCGGTCGGCACGATGGCGACCAGTGCACGGAGGAGCCCATGGCCACCCCGGAGGACCTCAAGTACACCAAGGACCACGAGTGGGTCCGCGTCACAGGCGACACGGCGCACGTGGGCATCACCGACTACGCCCAGAAGCAGCTCGGTGACGTCGTCTTCGTGGAACTGCCCACGGTCGGCGACCGGCTCGACGCCTCGGAGCCGTTCGGCTCCGTGGAGTCCGTCAAGGCGGTGACCGAGGTCTACATGCCGCTGTCCGGCTCGGTCGCCGAGGTGAACACCGCGCTCAACGACGAGCCGGAAATGGTCAACACCGATCCGTACGAGGACGGCTGGATGATCGCGATCAGGCTCACCGACAAGGGGCAGCTGAACAACCTCCTCACCGCCGCCCAGTACGAGGACTTCATCAAGGCGGAGTCCGAGTAGCGAGGCCCCGCACGAGGGCACGCGGTCGCCGGGGCGCGTCTCAGCCGTCCGGCGGCCGCGTCGTGTGCCTGCGGCGGGCCCACAGAGGCAGGCCGTACCAGCACAGCAGATAGCCGGCGACGACGGCCGCGACCAGGTACGGCACCCGGCTGTCGTGCGTCGCCACCCGGAGGATCAGCAGCAGGGACGACGCCATCGTGGCCAGCAGCAGGACCAGGCCGACGAACGTCATCCGGGAGGCCAGCCGCACCGCCTGCGGCTTGACCCGGCGGCCGGAGACCAGGCGGTGCAGGGACACCGGTCCGATGAGGGCGCCGGTCGCGCTGGCGCCGAGGACGACGGTCACGATGTAGATCGTCTGGTCGGTGGTCGCCAGGCTCGCGTACCTCGGCTGGAAGACGACGGTCAGCAGGAAGCCGAACAGGATCTGCACGCCCGTCTGGGCCACCCGGACCTCCTGGATGAGTTCGCCCCACATCCGGTCGGCCCGCTCCTCCTCGGTCTCGTCGCGCCCCGTGCGCTGCCGCCCTGCCTCCGTCATGCGGTGTGGGTAACCCTCCGGCCGTCCGTTCAAACGGTCGGTGACCCGCGGCTACCAGCGGGACTCGACCTGGTCCCTGATCCGCCGGTCGTACAGCTCGCGGATCGCGGTGAACGTCTCCTGCGGCAGCGGCGGCAGCTTGGCCGCGGCGGCGTTGGCGCGGGCCTGCTCCGGGTTGCGGGCGCCGGGGATGACCGTGGTCACGCCGTCCTGCTCGATGATCCAGCGCAGCGCCAGCTGGGCCGGGGTGTACCCCTCGGGGGCGAGCGCGGCGAACTCGGCGGCGGCCTCGACGCCCGTTTCGTAGTCGACGCCGGAGAAGGTCTCGCCCTGGTCGAAGGCCTCGCCGTGCCGGTTGTAGGTGCGGTGGTCGTCGGCCGCGAACACCGTGTCCTTGGTGTACTTGCCCGACAGCAGCCCGGAGGCGAGCGGCACGCGCGCGATGATGCCGACGCCGGCCTCGCGGGCGGCGGGCAGCACCTCGTACAGGGGCTTCATGCGGAACGGGTTGAGGATGATCTGCACGCTCGCCACGTGGGGCCGGGCGATCGCGGTGAGCGCCTGCGCGCAGGTCTCCACGCTCACCCCGTAGGCGGCGACGCGCTCCTCCTCCACCAGGGTGTCCAGGGCGTCGAACACCGCGTCCGAGGAGTAGACCGGGGTGGGCGGGCAGTGCAGCTGGACCAGGTCGATGCGGTCGACGCCGAGGTTGCGGCGCGAGCGGTCGTTCCACGAGCGGAAGTTGTCCAGGACGTAGTTCTCGGGGATCTGCTCGACCCGGCGGCCCATCTTGGTGGCCACGAGCACATGCAGATCGGGACGGCCGCGCAGGAACGAGGCGATGGTCCCCTCGCTGCGCCCGTCGCCGTACACATCGGCCGTGTCGAAGAAGGTGACCCCGGCCTCGGCCGCCGCCTCCAGGACGGACAGGGCCTCCTTGTCGTCCACCTCGCCCCAGTCGGCGCCCAGCTGCCAGGTGCCGAGTCCGACCACCGATGCCCACTGACCCGACCTGCGGATGTCGCGTTCGTCCATGGCGTCAGTCTGTCATCCGGCACGGCGTCCCGCGGAGCGGACGGCTCCGCCCGCGCAGTTCACCCGGACGGGTGAGACGCGTCGGCGAACGACGGACGTGTCCCTGGCGGCCCCTAGCGTGAACGCGTGAAAGATCGTGCAGTGCACCGTCGCGCCCTGCTGCGCACCGCCGCCGCGCTGGCCGCCGCGCCGGTGCTCGTCGCCGCCGACCCCGCGGTGGCCGCGGCCGAACTCCCGGGGTTCCCGGACCGGGTGACGCTCTACCGCACGGCCTACCGCAACTGGGTGGGCGAGATCACCGCCGAGGGACTGTGGGCCTGCGCCCCTACCGGGCCCGAGCAGTTGCTCGCCGTGGTGGACTGGGCGTGGCGCCACCATTGGCGGGTCCGCGCCCGGGGCCGCTCGCACGGCTGGTCGCCGCTCACGGTCACCGAGGGCACGACCTCCGAGGCCCCGGTCCTGCTCGTCGACACCACCGCGCATCTGACGGGCCTCGCGCTGGAGTCCGGCACGGCGGTCCGGGCCGGTACCGGCGTCACCCTGGAGGCCCTGCTCACCTTCCTGGAGGAGCACGGGCTCGGGCTCACCGCGACGCCCGCCCCCGGCGATCTCAGCCTGGGCGGCGCCCTGGCGATCGACGCGCACGGCACCGCCGTACCGGCCGACGGCGAACGACCGCCGCCCGGCAGCACGTACGGCTCGCTGAGCAACCGGGTGCTGGAGCTGACGGCGGTGGTGTGGGACGCGGAGAGCGGGTCCTATGTGCTGCGCACGTTCCGCCGGGACGAGGCGGAGTGTGCCGCGCTGCTCACCCATCTCGGCCGGTCCCTGGTCACCGAGGTGGTGCTGCGGGTCGGCCCGGACTGCAGTCTGCGCTGCGTCAGCCGCACCGACGTCCCGGCCCGTGAACTGTTCGCGGCCCCCGGTTCCGGCGGGCGCACCCTGGAGTCCTTCCTGCGGCGCTCGGGCCGGGTGGAGGCGATCTGGTTCGCCTTCACCGAGTTCCCGTGGCTGAAGGAGTGGAGCGTGACGCCGGTCCGGCCGCCCGGCTCCCGGCACGTCACCTCGCCGTACAACTACCCCTTCTCCGACAGCGTCCCGGAGCCGGTCGCCGATCTGGTGGGGCGGCTCGCCGCCGGCGCGGCCTGGTATCTGGCGCCGGTGCTCGGCGCGGCCCAGCTCCAGGCGGCCTCCCTCGGGCTCGCCGCGACGGGGTCGGCCGACCTGTGGGGGCCGTCGAAGAACACGCTGCTGTATCTGCGGCCGACCACGCTGCGGGTGACGGCGAACGGGTACGCGGTGCTCACCTCGCGGGCCGGGGTGCAGCGGGTGGTGCACGAGTTCACCCGGCACTACCGCGAGCTGCTCGCCGGCTACGCGGCGCGTGGCCGCTTCCCGGTCAACGGCTCGGTGGAGATACGGGTGACGGGACTGGACGACCCCGCCGACACCGGGCTGCCGGGCGCGCACGCGCCGCTGCTGTCCGCGGTGCGGCCGAGCGCGGAGCACCCCGAGTGGGACACCGCGGTCTGGCTGGACGTGCTGACCCTGCCGGGCACGCCGTACGCCGAGGCGTTCCTGAGCGAGCTGGAGGACTTCCTGCTCGGCTGCTACGACGGCGGGTACGCCCTCGCGCGCGTGGAGTGGTCCAAGGGCTGGGCGTACACCGCCGAGGCGGCCTGGAGCGACGAGCGGGTGCTCGGTACGGCCGTGCCGGGCTCGTTCGGCGACCGGGTGTGGGGGCAGGCGGTCGCGACCCTGGACCGGCTGGACCCGCACCGGGTGTTCGGGAACGGCTTCCTGGACCGGCTGCTGAGGTGACTGCGGAAGCCGCCCGGTGACTCACCGCCCGGGTGTCAGCTGCTCCTGTACGGCGGGCCCGTAGCGGTCGGCGACGGCGTCGGCGTCGGTGCCGCGCAGGTGCGGGCCGCGGGCGATGCCGTACATCACGCCGAGGCCCACGAGGGCGGCGACGGCGAGTTCGGCGCGCAGGCCCGCGTCGGGGCCGGTGAGCCGGGCGGCGAGGCGTTCGGTCACCTGGGCGCGGAAGTTGGCGCGCAGGACGTCGCCGTGGTCGCCGTGCAGCGGGGCGAAGGCGATCCGCAGCAGCGGGTCGGCGCCCCGCTCGCGCTGGCTGGACAGCACGTGCCGGACCATGTGCCGGCCGAGGCCGTCCAGCGGGGCGTCCAGCAGGGCGTCGGCGTCGGTGTCGAAGGACATCACGCGGGCGAACAGGGCGTCCTTGTTGCCGAAGTACTTCAGGATCAGCGGCGGGCTGACGCCGGCCCGGTCGGCGACGGCCTTGAGGGTGATGTCGGCGTGGGCGTGCCGGGCCAGGAGATGGCGGGCGGCCTTCAGGATGGCGGCCTTGGTGGCCTCGGCGTCCCGGCGTGCGGGGGCGGGCACCTCACCGGGTGGCGTGGTCATGGTCCTCATGCTCCCTCCATCGCCTCGTCGCGGGCGCCCCGGGTGGCACCGGGGGCCCGCCGGGCGGGACGGGAGGGGCCGTCGCCCGGGATGGACAGGGCCGCCGCGCAGGCCGCGAGGGCCACGGCGCCCGCCACGGCGAAGGCGAGCTGGTAGCCGCGCAGGGTGGGCACGGGGACGCCGCCGAGAGGGCTGCTGTGGTGGACGAGGACGGCGGCGACGGCGGCGCTGGAGACGGCCTGGCCGATGGTGCGCATGAGGACGTTGACGCCGTTCGCGGACGCGGTCTGGGCGGCCGGTACGGCGCGCAGGATCAGGGTCGGCAGCGCGGAGTAGGCGAGTGTGGTGCCGGTCGCCACCACGGTGGCCCCCAGGATGATCATCCACAGGTCGCGGCTGTCGGCGATGCGCAGCGCGTACCCGCAGGCGATGACGGCGGCGCCCAGCGCGAGCGTGATCCGTGGCCCGCGCGCGGCCGAGATGCGGGCCGACAGCGGGGAGAACAGCAGCATGGTGACACCGCCGGGCAGCAGGCAGAGGCCGGTGGCGACGATGGACAGGCCGAGGCCGTACCCGGTGGCCTTCGGCGCCTGCACCAGCTGGGCGGTGACCAGGGAGTTGGCGTAGAAGGCGAACCCGGTCAGCAGGGCGGCGACATGGGACAGGCCCACGCGGGGCCGGGTGACCAGCCTGAGGTCGACCAGCGGCCGGGCGGTGCGCAGCTGCTGCCGGCACCACACGGCGAGGACGACGGCGGCCCCGAGGAACAGCCCGAGGACCCGCGCGCTCCCCCAGCCCCAGGTGCCGCCCTGGGAGACGCCGAGCAGCAGGCAGACCAGCCCGGCGGCGAGGCCCAGGGCGCCGGCGACGTCGAACCGTCCGGGCTCGCGCACCGGCGACTCCCGCACCGCCCACCAGGTCGCCGCGACGCCCGCCGCGCCCAGGGCGCTGGTCAGCCAGAACATGGTGTGCCAGTCGGCGTACTGCACGACCAGCGCGGCGAGCGGCAGGCCGAGCGCGGCGCCGATGCCGACGGTGGAACTCATCAGCGCCACCGCCGAGCCCCGGCGCTCCGGCGGGAGTTCGTCGCGCAGGATGCTGATGGAGAGCGGGACGACGGAGGCGGCGGCGCCCTGGAGCGCGCGGGCGGCGATGAGCACGCGGATGTCGGAGGAGAGCGCGCACAGGACCGAGCCGACGGTCATCAGGGCGAGCGCGGCGGTGAGCACCCGGCGCTTGCCGTACATGTCGCCGGCCCGGCCGAGGACCGGGGTGAGGACGGCACCGGAGAGCAGGGTCGCGGTGACCGTCCAGGAGACGGTGGCGGCGGACGCGCCGGTGAGCCGGGGCAGGTCGGGCAGCAGGGGTACGACCACGGTCTGCATGACCGCCATGAGGATGCCGCCCGACGCCAGCACCGGGATGGTGAACCGGTCGCGCGTTCGGGGCGGCGGGGATATCGGGGCGGGCTGGTCCATCGGCGCTCCTGCGGGCGGCACGGATATAAGGTGAATGACTATTCACCCTATCTGGTGAATGGCCATTCACCAACAGGAACGGGTGGTCAGGCCAGGTTCTTCTCCAGGGCGGCCAGGTAGTTGTGCATGAAGTGGTCGCGGACGCCGTCGGCGGTGGGCGCGAACGGGTCCGCGGTCAGGCCCTTGGCCCGGTCGCCCAGCGCCGACAGCACCGGCATCGATTCGTGCAGCCTGCCCTTGGAGTCGAAGTAGCGCAGCGCCCTGACGTGGGTGAAGGCGGGCTCCGGCGGGAGCTGCGGGACGATGTCGTTGTTGTTGACGAAGCGGTACATCCGGCCGCCGAAGCCCTTGTGGAACGCCTCGGCCAGCAGCCGGTCGCAGGTGCGGGGCTGGCCGTAGGTGTAGACGCCGTCGGCGGCCAGGTGCGGCTCCTCCAGGTAGAGGCGGGCGCCGGCCAGCATCGCGAGCGCTCCGCCGAGGCTGTGCCCGGTGAAGTAGACGCTCTGCCCGTCGGTGCGCAGTTCGGCGAGCGTGTCGTGGACGGCCGGGTAGACGGACTCCAGGGCCTGGGCGAAGCCGTGGTGGACGTAGCCGTTGCCGCCGGGGCCGGGCCGGGGCGGGGTGGTCGCGTCGGAGAGCCAGTCCTTGATCTGAGCGGGCTCGGTGCCGCGGAACGCGGTGACGATCATCCGGTCGCTCGCCAGGGTGTAGGCCTGGGTGTCCTGGAGCGGGAAGGGCGGGGTGAAGCGAGTGTGGTGGTGGCGCACCTCCTCGAAGCCCCACTGGGCGGCCTGCTCCTCGATGGCGGCCGGTTCCTTGTAGGCCAGCTCGGCCGCGCGGGCCAGCCAGTAGGCGCGCTGGAGGCTGTAGCCGGTCGAGGTGTGGTCGAACGAGACGGGTACGGCCATGGGGGGCTCCTTCGGTGCGGCCGGTGGGGGTGTGGAGGACGGGTGGCGCCGGCTAGTGCCGGCGGGCGTGCAGGGCGCGGGCGGCGCGGGGGCCGAGCCAGCGCTTGAGCCGGCGCAGCACCTCCAGCTGTCCGGCCGCCTTGTCCAGGCCGTAGTACAGCTGCGGCGGCACGTACGGCAGCAGCGGCGAGTGGCGCTGGCCGAGCAGGGCGAACATCCGGTGCGGAGGCAGGTGGATGTAGCGGGGCAGGTTCTCGTACCACTGGGCGCTGTAGCGGGCCGCGCTCTGCACGGACAGCAGCTCGGCCTGGCGGCGGCGCTCGTAGGCGGCGAGGGCCTCGGGCAGGCCGGAGTGCTCGCGCAGGGCGCCGGCCAGGCACATGGCGTCCTCCAGGGCGAGGGTGGTCCCGGCGCCGATGGAGTAGTGGGTGGTGTGGGCCGCGTCGCCGAGCAGGACCAGGTTGCCGTGGTGCCAGCTGCGGTTGGTGAGGGTGCGGAAGTGCAGCCAGGAGGCGCCGGAGCGGGCGATCAGCGGGTGGCCGTCGAGGACGTCGGCGAAGAGCTTCTCCAGCAGGGCGAGGCCCTCCCCCTCGTCGGCGCGGTCCAGGCCGAGGCCGGTGAAGGTCTCCGGGGCGCACTCGACGACACAGGTGCTGTGGTCGGCGCTGTAGCCGTAGCCGTAGGCCCAGATCCAGCCGTGCTCGGTCTCGGTGAAGGCGAAGGTGAAGGAGTCGAAGACCCTGGTGGTGCCGAGCCAGATGTAGTGGTTGCGGCCGGAGCTGATCCGGGTGCCGAAGCGGTCGGCGTGGCGGGTGCGCAGGGCGCTGTGCACGCCGTCGGCGGCGACCACGAGGTCCGCGCCGGCGGGCGGCTCCGTCAGCTCGCTCTCGTACTCCAGGCGGACGCCGAGGGCGCGGGCCCGGCCGGCGAGCAGGTCGAGCAGCCGGTGCCGGCCGATCCCGAAGCCCTGGTCGCCCTGGTGGCGGGTCGTCAGGTCCCGTACATGGGCGATGCCGTCGCTCCAGCGGACGGAGTGGGTCTCGACCTCCCGCGCCGAGTCGGGGTCGTGCTCCCGGAGCTTGTCGAGGAGACCGCGCCAGTAGGTGACACCCCAGCCGTAGGTGGAGCCCTCGGGGTTGCGTTCATGGACGGTGATGTCATGGGACGGGTCCTGCCGCTTGAGCAGGATGGCGAGGTAGAGGCCCGCGGGCCCCCCTCCGACACAGACGACCTTCACGTGCACACCCCTGACAGTCACCGGACGTGATCGAACGGCACCGGAGGGTAGCAGGCTCGCACACCCCCTTGATCGCGTCAGTTTGGCGTGGTGAGCCGCACCACTCGGACGGACGGCAGCCGGAAAGGATCACCGGAAAGCCGGACGGCCCGGCAAGGAATTCCCTATTCCGGGTCGGATCGACCCACTGCCACAGCAAGATCATCTTGGTTCAACTCTGTACGACATGTGGCTAATTGTCCGGATCCCAGCCAACCGGTTCCGGGCGATTTCTTCCGCTCCTGGACGTCCCGATAGGCATGCGTCGTCACCACCGGACCACTCTTCAGGAGGACCCCGCATGCCCGACATCACCCGGCGCCGCGCGCTCACCGCGGCAGCCGCCGTCGCCGCGACCGCCTCGGTCGTCACCCTCGCCGCGCCCGCCGCGTCGGCGGCCGGCCACGACCACACCGCGCCCACGTCCTTCGACGAGGTCTACAAGGGCCGCCGGATACAGGGCCGTCCGGCGAGCGGCGGCGGACACCACCACGAACACGGCGGCGGATACGAGGTGTTCGTCGACGGCGTGCAGCTGCATGTGATGCGCAACGCCGACGGCAGCTGGATCAGCGTCGTCAGCCACTACGACCCGGTCGCCACCCCGCGCGCCGCCGCGCGTGCCGCGGTGGACGAGCTGCAGGGCGCCCCGCTGCTGCCGTTCCCCGCCAACTGACCGCCCCCCGCAAGGACTTCCGGAGCACCACGCACCATGACCGTACGCAAGAACCAGGCCACCCTGACCGCCGACGAGAAGCGTCGTTTCGTCGCCGCCGTCCTCGAACTGAAGCGCAACGGGCGCTACGACGACTTCGTCCGCACACACAACGAGTTCATCATGGCGGACACCGACAACGGCGAGCGGACCGGCCACCGCTCGCCCTCCTTCCTGCCCTGGCACCGCAGATTCCTGCTGGACTTCGAGCAGGCGCTGCAGTCCGTGGACCCCTCGGTGGCGCTGCCCTACTGGGACTGGAGCACCGACCGTACGGTGCGTGCCTCGCTGTGGGCACCCGACTTCCTCGGCGGCACCGGGCGCAGCAGCGACGGCCGGGTGATGGACGGCCCGTTCGCCGCGTCCAGCGGCAACTGGTCGGTCAACGTGCGTGTCGACGGCCGTACGTTCCTGCGCCGCTCGCTCGGCACGGGCGTGCGCGAGCTGCCGACGCGCGCCGAGGTGGAGTCGGTGCTGTCGATGGCGACGTACGACATGGCGCCGTACAACAGCGCCTCGGACGGCTTCCGGAACCACCTGGAGGGCTGGCGCGGGGTCAACCTGCACAACCGGGTGCACGTCTGGGTCGGCGGGCAGATGGCCACCGGCGTGTCGCCCAACGACCCGGTGTTCTGGCTGCACCACGCCTTCGTGGACAAGCTGTGGGCGGAGTGGCAGCGGCGGCACCCGGGCGCCGGCTATGTGCCGACGGGCGGCACGCCGGACGTGGTGGACCTGAACGACACCATGAAGCCGTGGAACACCGTGCGCCCGGCGGACATGCTGGACCACACCGCGCACTACACGTTCGACGTCTGACCGGGCCCGGTCAGGCCTCGGCGGTGCGGCACTCCGGGTGGCCCCAGCCCTGCGCGTTCTTGGCGATCTTCTCGCCGGCCGCGTAGGCCCGGCCGCACAGGCAGCGGCCGGGGAACTTCGCCTTGATGGTGCGCGAGGACGCGCCGTCGCCGGTGCGGGAGGACGCGCCGCCGGTGCGGCGGGGCGCCTTCCGGCGCACTGCCCCGGCCGCCGGGGTGTCGGGCGACGGCGGGGGTTCCGGCGAGCCGAGCGCGCTGCCGGCCGACTCCTGGACGGAGGCCGCCTGGCTGGCCGCGCGGTCGGCGAAGTCGTTCAGCGGGTCGCCGTCGACCTGGTGGGCGGGCACGTAGCGGAACTCGACGGACCGGCCGCCGAGGAGTTCGTCGATGCGGACGACCAGGTCCTGGTTGGCCACGGGCTTGCCGGCCGCCGTCTTCCAGCCGTTGCGCTTCCAGCCCGGCAGCCAGGTGGTGACGGCCTTCATCGCGTACTGGGAGTCCATCCGGATCTCCAGCGGCACGTCCGGGTCGACGGCCGTGAGCAGTCGCTCCAGGGCCGTGAGTTCGGCGACGTTGTTGGTGGCCCGGCCGAGCGGGCCCGCCTCCCACCGGGCGGGGGTCCGCTCGTCGTCGTCCGAGACCACCCACGCCCATCCGGCCGGCCCGGGGTTTCCCTTCGAAGCCCCGTCGCACGCGGCCACCACACGTTCACGCATGGGCTCGATCATGCCATGGTCGCGCGGAGCGCCGTTCCGGGACGGGTCAGACGTCCTTGACCTTCGGCATCTCACCCTCGGTGGTCGTGATGTCGATCACCGAGAAGTTCGCGCCCTGGGGGTCGCCGAGTGCCGCGAAGCGGCCGAAGGGACTGCTCATCGGCCCGAAGTTGAGGACGGCGCCGAGCTTGGTGGCCCGGTCGACGGCCGCGTCGCAGTCGTCGACGGTGAAATAGACGTTGATGTACGACGGCACCTCGGGCGGGAAGTCGTCGGTCATCCGCATCCGGCCGAGCACGGTGTCCTCGCCGATGTCGAACATCCGGAAGTCCACCGACTCGTCCTCGATCTCCTTCATCCGGTACGGGAAGACGGCGGAGAGGAAGGTGTCCGCCTGCTCCGGCTCACGGGTGAAGACCTCGGCCCAGCAGTAGGCGCCGGGCGTGGCCGTCGCCTCGAAGCCCTCGTGGGTGCCCGCCTGCCACACACCGAACACGGCTCCGCTGGGCTCCCGGGCCAGGCACATCGTGCCGAACTCGCCGACCCGCATCGGCTCCATCAGCACCTCGCCGCCGTTCTGCCGGATCTTCTCCGCGGTGGCCGCGGCGTCCGGCGAGGCGAGGTACAGGCACCACTGCGACGCGCCCTCCTGGCCGGGCATGGGCGGGACGACGGCCGCCACGGCCCTGCCGTCCACGTAGGCCTGTGTGTAGTTGCCGTACTCCGACGACGACTCGCCGAAGGTCCAGCCGAGAACATCGCCGTAGAACCTCTTCGCTCCGTCGATGTCGCTGAACATCGCATCGGCCCAACAGGGTGTTCCTTCGGGTTGCACAGCCATGGTCGGGGCCCTCTCGCTCAGCTGATTTGTCCCGGTACATCACGCTAGCCATCCTGCCGTCGGGCCGCGCGCCGAGCACCGGCGGGCCCAAACCCCGGGTGCCCCGGGGCGTGGAGGCGAACGTCCGGCGCGCGCTCGCCCACCCGGCACGGAACGCCCTCAGGGACAGGTTTGCACCACGCGGTGATCAAGGGCGCCCCTTTCACGCCGTACCGGGACATCACGCGCCCTGTTTGGCTGGTCCGAGCACTCCGGCACCCCGCGCACCGCCGACCGATCCACATCACCCCTGTCCGCCTCTCCGCAGGAGGGAATGTGTCCACTCCGGACATCGCCACCGGTTCCGCAGTCGACGAACCCGACCCCGCGTCCCCGGCAGACGCTCAGCTCACCAGCCTGAGCACCCGGGCGGCCCGCCAGCTCACCACCACCACCAAGTCCGAACCGCAGATGCAGGCCATCACCTCGCGATGGCTGCTGAAGACCCTGCCGTGGGTGGACATCCGGGGCGGCACCTACCGGGTCAACCGGCGTCTGCAGCTGCGCACCGGCCGCGGGCGCGTGCACTTCGAGCAGAACGGCGCCGACGACATCCGGGTCATCCCTGAGACCCTGACCGAGCTGCCGATCCTGCGCGGCTACCCCGACATCGACGTACTGCGGGAGGTCGCCGGCCGCTTCCGGCCCCGGGAGGTCCGCCCGGGTCAGGTGCTGTTCGAGGCGGGACAGCCGGTCACCGAGGCCTACCTCGTGGCGCACGGCCGCTTCACCCGCTACGCCCACGGCAAGTACGGCGACGAGGAGATCGTCGGCGTCGTCAGCGACGGCGACCAGATGGGCGACGAGGCGGTCGGCCAGTCCGATCCGCTGTGGCTGACCTCCGTACGGGCGGAGACCGCCGGTGTGGTGCTGGCGCTGCCCTGGGCGGTCGTGGAGGAGTTCACCGAGCGGGTGCCGTCCCTCGCGGCCCACCTGGCGGCGTACGTCGAGCGGCAGCAGCGGCCGATGAACCGCAAGGGCGAGGCGGAGGTGCCCGTCCAGGCCGGCCATGTGGGCGAGCCGACCCTGCCGGGCGGCTTCGTCGACTACGAACTCGCCCCGCGCGAGTACGAGTTGTCGCTCACCCAGACCGTGCTGCGGGTGCACACCCGGGTCGCCGACCTCTACAACGACCCGATGGACCAGACCGCCCAGCAGCTGCGGCTGACCGTGGAGGAGATCCGCGAGCGGCAGGAGTGGGAGCTGGTCAACAACCGGGAGTTCGGACTCCTGCACAACGTCGACTACAGCCAGCGGATCAGCACGTTCACGGGGCCGCCGACACCGGACGACATGGACGAGCTGCTGTCGATGCGGCGCAAGACGAAGGTGTTCCTCGCCCATCCGAAGGCGATCGCGGCCTTCTTCCGGCAGTGCAACAAGCGGGGTCTGGTGCCCGGCACGGCGAGCGTCGACGGTCACGAGGTGCCCGCCTGGCGCGGGGTGCCGATCTTCCCGTGCAGCAAGATCCCGATCACCGGGAACCACACCAGCAGCATCATCGCGCTGCGCACCGGCGAGGCCGACCAGGGCGTGATCGGTCTCTACCAGACCGGCATCCCCGAGGAGTACCAGCCGGGTCTGAACATCCGCTTCATGGGGATCGACAGCGCCGCGATCATCAACTACCTCGTCACGGCCTACTACTCGCTGGCCATCCTGGTGCCCGACGCGGCCGGGATCCTGGAGAACGTCCAGGTCGGCCGGACGGCCGAGTGACGGCCGGGAGCACGTCCATGAGTACACCGACCCCCTCCTACCGGCTGCCCGGACCGCCCGACATCGCCCGGAGCCTGCGCCGGGACCGGCGGACCGGGACCATTCCCGGCCTGCGCCACCAGAAGGCCGCCCCCGCCGACCCGGCGAAGGCCGCCGAGGTCGACCGCCGGCTGGAGACCTGGGCCCGCGGTCTCGACCTGTTCCCCGAGGCGTGGAAGGGGGACTTCTCCGGCTTCCAGTTCGGCCGGGCCGTCGTGCTGCAGCATCCGGGCGCCCTCGACCTGGACCGGCTGACGGCCGCCGGGAAGCTGCTGCTCGCCGAGAACATCGTCGACTCCTGCTACTGCGAGGAGGACGAGGGCCGGGGCGGATCGCGGCGCGGTCTGGGCGGCCCGCTGATCATCGCCCAGTCCGCGCTGGACCCGTACCACGGCGTCCCGGAGGTGGAGGAGGGGTGGCGCGAGGGCATCCGGGCCGACGGTCCGCTGCGCTCTTACCACTTCGCGCTGGCCGACTTCGCCCTGTTCGCCACGCCCAGCCAGACCGACCGGTTCGTGCACGACATGGCCCGGCTGCACCTCGGCTACCTGGGCGAGGCCGCCTGGATGGAGACCGGCTACAAGCCGCGGATCTGGGAGTACCTGGTGATGCGGCAGTTCAACAACTTCCGGCCCTGTCTGTCGATCGTCGACGCGGTGGACGGCTACGAACTGCCCGAACCGATCTACGCCCGCCCCGAGATCCAGCGGATCACGGCCCTCGCCTGCAACGCCACCACCATCGTCAACGACCTGTACTCCTTCACCAAAGAGCTGGCGAGCGACCCGGACCACCTCAATCTGCCGCAGGTCGTCGCCGCCAACGAGCGGCGCGGGCTCAAGGCCGCCTACCTGAAGTCCGTCGAGATCCACAACCGGATCATGGAGGCCTTCGAGGAGGAGTCGGCCCTGCTCTCCGCCACCTCACCCCTCGTGGAGCGCTACGCCCAGGGCCTTGCGGCCTGGGTGGCCGGCAACCACGAGTGGCACGCCACCAACACGCACCGCTACCACCTGCCCGACTACTGGTAACAGCCACGCGTTCAACGGATCACCGTCACATGTGCAACGAGGAGTCACCCTTGACGACCGCCCCCGCAGCCCGGATCGCAGCCGTCCCGGTGCCGGCCCAGTCCACGTACCAGAACCGCGTCGCGGAGTACTGGAACGCCGAGGAGAACCCGGTCAACCTCGAACTGGGCAAGATCGACGACCTGTACCACCATCACTACGGCATCGGGGCCGCCGACCGCTCGATGCTCGACGAGCCCGATCCCGGCCGGCGACGGGACCTCATCACCGGCGAACTGCACCGCCTGGAGCACGCCCAGGCCGAGCTGCTCGCCTCCCACCTCGGGCCGCTCTCCCCCGCCGACCGGGTGTTCGACGCCGGCTGCGGCCGCGGCGGCGGCAGCGTCGTGGCGCATCTGCGGTACGGCTGCCACGCCGACGGTGTCACCATCTCGGCGAAGCAGGCGGAGTTCGCGGGCGCGCAGGCCCGCGCGCGGGGCATCGACGACAAGGTGCGCTACCACCACCGCAACATGCTCGACACCGGCTTCGAGACCGGCGCGTACGCGGCGTCCTGGAACAACGAGTCCACCATGTACGTCGAGCTGGACCTGCTGTTCGCCGAGCACGCCCGGCTGCTGCGCCGCGGCGGACGCTACGTCGTGATCACCGGCTGCTACAACGACACCTACGGGCAGGCGTCCCGCGAGGTGTCGCTGATCAACGCGCACTACATCTGCGACATCCACCCACGGTCCGCGTACTTCCGCGCGATGTCCCGCAACCGGCTGGTGCCGGTCCACGTCGAGGACCTGACCGAGGCGACGATCCCCTACTGGGAACTGCGCAAGGAGGCGGACCACCTGGTCACCGGCATCGAGGACACCTTCCTGTCCGCGTACCGCAACGGCAGCTTCCAGTACCTGCTCATCGTGGCCGACCGGGTCTGAGCCCAGGTAATTCCGTCGACAGCGAGGGCGTCAAGACGCTGGGATGGCCTCCGATGAGTGCCTACGACAGCCTGCGACCGCCGCGCATGCACGCGGACGAGATCGACCTCGACGCCCCGCTGGTCCATCGCCTGATCGCCCGACGGTTCCCGGAGTGGGCCGCGCTGCCCGTACGGCGCCTCCCGTCCTCCGGGACCGAGAACGCCGTGTTCCGGCTGGGCACCGACCTCGTGGTACGGCTGCCCCGGCGCCCCTCCGCCGTACCGGACGTACTGCACGAGCGGCGATGGCTCCCCCGGCTCGGGCCGCTGCTGCCGGTGGCGGTGCCCGAGCCGCTGGGGGCGGGCGAGGCGGACGAGGACTTCCCGTGGCCCTGGTCCGTCTACCGCTGGCTGGAGGGCCGTAACCCGGTGGCCGGAGCCGTCGAGCAGCCGGAGCGGCTCGCCGGGGATCTCGGGGCGTTCGTGCGCGCGCTGCGCCGGATCGCCCCGCGGGACGTCCCGCCCGGTTACCGGTCCGGGCCGCTGCGGGACCGGGACGAACCCACCCGCGCGGCCATCGCCGAGCTGGGCGGGAGGGTCGACACCGGCGCGGTCACGGCCTGCTGGGAGCAGGCGCTGCGGGCCCCGGAGCACAGCGGGCCGCCGGTGTGGGCCCATGGGGACCTGTCTCCCGGGAACGTGCTGGTCGACGGGGGCCGGCTCAGCGCCGTGATCGATTTCGCCACCGCCGGGGCCGGTGACCCCGCCGTGGATCTGATCGTGGCCTGGAACCTGCTGCCCGCGACCGCCCGGGACGCCTTCCGCAAGGCCGTCGGCGCCGATGACGCGCAGTGGGCGCGCGGGCGGGGCTGGGCGCTGTCCGTGTCCCTGATCCAGCTGCCGTACTACTGGGACACCAACCCGGCCCTGGCGGAGAACTCCCGGCATGTGATCGCCGAGATCCTCGCCGAGGCAGGGCGGCGGGCCGAGTGACGGCGCCCCGGCCCGCCGGAGGCTGTCACTCCCCCGCGTACGCCTGCTCCAGGGCCGCGGCGTCCAGCTTGCCCATGCCCATCATGGCCTTGGTGGCGCGCGCGGCCTTCTCCTGGTCCGGGTCGCCGATCATGTCGAGCAGCCGGGCGTAGACGACCTGCCAGGAGACGCCGTACTTGTCCTTGAGCCAGCCGCAGGGGCCGCCCTCGCCGCCGTCCTCGGTGAGCTTCGTCCAGTAGTGGTCGATCTCGTCCTGGTCGGCGCAGAGGATCTGGAAGGAGATCGCCTCGTTGAAGGTGAACTCCGGGCCGCCGTTGAGCGCGACGAACTTCTGGCCGTTGGCCGTGAACTCCACGGTCAGCACGGAGCCGGCCGGACCCGGCCCCGACTCGGTCCACCGGACGACGCGCCCGATGCCGGAGTCCTTGAAGATCGACACGTAGAACTGCGCGGCCTCCTCCGCCTGGCCGTCGAACCAGAGACACGTGATGAATCCGTCGGTGGTCATGAGCACCTCCTGGGGCGTGGAACGCGGTCAGGGGTAGGGACCGCCGCCCGGCCCGAAACTCATCGGCCGGGCCGCCGGATCATCCGAACGGGTGAAAGAGCGTCCCCCTGCCATCCGGATCATGACCTCCGCACAGAGCGTCAGGCGGCCAGGCAGAGACCTTGGTACGACCGGTACGGCACGGCGGCGGGCCGGCGCACCGCACCGGCGGTGCGCCGGGTCAGCTCGCCGTGCGTCAGCGACAGGAGTTCCCCGAGGCCCAGGCCGAGCGCGTGCGCGGCGGCGGCGAGGACCTCGGAGGACGCCTCCTTGCGGCCGCGCTCGATCTCCGACAGGTAGGGCAGTGAGATCCGGGCCGTGTCGGCCACGTCCTTGAGCGTGCGTTCCTGCGCCTGCCGCTCGCGGCGCAGCACCTCGCCGACCAGATCACGCCAGAGGGGTTCCCTGGGGGCGGGCTCGGGTTCCGGCGCGGCCGGGCGGGCGGGCGCCGGTCGCAGGGGGATCACTCGGGCTTCGTCGCTCACCGGGTCGGTCATCCCGTCAGCCTAGGTGCGGTGCGGCCCGGGACAAGGGCCCGGCGTTGCGCCCTGAGGGAAATCCGTCCCCGACCGGGGTCCGGGGCAGCCGATTCACGCCAGAGCGGCACGGGCGGCGCATGCGGGGCGTCACCGTGGGTACCCGCGCCGTGAGCGGCTCTGCGGGAGGCATGACCCGCTGCACAGTGGGTACGCGCAGACCGCGACCTGGACAAGGAGCAGACGACAGGGCGGACGCGGAGGCCCAAGAGGCAGCCGGAGAGCCGACGTGACTTTCGTGGGAGAGGGAATGGACACCGCCGCCGGGATCCGGTCGGAAGCAGAGGTCGTCGAGGGGACCGAGCAGGACAGGACGGGCGAGGGAGCATTGCCCGGCATCGCGGACCCGTCGTCCGTCGCCCCGCGGGACGCGCGGGAGCTGTCGCGCCAGTTCTTCCGCCGGCTGACCGAGCTGGAAGAGGGCACGCACGAGTACCAGTACGCCCGCAACACGCTGATCGAGATGAACATGTCGCTGGTGCGGTTCGCGGCCGGACGCTTCCGGGGCCGCGGCGACGACATGGAGGACATCGTCCAGACCGGCATGATCGGTCTGATCAAGGCCATCGACCGGTTCGAGCTCTCGCGCGAGGTCGAGTTCACGTCCTTCGCACTGCCGTACATCGTCGGCGAGATCAAGCGGTTCTTCCGGGACACCACGTGGGCCGTGCACGTGCCGCGCCGGCTCCAGGAGCTGCGCGTGGAGCTGGCCAAGGCGCGCGAGGAGCTGTCCAGCCGGCTGGACCGGGACCCGACGGTCGCCGAGCTGGCAACCCTGATGAACATCTCCGAGGACGAGGTGGTGGAGGGCCAGCTGGCCTCCAACGGCTACAACTCCGCCTCCCTGGACGCCGCGCTCACCGGCGACGGGCCCGAGGACGGCGAGGCGGTGCTCGCCGACTTCATCGGTGTGGAGGAGGAGGGTCTGCAGCTCGTCGAGGACTTCCAGGCGCTCGCCCCGCTGATGGCCGAGCTGAGCGACCGTGACCGGCAGATCATCCACCTGCGGTTCGTGGAGGAGGCCACCCAGGCGGAGATCGGGGAGCGGCTGGGGTGCTCCCAGATGCACGTCTCCCGGCTGATCAAGCGGATCATCGCCCGGCTGCGCCAGGGGATGCTCGGCGAACTCGACTACGTCTGACGTCTCAGTCCCGCCGCAGCTCGAAGACCGCCCGCACGCGCTTGCCCACGGGGACGCGCTCCACGGTGACCTGGGAGGCCAGCGCGTGCACGATCTCCAGCCCGTGCCGGCCGACGCGCCGGGGGTCCTTCGGGAAGCGGCGGGGCAGGGCGCTGCTGCTGTCGTACACGGACACCGCGATCGCGGTGTCCGTGCCCTCCAGCTCCAGGATGTAGGGGCCGTTGCTGTGCTGGTCGGCGTTGGTGACCAGCTCGCTCACCATCAGGAGCAGTTCGCCGTCGGCGCGGCCGTCGGCGGTGGCGCACCATTCGGTCCGCAGTTGCTGGAGGAACTGGGCCGCGAAGGTGCGCGCCTCGGCGATGCATCCGGGTTCGCCGGTGTAGTGCGCCGCGCGCCGCAGTGGCTCCACGGGTACGTCGAAACCAGTCGGTATCACTGCCCCGCCCAGGTGTTCGGTCATGCTGTCTCTCTCGGAATGCCCGGTCCGGCCGGTCTCTGTTGCACCAGTCCTCGTACCCCGAGCCCGGCCCGCCAGTCCACCGGATGCGTTCGCGGACCGCGCACAGTGGCGATCGTCACGCCGTCGGGCCGGGCCGTAGCGCGCCGGCTCAGCTCTCGGGACCGCCCGGCTCCTGCGGCTCGGAGGCGGGCGCCTGCGGCTCGGAGGTCGGTGCCTGCGGCTGTTCGCTGGTCTGGGGGGTGACCGGGCCGGGCGCCGACTCCGGCGGGGTGGCGGCCGATGACGGGGGCGTGGCGACGGACCGCTCGGTCGCCGGGGAGCCCGCCGACGGGACCGACGCCTCGGTGGACGGGGGCGTGGCCTGCGGGGTCTCGGTCGCCGGCGTCTCCGTCTCCCGTGACGGCGACGTGGTCCCCGGGGACGCGGAGGGCGGCGGGGCGGACGAGGAAGCGGGCTCGGAGGGGGAGGCCGGCTCCGAGGAGGGGGAGGTCGACTTCGAGGAGGGAGGGGTCTCCTTCGAGGAGGGTGGTGAGGACTTCGAGGACGGCGGGGCCGACTCCGACGACGGTGACGACGACTTCGAGGAGGGTGACGAGGACTTCGACGACGGTGAGGCCGACTCCGACGACGGCGACTTCGAGGACGGCGACGACGACTTGGACGACGGCGGGGTCGACTTCGAGGACGGCGACGACGATTTCGAGGTGGGCGACGAGGAGGAGGACGTCGGGGACGCCGATGCCGGCGAGGACGGTGACGTCGTGGACGAGGACGATGACGACACGGACGACGTCGAGGTGCCGGTCCTGGTCGAGGTCGGCGGGCAGGGCTGCATCGTGGAGCCCGGCATCCGGGTCGTACCCGGGGCGGACGTGCAGGGCAGGGGACGGTTCCACGGGTCGGGGTGCTTCGGCGGCTTGCCGTGCTGGTCGTGGCGGCCGTGCTCGTCGCCGCGGTGGCGGTGCAGCCACTCGTCGTGGCGCGGGTCGTAGATCACGAAGATGTTGACGATCACCGGGGCGGGCATCACCACGACGACGTTCGCGGGCCGGTACGACGACCAGCGTGTGCCGACCAGCTTCGGCGCGGTGCGCTGGGCGACCGGCTGGGTCAGCGGGTTGCCGCAGGCGCAGCGCAGCCGGGGCGCGCCGTGTCCGTCGACGAGGACGGCGGTACCGGACTGCAGGACGGCCTGATAGGCGGTGGTGGCGCCGTCCCGGTACCCGTGGTTGGTGACGCGGGTGTCCGCGCGCAGCTGCACCGAGGTGAGGGCGCGGAGGTAGGCGGCGACGCCGGAGGGCTTGACACCGGCCTCCGCGGCGAACGCCCGGTTCTTGCGCGGGTCGGCCTGCAGGGCTCTGATCTGCTTCTCGACGTCACAGCTGGGCGTGCTCCGGATGCCGCTGTAGAGGCCGGGCGCCCCGCCCTCCACCCCGCGGACCTCGTTCGTGCCGGTGCCCGGTCCGGTGGGTGCGGCGGAGCCGGAGCCCGAGGGAGCGGTGGACGCGGACGTGGACCTGGAGGTGGCCGTCGACGTGGAGGTGGGTTTCGCGGCCGAGGTGTGCGCGGGGGTCGTGGCCGTGGTGCGGCCGGGGGACTGTGGCCGTGTGGCGCTCTCGTTCGCGGTCGACGCCGTGAACGGGTCCTGGCCCGTGCTGTTGGCGGCCTCCAGGAAGACCTCGCCGCCCTTGGCGGTGGGTCCGCCGCCGGAGCGGGTGAAGACCACCGCGAGGACCACGCCGGCGATCAGGACGGCGGTGAGCGCGGCCACGCGGGGCACCGACTTCCACCACGGCCCGTGCGGCTGCCGAGGTCCGGTGGCACCGGGCGGGGGCTGCGTGGGCGGCGGTCCGGAGGGCGGCCGGGAAGACCCCGACAGCGGGCCGGAAGGCGGTCCGGTGGGGCGGCCGGAGGCCGGTGGTTCGACGCTCACGAGCACTTCTTCCTGTCGCGACGCGTGGCTCTACTCACACAATTCCGCTAAACCCTTTTTGGTGCGTTTGCCTCCACAGTGACCACTATTGTGTGCCGGAGTACCGTGCGGCTCGCAAGCCGACGCGGACGGCCCCCGGATCTAGTCCCCGCCGCCCGTCCCGACCGAGCCGAAGACCGGCTCGGCCCAGTGCGGGGGTCGTGGGGCCGGCGGGGCGTGGTCCGGCTCCGTGCCGTCGCCGGTGGTGTTCGCGGCCGTGCGCAGGGCGGCGACGAAGGCCAGGCAGGTGTCGTGGCGGGCGTCCGGGCTCTTGGCCAGGGCCTCGACGAAGACGGGGTCGACGGCCGGGGCGAGACCGGGGCGGGCCCCGCTCGGCGGGGGCGGCTCGTCGTACTGGTGCGCCCACAGCAGGGCCATGTCGTCGTCGCGCTGGAACGGCGGGCGGCCGGTGAGGGTCTCGTAGACGACGCAGGCGAGGCCGTAGACGTCGCAGCGGCCGTCGACCGGGCGCCCGGAGATCTGCTCGGGCGCCACATAGTCGAGCGTGCCGACGAACTGGCCGACGCTGGTGAACCCGGTCAGGGACAGCGACTTCTTGGTGAGCCCGAAGTCGGTCAGGTACACGTGCTCGGGGTGGTCGCTGTCGGCGCCCTCGGCGACCAGGATGTTGCCGGGCTTGACGTCCCGGTGGACCAGACCGTGCTCGTGGGCGGCGTCCAGCGCGGAGGCCACCTGGGCGGCGATCCGCACCGCGTCCGGCGGCGGCAGCGGGCCGCGCACATCGAGGAGGTGGCGCAGGTCACTGCCGGAGACGTAGCGCATGGCGATGTAGAGCACCCCGTCGGTCTCGCCGGCCTCGAAGACGGGCACGATGTGCGGGTGGTCGATCGAGGCGGCCACCTGGGACTCGTGGATGAAGCGCTTGCGGAAGGTGTCGTTGCGGGCCAGTTCCGGGGCGAGCAGCTTGAGCGCGACCGTGCGGTCGAGGCGCAGGTCCTGGGCGCGGTACACGACGGCCATCCCGCCGCGCCCGATCTCGCTCTCGATCCGGTAGCCCGCCACCTGCCGGCCGGCCGGCTCCGCGGGGCGGCCGGAGAACAGGCTCGTGTCGCTCGCCATCAGCGCTCACCCTCACGCGCGACCAGCCGGGTAGGGGCGCGCTCGGCGTCGTCCGCGCCGGCGACCGACCGGTCGGTGGTGTACGTGCTCAGCCGCCGTCCGTCGCCGTACATCCACCGCTCCTCCTGCGGGTCGTACAGCCACATGGACTCGCCGTCGACCACGAGCCCGATCCGCAGGCCCCGGGTGCGGGTCTCGAACGCCTCGCCGTCCAGGGCGCCGGCCGCCAGTTCCGCCACGGCGGTCCGGTAGTCGGCGAGCGCCTCTTCGGCACGGGTCAGCAGGGGCAGGGGATCGGCGGTGGCTTCGGTGCCTTCGGTGGCGGGCGGGTCCTCGGGTACGGCGACCAGGCAGCGGCCGTCGACCCAGGCGGACCAGCCGTTGGCGCAGCGGATGTACGCCCAGTCGCCGCGCCGCTCCACGAGCTGCACCGGCAGCAGCGGGTCCAGGGGCACCGTGGGCCGCGCCGGGTCCGGGGCCTCCCAGGAGGGCATGCCGCGCGCCGGGACGACGTGCGTGGGCCGGAATCCGAGAGCGGCCATCACCTGCCTACTTCCGCATCACGGCCGGCTCCTGCCGGCGCGGCGGCCGGGCGACCGCGAACCCGTGGAGTCGCCGCTCAGCCATGCGGAAAATTCTACCGATTCGCGCACATGTGCGCCCCGCGCCGCGGTCGTCCGCGCACCCCCGGGACGGCCGGTGCGGCCGGTCAGGCGACGGGTACGACGAGCGCCGGGACGGTCCGCTGCATGCGCAGCGCGTCGACGGACTCCGCGAGCAGCTCGTACTCCGTCGTGTCGTCGCCGGTGGCGATCCTCACCAGCCGGCCGGCGGCCAACTCGTCGGCGTTCAGCTCCTGTTGGGCCGGATCGCCGCACCAGGCGCGCAGGACGGCCGGCACGTCGGGCACGGTGTCCGCGACCGGGACGAGGGAGCTGGGCGGGAAGTGCCCCGCCTCGGGCCGCGGGTCGAGGCGGTCGGCGATCCAGCTCGCCCGATCGCGCAGCCACCACAGGGCGAGGGCCAGGGTGGGCGCCCGGTAGGTACCGAGGGGCACTCCGATGCGCTGTCCGCCGCAGATGCCGTACGCGGTGACATGGCACAGGAATTCGTCGTGCATGCACACTCCCCCCGTCGCGCCGTTCGCCTGCCGGCCGGCCTCGCTTTCCATGCGGCTCATGTGCGGTGCGTGATCGGAACCTCGCTCGAAGTGAAGTCCACACAGTCGAGTATGTTCACTGCTGAATCACTGTCACCATGACTTTCCGGCCAGTCTCTTGGCATATTCCGCAGGGTCGTTGGCCGAAATGCGCGGGCCCGGCCATGACCCACGGGGTAATCGACGGTCCTCGCGGCGGCGGGCATGGTTGTCGTACCGGGTCGCCGCAAGCCGGGATCCGGGCCCTGACCAGTACTGACCCTCTCGATGGAGGCTGATCGCCCATGTCCGCGAACACCGACCGCTACGAGATCGCCGTCGCCCGCTACTTCGACGCCTGGAACGCGGCCGGGCCCGAGGAGCTGGCGAAGGCGGTGGCCGCCGCCTGGTGCGAGGAGGGCGGATACACCGACCCGCTCGCCGACGTCAGCGGGCACGACGGGATCGCCGCCGTGATCGCGGCTGCCCATGAGCAGTTCCCGGGGTTCGTGTTCCGGCACGCCGGTTCGGTCGACGGCCACCACGACACGGCCCGCTTCTCCTGGGAGCTGGTGAGCGAGGCCGACGGGTCCGCTCCGGTCGCCGGCTCCGACGTGATCACGCTGGACGAGGACGGCCGCATCCGCTCCGTGCTCGGCTTCCTGGACCGGGTGCCCGGCGGCGCGTGAGAACCCGCGTCCGCGACGAGTCCCACGGCTCCCGCGGGGTCCCTTGAAAGGGCGCCCCCCGGGGGCCGTGCGTCATGAGGGGCGACTCAGCGCAGCGGTGGGACACGAGGGCCTCCTGAGTACCGGTCGCAGATGTCGCCATCCACACCGAACCCAGAAGGCCCTCACCTGTTCAAGCACCCAGCACGCGTGTCACCAAAGTCCCGGGACAGCACACCTAGCGCGCGGCCTGCCCCCTGACGATCGCGTCGATCCGCGCCAGTTCCTCGTCCGCGAAGTCCAGGTTGCCGATCGCGCCGACGCTGTCCTCGATCTGTCGCGGGCTGCTCGCGCCGACCAGGGCGGAGGTGACCCTGCCGCCCCGGAGCACCCAGGCCAGAGCCAGCTGGGCGAGGGTCTGGCCGCGGGACTCGGCGATCTCGTCCAGCGCGCGGAGCCGGGCGACCAGGTCCTCGGTGACCGCGTCCGAGTTCAGGAACGGGCTGTCGCTCGCGGCCCGGGAGTCCTCGGGGATGCCGTCGAGGTAGCGGCCGGTGAGCAGGCCCTGCTCCAGCGGGGAGTAGACGATGGAGCCCACCTGCAGGTCGTCCAGGGTGTCCAGCAGGCCCTCGTCCTCGGGGCGCCGGTCGAGCATCGAGTAGCGCGGCTGGTGGATGAGGAGCGGGGTGCCGAGGTCGGCGAGGATGCGGGCGGCCTCACGGGTCTGCTCCGCCGAGTAGTTGGAGACGCCGACGTAGAGCGCCTTGCCCTGCTGGACCGCGGTGTGCAGGGCGCCCATCGTCTCCTCCAGCGGAGTCTCCGGGTCGAAGCGGTGCGAGTAGAAGATGTCGACGTACTCCAGGCCCATCCGCGCAAGGCTCTGGTCGAGCGAGGACAGCAGGTACTTGCGCGAGCCCCATTCGCCGTACGGGCCGGGCCACATCAGGTAGCCGGCCTTGGTGGAGATCACCAGCTCGTCGCGGTACGGCGTGAAGTCCGCCTTCAGCGCCTCGCCGAGCGCGGACTCGGCGGCGCCGGGCGGCGGGCCGTAGTTGTTCGCGAGGTCGAAGTGGGTGACACCGAGGTCGAAGGCGCGGCGGAGGATGGCCCGCTGGGTCTCGACGGGCCGGTCGGGCCCGAAGTTGTGCCACAGGCCGAGCGACAGTGCGGGGAGCTTCAGGCCGCTGCGGCCGGTGCGCCGGTAGGGCATGTCGGCGTAGCGGTCGGGGTGTGCGGTGTACAACGCGACTCCAGAGGGGTTGGCACACGATCTACCGGTGCCACTCTTCCCCCGGCGGCGGACAGTGGTCCAACAGAAGAATCCGATGGGATTCAGCGGCTAGGCTTCTCAATCATGGAACTGCGTCACCTCCAGCACTTCGTCGCGGTCGCCGAGGACCAGCACTTCACCCGGGCCGCCGAACGCCTGATGGTGTCCCAGTCGGGTCTGTCGGCGTCGATCCGGGCACTGGAGCGGGAGCTGCGGGCGCCGCTGTTCGTGCGGACCACCCGCCGGGTGACGCTCACCGAGGCGGGGCGCGCGCTGCTGGGCGAGGCCGAGCGGATCCTCGCCCAGGTGCGGACGGCGCACGAGGCGGTGGCCGCGGTGCAGGGCGTGCTGCGCGGCACGCTGGCGCTGGGCACCGAGCAGTGCATCGCGGGGGTGCATGTGGCCCGGCTGCTGGCGGCTTTCCGGGGCCGGCACCCGGACGTGGAGATCCGGCTGCGGCAGGCCGGTTCGGGCGCGCTGGCCGAGGAGGTCGCGGCCGGGCGGCTCGACCTGGCCTTCGCCTACCGCACCCAGGCCGACAGCGATCAGCTGCGCTCCGTGGCGCTGACCAGCGAGCCGATGACCGTGCTGTGCCATCCGAGTCACCGGCTGGCCTCGGCACCGGGCGTGCTCGGCGCGGACGACCTCGCCGGTGAGGTCTTCGTCGACTTCCATCCCGACTGGGGGCCGCGCCGCACCACCGACGCCGCGTTCGCCGCGGCCGGTGTCCGGCGCACGGTCGCGCTGGAGGTCAACGACGTGCACAGCCTGCTGGACCTGGTGGACGAGAACCTGGGGATCGCCGTCGTACCCCGGCACTTCCGGCACAAGCGGCCGGCGCTGGCGGCGCGGGAACTGAAGGGCGCGGGCGAGGCGGAGTACGAGACGGTCGCCCTGCTGCCGCCGGAGCGGTCCACGAGTCCGGCCGCCCGCGCGCTCGTCACCCTGCTCGAAACAGGGGGCCTGACCTCGCCCCAGGACGCGTTCCGTTCCTCCTGACCCCGGCCGGGCGCCCGGTCGGCCGGGGTCAGGACCCACCAAGGCCGTACGCCGGAGCGCCGTCACCGAGCGCATCGACCCGGTGCTTGTCCGTGACGCAGCACCCCTGTGGTCGCGCCGCCGCAGCCGTCAAGTCCCGACTTCCCGGAACGTGACGCCCCTGTGGGGCCTCCGGCTCACTGGAGGGGTCCCCGGCCCGCCCCGACTGTTCGGAGGCAGGGGCCGAAATCCCCCGATCACAGCAGGGAAGACCCATGATCCACAACGGCCACACCCACCATGCCGACGCCGGGCCCGGGCGGAAGGACCCGCGTATCGCCCTGGTCGCCCTCTCGACCGCGCTGCTCTGCGGCAGTGTCGCCCTCCCCGCGTTCGCCGCGGCCGCGCCCCCGGGCCACGCCACGGCAGCCCCCGGCGTCGCCGCCGCGCCCTCCGGCCCGCGCGCCCCCTTGCCCGCCTCCCTCACCGACCAGCGACTGACATGGCGAACCTGTCCGGCACCCACGCCCCTCCAGGCGCCGGATGCCCGTGCTCCAGGGGCGCTGCCGGACGGAACGCCCTGGGAGTGCGCCACCCTCAAGGTGCCGCTGGACTACGCTCATCCGGACGGCGAGACCATCGGCCTGGCGCTGATCCGCGCGAAGGCCCGTCCGAAGGACGGGCAGAAGCGCATCGGCTCCCTCGTGTTCAACTTCGGCGGACCCGGCGCGTCCGGCGTCGCCGGACTCCCTTCGTTCGCGGAAGGCGACAAACAGCTGCACGCCCGCTACGACCTGGTGAGTTTCGATCCGCGCGGCGTCGGAGCCAGTGCTCCCGTGCGCTGTCTGGGCGACAAGGACACCGATGCTCTCACCCAGTTCGACGGCACACCGGACGACGCCAAGGAACTCCAGGCCCTCACGGCGCTCTCGGAGAAGTACCTGTCGGCATGCGAGAAGAACTCCGGCAAGGTCCTCGCGCACGTCGGCACGACCGACTCGGCCCGCGACATGGACCTGCTGCGCCATGTGCTGGGCGACGACAAGCTCAACTACTTCGGCATGTCGTACGGAACGCAGCTCGGGGGTGTGTACGCCCACCTGTTTCCCCGGAACGTGGGGCGGACCGTCTTCGACGCCGTCATGGACCCCACCCAGGACGTGGCACAAGGAGCCCTCGCCCAGGCCAAGGGCTTCCAACTCGCACTGGACAACTACCTGAAGGACTGTGGCAAGCGGCCGGACTGCCCCGCCGGCGGGAGTGTCGAGCAGGGACGCAAGAGGATCAGCGACCTTCTGGACCGGCTCGACGCACATCCGCTGCCCACCCAGGACGGCCGCAAGCTCACCAAGGCCCTGGCAACGACGGGACTGATATCGGCGCTGTACTCCAAGGACCTGTGGCCCTACCTGACCCAGGCCCTGCAGGAGATCGAGCAGCACAGGACCGGGAACGTATTGGTCGCGCTCGCCGACTTCTACTCCGAACGCGCCCCCAGCGGGCACTACAGCAACCTCGACGACGCCTTCACGGCCATCAGCTGCGCGGACCGCGTCCAGCGCTACACCGAGAAGGACGTGGAGGCGATGCTGCCGAAGTTCCGTGCGGCCTCCCCCGTCTTCGGAGAGGACATGGCAGCCGGTCTGACGGCGTGCACGGGCTGGCCCGTCAAGGGCGAGAGCCGGGACCCCGATGTCTCGGCCGAGGGAGCCTCGCCGATCCTCCTCGTCGGCAACACCGGGGATCCCGCCACTCCCTACGCCGGGACCAGGCACATGGCCGAGGAACTCGGTGAGGGCGTCGGCGTCCAGCTCACCTACACGGGCCAGGGGCACGGGTCGTACGGCGACGACGACTGTGTGACGGACGCCGTGAACACCTACCTCCTCGACGGTACGGTGCCACGGGACCGCGCGGTCTGCGACTGACGGCCCGGCTCAACGGCACCGGCAGACACGGAAGCCGGATTCCGGACGCGGGAGCGGCGGCGGTTTGCGATGGTGGACGGTATGCATGCCAAGGACATCCTCATCGACGGCTACGGCCGCATCCAGGAAGAAGTCCATGCCGCCCTCGACGGCCTCGGCCCGGACGAGCTGCACCACCGCCCGGCGCCCGACGCCAACTCCGTCGCCTGGCTGGTCTGGCACCTCACCCGCGTGCAGGACGACCACGTCGCCGACGCCTTCGACCTCGACCAGGTGTGGCTCTCCCAAGGCTGGGAGAAGCGTTTCGGCCTGGACCTGCCCCGGCACGACACCGGCTACGGGCACAGCCCGGCCAAGGTCGCGAAGGTGCGGGTCGAGTCGGCCGGCCTGCTCACCGGGTACTACGACGCCGTCCACGAGCAGACCCTCGGCGCCCTGCGGACCGTGGCCGCCAAGGATCTGGAGCGCGTCGTGGACGAGCGCTGGGATCCCCCGGTCTCCCTGGGGGTCCGCCTGGTGAGCGTCCTGTCCGACGATCTTCAGCACATCGGACAGGCCGCCTACCTCAGGGGGCTGGTTCAGAGCGCGGCGGCGTAGCCGGGCAGGACCACGTCCTCGATGAGGGCCTTGCGCTCGTCGAACGGGAGGAACGCGCTCTTGACGGCGTTCACCGTGACCGTGCGCAGGTCCTCGACCGTCCAGCCGGCCTCCTCCACCAGCAGGGACATCTCGCGGGTCATCGTCGTACCGGACACCAGACGGTTGTCGGTGTTGAGGGTGACCCGGAAACCGAGGTCCTTCAGGGCGGTGATCGGGTGCTCGGCGATCGAGGTGGCGCAGCCGGTCTGCAGGTTGGAGGTGGGGCACATCTCCAGGGCGATCCGGCGGTCGCGCACCCAGGAGGCGAGGCGGCCGAGCTTGCCGTCCACGATGTCCTCGGTGAGGCGCACACCGTGGCCGATGCGCTGGGCACCGCACACCTGGAGCGCCTGGTGGATGCTGGGCAGGCCGTGCGCCTCGCCGGCGTGGATGGTGAAGGGCACGCTCTCGCGGCGCAGGTGCTCGAAGGCGTCGAGGTGGTCGGCGGGCGGGAAGCCGTCCTCGGCGCCGGCGATGTCGAAGCCGACGACACCGGCGTCACGGTAGGCGACGGCCAGGTCGGCGGCCTCCCGGACGCGGTCGAACATCCGCATGCCGCACAGCAGGGTGCCGACCCGGACCGGGGTGCCGGCCGCCGCCGCCTTCGCCATACCGGCGGCGAGGCCCTCCTGGACGGTCTCCACGACCTCGTTCAGCGTCAGGCCGCCCCGGGTGTTCAGCTCGGGCGCGTAGCGCACCTCGGCGTAGACGACGCCGTCGGCGGCGAGGTCGAGGACGTACTCCTCGGCGACGCGCAGCAGGCCCTCGCGGTGCTGCATGACGGCGAGGGTGTGCTCGAAGGTGGCGATGTAGCGGACCAGGTCGCCGGAGTTGGCGGCCTCGAAGTACCAGGCGGCCAGCTCGTCGGGGTCGGTGGTGGGCAGCTGGTGGCCGACCGCGTCCGCGAGTTCGACGACGGTGGCGGGGCGCAGGCCGCCGTCGAGGTGGTCGTGCAGGACGGCCTTGGGCAGGCGGCGGATCACATCGGCGTCTACGCGCGTAGCAGTCATGGCGGGTCTTTCCTTTGAGCGGGCGGTTCGAAGCGGCAGGAGGAGCGTGCGGCGGAAGGAGTGTGCGGCGGAAGGAGTGTGCGGCGGAGGGAGCCTCAGCCGGCGGGCTGGAGCAGGTCCCAGCGGTTGCCGTACAGGTCCTGGAAGACGGCGACCGAGCCGTACGGCTCGTGGCGCGGCTCCTCCAGGAAGGTCACGCCCGCGGCGGTCATCCGGGCGTGGTCACGGGCGAAGTCGTCGGTGTGCAGGAAGAAGCCGACGCGCCCGCCGGTCTGGTCGCCGATCCGGGCCCGCTGGTCCTCGTCCTTGGCGCGGGCCAGGAGCAGGCCGGTGCCGTGGCCCTCGCCGCCGGGCTCGACGACGACCCAGCGCGAGCCGTCGGGGCGCGGGGCGTCCTCGGCGAGCCGGAACCCGAGGGCCTCGGTGTAGAAGCGGATGGCCTCGTCGTAGTCGGGGACGACGAGGGTGACCAGGGCGACGCGGCGCATGGCTACCTTCCGGAGACGGTGGTTAGCCGGTGAGGTTATACGTAAAACTACGCAGGCGCCAGTCCTGCTCTACGCGCGTTGTGCAGCGCTCTTCTCCACGGGTCGGCACACGTCACGGAGGGCCTCCGGGCAGCCGACGCCGGCGTCCGGAAGGCGCGTGCCCGTCAGGTCGTCTCGTCGCCCTGCGCGACCTCCACGCGGTGATGGACGTCGGCCGTCCCGCTGACCGAGGCCACGCAGGACAGGGCGGCGCAGGCCGCGAGGAGCGTGGCGACCGTGCGGCCGGCCCGGGGTGCCCGCGGGGCGGCCAGCAGGGCCTGGACGCGCTGCGGTACGGCGCCGCCGGCCGCGCCGGGGACGAATCCGGGGCGCGTGGAGCGGGCGGTCTGGGCGGCGAGGGCCGCGCGGGCGATGGCCCGGGCGGTCAGCCTGCGGTCGCCGACCGAGGCGGCGGCGGCCTCGTCGGCGGCGCGCTCGGCGGCGAGCCTGATCGTGTCGCGGACCGGGCGCAGCGCGGGGTGGCAGTGCGCCGCGAGTTCGGCGGCGGCGAGGGCGTAGTGGTGGCCGCCCGCGTTGTGCGCCCGCTCATGGGCGAGCAGCGCCTCCCGCTCGGGCCCGTCCAGGCTGCGCAGCATCGCGGTGGTGACCACGACCCGGTGCGGGCGGCCGGGCAGGGCGTAGGCGTCGGGGCGGGCCGAGTCCACCACGCACAGGTCACCGGCGGCGGGTCCGCGCCCGGCCTCGGCGCGGGCCGCCCGGAAGGCGCGGGCCTGGCCGCGGACCGAGCGGACGAGGGTCCAGCCGCCCACGGCTAGCGCGCCGACGGAGGCGGCGGCGGCCGGGAGGAGGAGGGCGTCCGGGGCGGTGCGCAGCGGATGGACCAGTTCACCGAGCGCGGCGAAGAGCGGCAGCTTCAGCAGCCCGAGCAGGACGAACAGGCTGAGGGCCAGCGCCGAGCAGCCGGCCAGCAGCACCGCGCAACCGGTGACGGACCACAGCGCGGCGGCCGGGCTCAGCCGGTCCAGGGCCCGGCGGGCCAGGGGCGGCAGGGCGAACGGCAGCAGCAGCGGGAGCAGCAGGAGCAGGGCGGTCATCGGCCGTCGGATTCGAGCAGGTCCCGCAGGATGCGTTCGTCGTCCGGGCTGAGCTGGGCGACGAAGCGGGCGAGGACGGTCTCGCGGTCGCTGTCCCGGTCCAGTTCGCTGTGCATGCGGCGGGCGGTGAGTCCGTGGGCGTCCTGCACGTCCCGGACGGGGAAGTAGGCGTAGCCCCGGCCCTGGCGCCGCCGCTCGACGACCCCCTTGTCGTGCAGCCGGGTGAGGATCGTGGTCACCGTCGTGCGCGCGAGGCCGGTGCCGAGGCTCTGCTGGACCTGGCCCGGGGTCCGGGGTGCGCCGGCGGCCCAGAGGGCGGCCAGGACGCTCGCCTCGAGTTCGCCGGCCGGCCGGCGTTCGTCCTTGGCGTCGGTCATGGGGACGTTCCTCACCCCGTCTTCGTGTGCGGTCCGGAAGGCCGTCCACGCCATCGTAGTCAGCCGGGTGCCGTCCCCCGCGAAGGTGCCCGACGGCGCTCGGCGGGGGGACCAGGGCCGCGGACGTAGGCCGCAGGCCGGAGGTGCGGTGCGGCGGGGCCCGGTAGCGTCGCCGGGCATGAAGATCACCGAGCCGGCCCGCACGGCGGCGCAGCGCAAACAGGACGTACTGGCCCGTCTGGAGCGGGAGATCGACATCTGGGTGGCGAGCGCGGACGCGCAGGGGCTGCCGTGTCTCGTACCGCTGTGGTTCGCCTGGGACGGGGAGTCGCTCTGGCTGTGCACCCGCGGCACCAACCCCACCGGCCGCAATCTGCGGGGCGGCGGCCGGACCCGGCTCGCGCTCGGGGACACCCGGGACGTCGTGCTGGTCGACGGGGAGGTGCGGGCCTTCGGTGCCGGGGACGTGCCGGAGGCGGCCGCCGCCGCGTTCACGGCCAAGACCGGCTGGGATCCGCGGACGGACAGCCCGGCGTACGTCTATTTCCAGGTGCGCCCCCGCGCGGTGCAGGCATGGCACGGGGTGCACGAGCTGCGCGGCCGGCATCTGATGCGGGACGGTGCGTGGGTGGTGTGACGGTCAGCGCGCTCGCCTGCGGCTCGCGTCGAGCCGCGCCAGCTCCTCGCCGGTGAGCCGCAGGGCACCGGCGGCGACGTTCTCGACCAGGTGGTCGGGGTTGCCGGTGCCGGGGATGGCGAGGACGTGCGGGCCCCGGTGCAGCGTCCAGGCGATGCGGACCTGTGCGGGGCTCGCGCCGTGGGCCCGGGCGACGGAGAGCACCGCGTCGTCGTGCGCGGTCGTCGCACCGTGCTCTCCGGCCGCTCCGGCCACGGCGTAGAAGGGGACGAAGGCGATTCCGTGCTCGCCGCACATCCGCAGGACCTCGTCGTCGACGGGATCGGGGCGGTCCACGGCGTACCGGTTCTGGACGCTCACCACCGGCGCGATCTCCAGCGCCTCGGCGAGGTGCCGGGGCTCGACGCCGGAGATCCCGAGGTGCCGGATCAGGCCCGCCTGGCGCAGCTCGGCGAGCGCGCCGAAGTGTTCGGCGATGGAGTCCTGGCGCATCCGGCGGAGGTGGACGACGTCGAGGTGGTCCCGGCCGAGCTGGCGCAGGTTCTCCTCGACATGGCCGCGCAGCTGGTCGGGCCGGGCGGAGGTGCCCCACTCCCCGTGCAGGTCGCGGTGGGGGCCGACCTTGGTGGCGATGACCAGGTCACGGGGGTACGGGGAGAGCGCGGTGTTGATGAGTTCGTTGGCGGAGCGCAGCGACGAGAAGTAGAAGGCCGCCGTGTCGATGTGGTTCACCCCGAGTTCGACGGCCTTGCGCAGGACGGCCAGCGACCGTTCCCGGTCGCTCGGGGTGCCGTGGTGGAAGGCGGCACTGCCCGTCAGCCGCATCGCGCCGAAGCCGATGCGGTGGACGGGCAGGTCGCCGAGTTTCCAGGTGCCGGAGGCGTCCGCGGAGATCGTTTCAGCAGTCATCGGCGGAGTCTCGCACAGGGCGCCCGGCCGGGCGTCAGCAGTACAGGTTGGCGCCCGGTGAGACCCCGAGGATCTGGGTGAAGCGCTGGTAGGCGTCGACGCGGCTCTGGACCTGCGCGGGGTTCTTGCCGTCGCACTCCAGGGAGCCGTTGATGGAGCGGATGGTCTGGCCGAAGCCGGCGCCGTTGACCATGGCGTTGTGCGGGGTCATCGTGCCGGGCCCGGACTGGGTGTTCCAGTACCACAGGCCGGTCTTCCAGGCGACGGACGCGTTGTTCTGCACCAGGTCGGGGTTGTGGAGCAGGTCAATGCCGAGCGCGTCGCCGGCGGCCTTGTAGTTGAAGTTCCAGGAGAGCTGGATGGGTCCGCGCCCGTAGTAGGCGGCCTGGCCCGCCGGGCAGCCGTACGACTGGCTCCAGTCGCAGTAGTGCGGGTAGTTGGCGGTGTTCTGCTCGACCACGTGGACGAGCCCGCCGGTCTCGTGGCTGACGTTGGCGAGGAAGGCGGCGGCCTCCCGCTTCTTCACGGTGTCGCTGCCGGAGTTCGCGAAGGCGGGGTAGGCGCCGAGGGCGGCGGTCAGACCGCTGTAGGTGTAGAAGGAGTTCCGGTTCGGGAACATCTGGTTGAACTGCGTCTCGCTCACCACGAATCCGGCGGCGGAGGCCGAGGGCGCCGCCTGGAGCACCAGGGCGGAGGTTCCTATCGCGAGCGAGGTCAGCAGTGCGGCGATGCGGTGCCTCAACACGTATCAACTCCTTTGCGGAGCACGGCCGCACCCGCCGGAGGGGACGCGGCCGTGGTGGGGGTTGGGCACACTCAACCGCCTTGGTCTGTACCAGTCAAGGGTTTAGACCAGTCAAAGAGCCCGCGGTTGCGCCGGCGAACGCCCTTGAGGCACAGACGAGTCGGGCCCGGCCGCAGGTGCGGCCGGGCCCGTGGGGCTGCGGAAGGTCAGCTCAGCGGCTTCGCGAGAACCGCCTTGCGGTGGCTGAACGTCTCGATGGAGTAGCGGCCGTGGTAGTTGCCCATGCCGCTCTCCCCCACCCCGCCGAACGGCAGGTCGGAGACGGTGAGATGGGCGAGGGGCAGGCCGTGGCCGAGGCCGCCCGAGGAGGTCTCGGCGGCGATGCGCGCGCGGGTCTCGTCCGACTCGCTGAAGACGTACAGGGCGAGCGGCTTGTCGCGGTCGTTGATGAAGGCGATGGCCTCGTCCAGGCCCGCCACGGTGACGATCGGCAGGATGGGGCCGAAGATCTCCTCCTGCATCACGGGCGACTTCGGGTCGACGTCCGCGAGGACGGTGGGCGCGAGGTACTTGGTCGCGCGGTCGCCGACGCCTCCGACGGCGACCCGGCCCGAGCCGAGCAGACCGGACAGCCGGTCGAAGTGCCGCTCGTTGACGATCCGGCCGTACTCCGGCGAGCGCGCCGGGTCGGTGCCGAAGAGGCCCTCGACCGCGCGGACCAGCGCGGCCTCCAGGGCCGCCGCGGTCTCCGGGTCGGTCAGGACGTAGTCGGGGGCGACGCAGGTCTGGCCGGCGTTGAGGAACTTGCCGCGGGCGAGCCGGTCCGCGACCACCTCCGGATCGGCGTCGCGGTCCACGAACACCGGGGACTTGCCGCCCAGTTCGAGGGTGACCGGGGTGAGGTGCTCGGCGGCGGCCCGCATCACGATCCGGCCGACGGCGCCGTTGCCGGTGTAGAAGATGTGGTCGAAGCGCTCGGCCAGCAGGGCCGTGGTCTCCGGGACGCCGCCCTCTACGACGGCGACCGCGTCCGTGTCCAGATAGGCCGGGATCAGCTCGGCCAGCGCGGCGGAGGTGGCGGGGGCCAGCTCGCTCGGCTTGGCGACGACCGCGTTGCCGGAGGCCAGCGCGCCGACCATGGGGGCGAGCAGCAGCTGCGCCGGGTAGTTCCAGGGGGCGATAACGAGGACGACGCCCAGCGGGTCGTACTGCGTCCAGGCGGAGGCGTCGGCGCCGAGGTGCGGCGGGACGGGCGCGGGCTCGGGGCGCAGCCAGTCCGCCAGGTGCTCCAGGGTGTGGTCGATCTCGCGGACGGTGAAGTCGATCTCGGTGCGGTACGCCTCGGTGCTGCTCTTGCCGAGGTCGGCGTGGAGGGCGGCGGCGAGGTCGGCGCCGCGTTCCGTGAGCATCGCGCGCAGCCGGCGCAGCTGGCCGGTGCGCCATTCGACGGGCTTGGTGCGGCCGGTGGCGAAGGTGGCGCGCAGCCGGGCCACGACGTCGGCGGGCTGCTCGGGCAGGGACTGGTTCACGGATGCCTCGCTCGTGGTGCACGGGCCGGTCCGGCCCGGGTTCTGGGTCTCGTCAGTTCAGATGTATATGCCAACCTTTCATGTCCTCAAGTTCATTCCGGATCCCTTCCGGGGTGACGAGGGTCACGTTACCGAGCGGGCCGTCTCCCGCTGCCGTCGCCGCAGATGCGCCCGCTCGGCCTCGGTCGCGGGCGCCGGCCCCTGGCTCTCGGCCACGGCGACGGCCCGGTTCAGGGCGACGACGGGGGTGGGAGCGACGGCCATGAGCTGGTCGTACAGGGCGAGGACCTGCCGCCAGTCGGTGGCGGCGGCAGTGGGCGCGTCGCTGTGCACCGCGTTGATCGCTGCCTGCGGCGGACCAGTTCCTGCCCCGCGGCGATCAGCGCCCGGTCCCATCGGGTGCGGTCCTGCTCGGGCAGCGGGACCAGGGCACCGTCCGCGCCCTGCCGGGTCGGCCGCCGTGCCTCGATCAGCAGCATCAGCGCGAGCAGGCCGGTGACCTCGGGTTCGTCCGGCAGGGGCACGCGGTACGGGATGCCCGCGTCCCGGATCTCGGCCTTGGCGCGCACCAGTCGCTGGGCCAGGGTCGGCTCGGGCACCAGGAAGGCGCGGGCGATCTGCGCGGTGCTCGGGCCGCCGAGCAGCCGCAGGGTGAGGGCGACGCGGGACTGCCGGGCGAGTGCGGGGTGGCAGCAGGTGAAGATCAGCCGGAGCCGGTCGTCGTGCACGGGTCCCTCCTCGGGCGGTGCGTCGGGGGCGTACAGCCGGGCCGCCCCGGCGTGCCGGGCGTCCCGGGAGGACTCGGGGCGCAGCCGGTCGATGGCCCAGTTGCGCGCGGTCGTGATGATCCAGCCCGCTGGGCTCGGCCATCGCTGCCGCTCCGCCGTCAGTGCTGGTCCACGAAGGGCCGTACCTCGATGGGCAGTGTGGTGGCCAGGGCCGCCCTGCGCCCCCATGCCAGGGCCTCATCCAGGTCGGCGGCCCGGGCGCCGGCGGCGCGCAGCCCGTCGTCGAAGGCCTCGACCCTGCGCATGATCTCGGCGAGGGCCTCGGGACCGGGCGGGGTTCCACCGGCCCGCTGGACCACGCTGAGCAGGTGGTGCTTCATGGCGTCCTCCAAGGCGTCGGGCCCGTGTCGGGCTCTGTGTCACCTCCTGCACGAACGGCCCGGCCCCGGATCGACACCGCGCGCCGCGATCGTGGAGAGAATTCTCCGGGAGAGCCGGAAGAATCCTCCGCATGACCCTCACCCCGCATCCGCTCGTCGTCCGCGCCCGCCGGCTCGCCACGGACCTGCTCGTCCCCGCGGCCGAGCGGGTCGACCAGGAGGGGGTGCCCGCGAGCCATGTCGAGGCGGTGAAGCGGTCGGGACTGCTCGGGGTGACCGCGCCGGCGGACCACGGCGGCGCGGGGGCGCCGCCGGCCGTGCTGCGCGAGACCGCGGAGATCCTGTCGGGGGCATGCTGTGCGACCTGGTTCGTGCAGACCCAGCACCACACGCCGGTGCAGACCCTGGTACGGAGCGAACTTCCCGTGCGGGAGCGGCTGTTGGGCCCGCTGTCCCGCGGGGAGCTGCTGTCCGGGGTGGCGTACGCGCACGTGCGGTCGTTCCCGCGGCGCCCGGTGCGGGTCCGCCGGGAGGGCGACGGCTGGCGGTTCGACGGGACCGTCCCCTGGTACACCGGCTGGGGACTGAACGACGTGATGCTGCTGGCCGGGGTGACCGACTCCGGCGAGGTGCTGTTCGCCTTCGCCGAGGCCCGGGAGCAGCCGGGGCTGCGGGCCTCGGCGCCGATGCGGCTGGCGGCCCTCACCGCCGCGCGCACGGTGTCGCTGGACCTGGACGGCCTGTGGCTGCCCGCGGAGGCGGTGGCCCTGCGCACGCCGTACGAGCGGTGGGCCGTCGGCGACCGGGCCAAGACCCTGCACACCAACCCGGCGGTCTTCGGCGTGGCGGAGGCCGCCCTGTCCCTGCTGGACGACGCGACGGCCGGCCCGCTCCGCGCCCGCCTCGCCGACGTCCGCCGCCGGGCCTACGCCCTGGCCGACCTCCCGGCGCCAAAGGAGCGGGCCGGGGAACTGCTGGCGGTGCGCGCGGAGGCGTACGAGGTGCTGCGTACGGCCACCACGGCGGCCGTCGTGGCCGGCGGTGGCCGGGCGATGGCGCTGACGAGCCGCGCCCAGCGCCTCGCCCGGGAGGGGCTGTTCCTGCTGGTGCAGGGCCAGACGGCCGAGTCGCGCGAGGCCCATCTGCGGGCGCTGACCGGGGCCCCGGCCACCGCGGCCGAACAGGACCGGTAGGGGGCGGCCCGGCCCGTGTGTCCGGCGCCGCTCAGCGTCGGCGCAGCAGGCGGTGGGCCACGGCGTGGGTGCCCGCCGTGGCCGCCGCCGCGAAGGCCAGGCCCTGGACGACGTCCCGCGGGCGGGTGGGACGCAGCAGCCCGGCGCGGCGCAGCCGGGCGCGGGCCCACAGGGTGAAGGGGAGGACGACCAGGGGCGTGGTCACCGAGCCGGGGGTGTATCCGCGGACGGTCGCCGCCTGGGCGAGGTGGACCAGTCCGTGCGCGCCGAAGCCGTTCAGCGCGGTCTGGTAGACGGCGGACCGCCCGCCCGTGCGCCGGCCGTCGGCCGCCGCCGCGGCGACGACGACGGCCATCGCCGCGACCGCCGTACCGAACCGGCGCCGGTCCACGGCCGCCAGTCCGCGCCACACCGGCTCGGGCACCCGGGGGAACCGCTCGCGCAGCTCCGGCACCTGGGTCCGCACCCAGCGCGGCACCATGACGACTTCCTCGGTGTCGTGCACCGCCCAGGCGGCCAGCAGGCCCCACGTGACGGCCGGAGGCACGGCGTTCGGCTCGCTTCTCATGAACACGCAGTCTGCCAGGGCGGGTTGCTCAGCCCGTGAACGGCACCTGCGCGGAGGCGGTCGGCGCCGTCGCGCCGGGGTGCGTCCACAGTCCCTGCGCGGCCAGCCGGGGCAGGACGCCCTCGCCGAACCAGTACGCCTCCTCCAGGTGCGGATAGCCGGAGAGGACGAACTCGTCGATGCCGAGGGCGTGGTACTCCTTGACGCGCTCGGCGACCTCGTCGTGGCTGCCGACCAGGGCCGTCCCGGCGCCGCCGCGCACCAGGCCGATGCCGGCCCACAGATTGGGGTGGATCTCCAGGCCGTCCCGGCTGCCGCCGTGCAGGGCGAGCATGCGCCGCTGGCCCTCGGACTCGCTGCGGCCGAGGCCCTCCTGTACGGCTCGTACGGACTCCGGGTCGAAGCCGTCGAGCAGCCGGTCCGCCTCCGCCCACGCCTGCGCCGAGGTGTCCCGGGTGATGACGTGCAGCCGGATCCCGAAGCGCAGGGTACGGCCGTGCTCCGCGGCGAGCTTGCGGATCCAGGCGATCTTCCCGGCGACCTGGGCGGGCGGTTCGCCCCAGGTGAGGTACACGTCGGCGTACCGGGCCGCGACCTCTCCGGCGGCGGCCGAGGAGCCGCCGAAGTACACCTCGGGGACCGGATCGGGCACCCGGCTGAGCCTCGCCTCCTCGACCCGCAGATGCTCCCCGCGCAGGTCGACGCTCCTGCCCTCCCACAACTCCCGCACGATGTGCAGGAATTCACCGGTACGACGGTAGCGGGCGGCCTTGTCGAGGAAGTCGCCGTAGGCCCGCTGCTCGTGGCTCTCGCCGCCGGTGACGACGTTGAGCAGCAGCCGTCCGCCGGTCTGGCGCTGGAAGGTGGACGCCATCTGGGCGGTCAGGGTCGGCGAGACGAAGCCGGGCCGGAAGGCGACCAGGAACTTCAGCCGCTCGGTGTTCTGGCTGACCATGGCGGTGGTCAGCCACGCGTCCTCGCACCACGCGCCGGTCGGCGTGAGAGCGCCGACGAAGCCCAGGTCCTCGGCCGCCCGGGCGATCTGGCTCAGGTAGGCGACGGTCGGCGGCCGGTCGCGGCCGGACGCGGTCGCCGGGGTGCCGTGGCCGCCGCCGACGACATCGCGGCTGTCGCCGTTGGTGGGCAGGAACCAGTGGAAGGTGAGGGACACGTGGGGTCTCCGATCACTTGTGTCCGTGGCAGCAACCAGGCGGTACTGCGGCGCATGTGGCGACGGCGGGCGCGGCGGAAATCCTGTGGGGGAACTACTCGCCGAGGATTTCGGGCACGCGGAATTCCGGCACGGAAGGACACGGAAGGGACAGGGAATTCCCGCCGTGACGGATGGGCCCGGGGAAAGGGGAACCGCTGGTCAGACCGCGGTGCGACAGGAGGCGCTGGAGACGCGCGCGAGGTCGACGTGGCGTCGCCGCGTGAGGTCCAGTCGCATCGTCATGCCGTTGATCGTGGCAGCAGCCGTGACGACCGTCAAACCTGATCGGTGTGCACATGCCAGCCCGACCGACGGATCGGAGGCGCCGCCTTCCCGGGCCTACACATAAAGAAGAAATAAGAGCAAACTGGACTATGCGTCGCTTACCGCGCACCGAACCGGACGCGGTCTGGCTGCATAGTCGAAGGAGACGACTCATGGCCAACTTGCACAGGGGTGACATAGCGAGCCACCCCGATGTCTCCGAAATGCGGGAACGCTACGCCCGTATGCTCGGCGGTCGTGATGTGGCGCTCGTGGACGGGCCGGTGTTCCTGCTCGGCCTGTACTGTGCCGCGTCGCCGTGGATCGTGCACTACACGGCGAGCCAGCCCGCCCTCGTGGCCCACAACCTGATCCTGGGCATAGCGATAGGCCTGCTGGCACTGGGATTCACCCGGGCCCCCGAGCGGATGTACGGCCTCAGCTGGGCCATGTGCGCCATGGGTATCTGGATGATCATCGCCCCATGGGTCGTGGGCAGCAGCCCGGACGCGGGTGTCATCGTCAACAACATCGTCATCGGAGCCCTGGCCCTCGCCCTCGGACTGATATGCGCCGGTACGGCAGCGAAGAGCACCTCAAGGCCGTAAAAGAGAAGACCGAGGAAAGGAAGGAAGGACAAGCGGGGCCGGTTCACCCGGGTGGACCGGCCTCCGCTTGCCCGCTTCCGCTCAGCGGGACGGCACCAGCCACGGCTCCTGCGGCAGGGTCCGGCCGGTCTCCAGCAGCGACTTGAGGTTGGACAGCACGGCCGGCCAGCCGGACGCGACGTCCGCGCGCTCGCCCTCGTCCTTGAGGTCCTCGTGGATCACGGTCAGTCGGACGATGTCCTCGTGCGGCCGGATCTCGAAGGTGACCCGGGAGTGCCGGTCCTCCCGCCCCTCCTGGTCGGGCGCGGCCCAGGTGGTCACCAGCCGGGTCGGCGGCTCGCTCTCCACGACCCGGCCGACCACGTCGGCGACGCCGGAGCCGTCGGTGCGCACATGCTCCCAGCGAGAGCCCGGCCGCCAGTCGGAGACATTGCTGTGCCCCCAGTAGGCGGCCGTCAGGTCGGCGTCGGTGAGCGCCTCCCAGACCTTCTCGGGCGTGCTCGCGATGTAGGTGACGTACACAAAACTCGGCTTGTCGGTCATGGCTTCCTCGGCTCGTCGCTTCACGGCGCCGAGCGCGCTCAGGCGCGGGCGCTCGAACTTGTCGATCCACCGCTCCTGGATCTCGTGGAGCGGCACGGGGTTGAGGTAGTGCAGCTTCTCCCGCCCCCGCCGCACCGTGCTGATCAGATGGGCGGCCTCCAGGACGGCCAGATGCTGGGTCACCGACTGGCGCGTCATGGCGATGCGCTCGCACAGCTCGCCCAGGGTCTGGCCGTTGTTCTCGTGGAGCCGGTCGAGCAGGGCTCTGCGGGTGTCGTCCGCCAGCGCCTTGAAGACCTTGTCCATCCGGGTGTCGTCCTCCGATCGCACACTCGACGTTATGCAGGCAATTGCCTGCATGTCAAGAAAGCCCGGCCGGGCCCGTCGGCTCAGCCGGCCACGGTGAAGGAGATCCACACGTCCGGGGGCAGCTCCGGCCGGCCCGGCACCGACCGGGGCTCCCGGGTCCACGCGTCACCGGCGAGATCCTCGGCGACCCGTTGCCAGAAGCGCACCGCGGCCGGGTTGTCCTGCTGGAAGGCGATCTCCCACGGCCCCGGGTGCCGGGTGAGCACCTCGCGCACGGCCCGCAGCCCGACGCCCCGGCGCCGGGCCCCGCGCACGACGAAGAAGCTGTTGAGGACGCGTACCGGGCCGTCGAGTCCGCGGACGAAGGCGAACCCGGCGGGACGCTCGCCGCAGCTCAGCAGGTACGGCGCCCAGCCGGGCCCGGTGAAGGCGGACGTCACGCGTTCGCTGCGGAAGGTGCCGTCGGCGGCGGGCAGGGGCCCGCCGAACTCGGACAGGTCGTGACGGAACATCAGCCACAGCCGTTCCACGGCGGGCTGGTCCTCGGGGGTCGCGGGGCGGACGGTGACGTCCGCGTTCATGATGTCGGTCATGAAACGAAAATCTCCCCGGCGGACCAGGTCCGGCCGGGGAAATGCGCGTCGACGCGGGTAACTCTAGCTCACTTCAAGGGGTGTTGTCCGCCCGTCGAGCTCCTCGCTGGTCTCCTTCGGGCCGAACGGCCACACCTTCTCCAGCCGCGCCCAGACCAGGAAGGCCACGCAGCCGAGGGCCAGCCAGGCCAGGGACCACTCGACGGGACGGCGGCCCGGGGAGTTCTGGTCGGCGTACCCGTAGATCACGCACCAGCCGGCGAAGGCCACGACGCTCGGCAGGGGGTAGAGCCACATCCGGTACGGCCGGGGCAGCGTCGGCTGCCGCCCCCGCAGCACGGTCAGCGCGACGATCTGGGCCAGCGCCTGGACGATGACCATCACCGTGGTGAGCAGCTGGATCAGGGTCGCGAGGTCGGTGTGGCGGCCGATCAGGAAGCCGACGGCGGTGATCACGCCCATGGTGGCGAGGCCGAGCGTCGGGAAGCGGTGCTTGGGGTGCAGCTTCGCGTACGGGCGGAAGAAGACCCGGTCGCGGGCGGCATCGTAGGGCACCCGGGAGCCGCCGAGCAGTCCGGCGAAGACGGAGGCGAACGCGGTGATCAGGATCAGCACGGTCACCGTGTCGGCCGCGCCCTTGCCCCAGGTCTCCTCCAGCACGGCGGAGGCCACCGAGGTGGAGGCGATGTCGCCCGGGTCGGTCATCCGGCGCCAGTCGACGACACCGAGGGTGCCGATCTGGAGCAGCAGGTAGATCGCCATGATGCCGAGGATCGAGAACAGGACGGAGCGCGGGAGCGTACGGCCGGGGTCCTTGATCTCGGCGCCCATGTAGGCGGTCGTGTTGTAGCCGAGGTAGTCGTAGATGCCGATGGTCAGGCCCGCGGCGAAGCCCGGCCAGAAGTGGCCGCTCGTCAGGTCGAAGGCGCCCGCCGGGTAGGTGAAGGCCAGGTGCGGGCTGAAGTCGGTGGCGGCGGCGGCGATCACCAGCAGTACCGAGGCGATCATCACGGTCCACATCACGGCGGTGATCCGGGCGATGTGCTCGATGCCGCGCCAGAGCAGGAGCACCACCAGGGCGATGACGCCGAGGCCGGTCAGGTCGCCGGCGGTCCGCCCCAGGCCGGGGGCGAGATAGCCCAGGTACTGGACGAAGCCGACCACGCCCGTGGACATGATCAGCGGGATGAAGAGCATCGCCGTCCACACGAACAGGAACGGCATCAGGCGGCCGGTGCGGTACTGGAAGGCCTGGCGCAGATAGACGTAGCTGCCGCCGGAGCCGGGCAGGGAGGCGCCCAGCTCGGCCCAGACCAGCCCGTCGCACAGCGCCAGGACCGCGCCGGCGAGGAACCCGATGACCGCCTGCGGGCCGCCGAACGCGGCGACCATCAGCGGGATGGTGACGAACGGGCCGATGCCGCACATCTGGCTCATGTTGATCGCCGTGGCCTGGAACAGGCCGACGCGACGGACGAAACCACCCTGGGGTGGCGGGCTACCGGACATGGGGGACTCCTGACGCGACGGGCGCTCCGCGGCACCCGGCGGGGGCGACTGGCCGATAAAGTTAAGGAGCCTTACTAGGGCCGTCAAGTAGGCGTCGGCGCATGCACGAGAATGGTGTGATGCCCGCCAGCGATGCCGTAGAGCAGCAGGAACAGCCCTGGAGCCGCCGTCGCCTGCGCAGCACCAACGAGCGGCTGCTCCTGGACCGGCTGCGCGGCCTCGGCGCCGCCTCACGCGCCCAACTGGCCCGGGAGACGGGCCTGTCGAAGCCGACGGTCTCCAGCGCGCTGGCCTCGCTGGCGGCGGCCGGCCTGGTGCACGAGGTCGGCACGCACGCCCCGGAGCGCGGCCGGACCGCCGTGCTCTACGCCCCCGACCCGGCCGCCGGGTACGCGCTCGGCGTGGACATAGGCCGGGGCTGGCTGCGGGTGGCGGTGGTCGACCTGGACGGCACGGTGGTCGCCCGGGCGGACATACGCAACCGGGCCCGCGCCTCCGCCGCCCTGACCGCCCTGGTCGTGACCACCGCCCGCCAGGTGATCGCGAACTCGGGCGTGGACCCGGCGGAGGTGGTGCACGGCGTGATCGGCACCCCGGGGGTGTACGACGAGAAGCAGCGGCGGGTGCGGTACGCGATGCATCTGCCGGGCTGGGGGCGGGCCGGGCTCGTGGACCACATACGCGCGGAGCTGGACGTACCGCTGGAGGTGCACAACGACGCCAACCTGGCGGCGCTCGGCGAGTACACGTACGGCGTCGGGGCGGGCAGCCGGCTGTTCGCGTACATCCTGATCGGCACCGGTCTCGGGATGGGGATCGTCGGCGAGGGGCGGCTGTTCACGGGGGCGCACGGGCTGGCCGGGGAGATCGGCTTCCTGCCGTGGCACGGCCGGCGGAAGCCGGAGCGGCTGGAGGACGCGGTGTCGGGGGTGGCCGTGGTGGAGACCGCGCGGCAGTTCGGGATGCGCGGGCAGCTCACGGCGAAGGCCGTCTTCGACGCGGCCCGGCGGGGTGATCCGGCCGCCGTGCGGGCCGTGGAGCTGGAGGGCGAGCGGATCGCGCACACCGTGGCGGCCGCGGCCGCCGTGCTCGACCCGGACCTGGTGGTGCTCGGCGGCGGGGTCGGCCACAGCGTCGACCTGCTGCTGGAGCCGGTGCGGGAGCACATGCGCGCGCTCACCCCGCTGCGGCCCCGGATCGCGCCGAGCCGGCTCGGCGAGGACGCCGTACTGCTGGGCGCGGTGGCCACCGCGCTGGACACCGCCCGGGACCTGGTGTTCGACCGCCGGACGGCCGGAACCTGAGCCGTGCAACGGCCATCGCGGCGCGGGTCGTTGACACGCCCCGGAGAGCGCCTTAGCGTGAACCAGGTTAGTAAAGTTTCTTAACTTTACGAGGCTGGAGACCGTCGTGTTCCCTCGCCCCGCCCGCCGGCTCCCCGCGGCCGTCGTACTCCTCGCCCTGGCCGGCTCCCTGACGACCGGCGCCTGGGCCGGCCCCGGGGACACGGCGGAACACCACCGGTCCGCCCGGATCACCCACGTCCCCTCCGCCGCCGGCACCAGCACCCCGCTGTCCGGCTTCGCCGTCCAGTCCACGGCGAAGGTGAGCGACTCCGCGACGGCCGTGTCCTCCCCCGGCTACCCGGCGAAGGGCTGGTACCCGGCGGGCCCCCGCTCCACGGTGCTGGCCGCGCTGCTGGCGAACGGCGTGTACGCCGACCCGTTCCACTCCACGAACCAGCAGAAGATCCCGCGGGCCGACTTCCAGGTGCCGTGGTGGTACCGCTCCGACTTCACCGTCGAGGACACCGGGCAGCGCACGTTTCTCGACTTCAGCGGAGTCGTCTCGGCGGCCGACGTCTACGTCAACGGCCGCCAGGTGGCACCGGCCTCGGATGTCGCCGGCGCCTACACCCACCACGAACTGGACATCACCTCGCTGGTCAGGTCCGGCACGAACACGGTCGCCTTCCGGGTCCAGCCCAACGACCCGGACAAGCACCTGACCATGGGCTGGCTCGACTGGCTCCAGCCGCCGGCCGACCGGAACATGGGGCTCGTCCGGGACGTCCTGGTCCGCAGGGGCGGCGCCGTCGCGCTGCGCGACGCGCACGTGGTGACGGAGCTTTCCGTGCCGTCGCTCGTCACCGCCGAGCTGACGGTCAAGGCCCAGGCCCGCAACGACACGGGTACGGCGGTCACGGCGAAGGTCGGCGGCAGCATCGGCGGAACGGAGTTCGCCAGGACGGTGTCGCTCGCCGCGCACGAGACGAAGACCGTCACCTTCTCCCCCGCCGACGTCCCCGGCCTGCACCTCACCGAGCCCAGGGTGTGGTGGCCGGCCGGAATGGGCGGACAGCCGCTGTACGACCTCGACCTCACCGCCACCGTGGACGGTGAGGTGTCGGACACCGCGCACCAGACCTTCGGCATCCGCGACGTCCAGGCCCCGCTGAACTCCGACGGCGCCCGCCAGTACTGGATCAACGGCCGCAAGCTGCTGGTCAGGGGCGGCGGCTGGTCCCCGGACGAGTTCCTGCGCTGGGACCGCGGCTACGTGGAGGACCGCCTGAAGTACGCCGTCGACCTGGGCCTGAACACCCTCCGCCTGGAAGGCCACCTGGAACCGGACGAGTTCTTCGACCTGGCCGACCGCCACGGGGTGCTCACCCTGCCGGGCTGGGAGTGCTGCGACAAGTGGGAGGGCGAGTCCAACCCCGACGGCCACGGCGAGAAGTGGAGCGACTCCGACCACTCCGTCGCGAGGGCGTCCATGGCCGCCGAGGCCGCCCGCCTGCGCGCCCATCCGAGCGTCCTCTCCTTCCTGATCGGCAGCGACGCCGCCCCCGGCGCCACCGTCGAGAAGGGCTACCTGGACGCCCTGAAGGCGGCGGACTGGCCGGTCCCCGTGGTCCCCGCCGCGTCCGAGGCCTCCTCACCCCAGCTGGGCGCCTCCGGCATGAAGATGACCGGCCCCTACGACTGGGTGCCGCCCGCCTACTGGTACGCCAAGCGCGAGGGCGGGGCCACCGGCTTCAACTCCGAGACCAGCGCGGGCCCCAGCATCCCCACCCTGGACACGCTGCGACGGATGATGACGCCCGCCGAACTGGACACCCTGTGGAAGAACCCCGGCGCCCGGCAGTACCACCGCTCGCCGTCCACCGTCTTCGGCACCCTCAAGATCTACGACAACGCTCTCACCGGCCGCTACGGCGCCCCGACGAGCCTCACCGACTACGTCCGCAAGGCCCAGCTGGCCCAGTACGAGAACGTCCGCGCCCAGTTCGAGGCGTACGGGCGCAACGCGACGGACACCGACCGGCCCGCCACCGGGGTGATCCACTGGATGTTCAACAGCGGCTGGACGTCCCTGCACTGGCAGCTGACGGACCGCTACCTCGACCAGAACGGCGCCTACTTCGGCGCCAAGAAGGCGAACGAGCCGCTGCACATCCAGTACTCCTACGACAACCGCTCGGTCGTGGTGGTGAACAACCGGCGCGCCGCCGCGCAGGGCCTCACCGCACAGGCCACGCTGTTCGACACCGACGGCACGCAGCGGTACGACAGGACCGTCACCGATGTGGCGGTGAACGGGGACGGGGCACAGGGCACACCGCTCACCCTGCCGTCCTCGGTGAGCGGTCTGTCGCGGACGCATCTGCTCCGGCTGGTGCTGACGGACGCGGACGGCAAGGAGGTGAGCCGAAACGTGTACTGGCTCTCCACCCGGCCCGACACCCTCGACTGGAGCGGCACCACCTGGTACTACACGCCGACGACGAGCTACGCCGACCTGACGGGGCTCACCTCGATGGCGCAGGCGCCGGTGTCGGCGACGGCGACCACTGGTTCGTCGGACGGTACGTCGACCACGACGGTGACCCTGCGCCACACCGGGAGCGGGAAGACGCCGGCGCTGCTGACGGACGTCCATCTGGTGGACGCACAGGGGAAGCCCGTCCTGCCGGTGCGCTGGTCGGACAACCAGGTGAGCCTGTGGCCGGGCGAGTCGACGACGCTGACCGCCACCTACCGGACGGCCGACCTGCACGGCTCGGCACCGCACCTGCGGATCTCCGGCTGGAACACGCCGGAAGGGACGGTGCCGGCCGCGTGAGGGGAGAGGGGGCGGCCCCGGACGACCCGCCTCCCTCCTCCTTCCGGGCTCAGCTCACATTGAGCGCGGTGTCGTCCACGACGAACGACGTCTGGTACTTGGAGCCCTCGGTGCCGGTGAACTTCAGCGTCACGGTCTGCCCGGCGTAGCCGCTCAGGTCGAAGCTGCGCTGGGTGTAGCCGGAGGCGGCGTTGAGGTTGGAGTACGTCGCCAGGGTGCCGAGCACGGTGCCGGAGCTGCTCAGGACCTGGACCTTGAGGGTGTCGTAGGCCGTGCTGGTCGTGGTCTCGGCGGTGTCCACGTGCAGATAGAAACTGAGCGTGGCCGAGCAGCCGGACGGGATGGTCACCGACTGGGAGAGCGTGTCGGTGGCGGCGGTGCCGGTGCCGTCGAGCCAGGCGTAGTACGCGCCCGAACGGGCCGACTCGCTGGTGGAGTTGGTGATGACTCCGCTCGTGGCGCTCCAGGCGGTGCTGCCGGACTCGAAGCCGTTGTTGCCGAGCAGCTGGGCGGCGGTGCAGGACGTCGAGCCGCCGCCCCCGCTGCTGCCGCTCGCGCCGGCCAGCCATTCGGTGGCGTTGAGGGCGAGGGCCGCGTTGGTGGCGCCGGAGTCGTTCCAGCCGTCGTAAAGGGTGTTGCCGGACTGGCCGGTGCCGTCGTCGACCGGGGAGCTGTCGCCCCAGAAGGCCACCCGGCCGCTGCCGAAGGTGCTGGTGGCGAAGAAGGCGCCGGTGTTGCCGGAGTAGCCGGTGCGGTAGAGCAGGCCCTTGACGCTGGGGTTGTCGGCGGGCTTGAGGGTGGCGGTCGTACCGCTGGCGATCAGGCTCTTGCTGACGGTGCCGAAGGAGCCGTGGAGCACCGGGTCGGTGCTGTCGCTGATCGCCGAGGGGTGGTCGGAGCTGATGCTCAGCGAGTCGATGGAGAAGCCGAACGGGTCGGTGGAGTCGACGCTGTTGTTGGTCATCAGGTCGTTGAAGATCTCGACCGCGTCGTAGCCGTCGTTGTTGCGGTCGGCGCCGGTGTGGTCGGAGATCATGAACAGGCCGCCGCCGTTCTTCACGAAGTTCATGATCGCCGTCTTCTCGGCGCTGGTGAACGGCGTGTTGGGCTCCGGCAGGACCAGCGTGTCGAAGTTCGACAGGTCGGTCGTGGACGTGCCGCCGTAGCTGAGGCCGGCGCCCGACGGCAGGGTCTTCTGGCTGTAGCCGCCGGTCTTCTGCAGCGCCACGCCCCAGGACGACAGGGCGCCGGTCCAGTCCGTCTCGGCCGACGGGGAGGAGTCCTGGCCGAGCGGGTCGGGCTGGCTGGTGGAGATGATCCAGTCGGCGTTGCCGGCCGTCTCGGCGTGGGCGTTGTCGAACAGGATGCGGTGGGTGGTCGCCGCGTGGGCGGGGGTGCCGGTGCCGAGCTGGACGGCGGCTCCGGTGAGCAGCAGCCCGAAACCGGCCAGGGCGGTGGTGAATCTGCGGCCGGATCTCCTGGATCCAAGCATCCGTCGAACCTCCATGAGGGGTGGGGAGAGGCGGTGCGGGCGCCCAAGTCTGCGCGCGTAGAACCCGCTTGAGGGTTCTACACGCGTCGATTGGTTGAAAGGTACATGGCATGAAGGGCCGGTGAACAGAGACCTCCGGCGGCAACCGGAGCGGAGTGGCTCCGGTGGGAGCGGGCACATGCCTCATCAGCGGGGTTCGCGGTCAGAAGCGTCAAGGAGGTGCGGCCATGGAGATCTCAGGCATCATCAGCGCCATCGTCATCGGCCTCGTCATCGGTGTGCTGGGCCGGCTGGTCGTCCCCGGGCGGCAGCGTATCGGCGTCCTGTGGACGATCGTCGTCGGCATTGTGGCGGCGCTGCTCGGTTCGGCGATCGCCGCCGGGTTCGGGGTCGCCGCCACTGAGGGGCCCGACTGGATCGAGTGGTTCATCCAGATCGCCCTGGCGGCCGTGGGGGTGGCCGCGCTGGACCGGGGCCTGGCCCGCCGCTGAATCAGTTCTCGTACAGGTAGGGCGTCGTGGTGCTCAGCGGGTGGAAGCCGAGGCGCTCCAGGATCGGGCGGCTCAGGTCCGAGGCGTCCACATAAAGGTAGCGACAGCCCTGGGCGGCGGCAACGCGGGCGCGGTGGGCGACCAGGGCACGGTAGATGCCCCGGCCCCGCCAGTCCGCGACGGTCCCGCCGCCCCACAGTCCGGCGAACGCGGTGCCGGGCACCAGCTCCATGCGGGCGGCGCTGACGGGTTCCGTGCCGGCGAGCGCGACCACGGCGACGACCGTGCCGGGGTCGGCGGTCAGGCGGGCGAGCAGCCGGTGCCGCAGCCGGGTGCCGTCGGTGCCGAAGGCCCGCTCGTGCACGTCCACGACGCGATCGACGCCGGCCGGATCGGTGGCCTGGACGATGCGGATGCCGGCCGGGGGCGCGGTGTCGAGCGCGAGCTCGGCCACCTCGCCGATCATCAGTGTCTCCGCCGGCTCGGCCCGGAATCCGGCGGCGAGCAGCCGGTCGCCGAGGTCCGCCGGCTCGTCGTGGCCGTAGTGCTTCCACTCGAAGTCCCGGCCCTGCCCGGTGAAGTACGCGATCTGGTCCTGGATCGCCCGGTCCGCGTCCGCCGCGTCCAGCCCGGACCAGAGCACGCCGTTCCAGCCCAGCGCGTCCGCGACCTGCCGCACCACCCCGCCGGCCCGCTCGATGCGGGCGCCCGGACCGTCGGGCCGGGCGCCTTCGCGCATGTCCTGGTCGTACCGGGCGAGCACGGCGGTGTGATCCATGGCCTCACCTCAGCACGGAGGACCGGGCCCGGCCAACGGATTTAACGGCCCCCCGGCCGTACCGCCGCCAGGTAGGCGGTGAGCCGGTCGCGGTTGCGGGCAAGGCAGTCGATGCGGGCCTGGATGCGGTCGATGTGCCCCTGCAACAGGGCGGCCGTCTCCGGCGGCACACTCCCGGGGTCGGGCACGAGGTGCCCGGGACCGCAGAGGTACGGCAGGAGCGCGCGGATCATCTCGGTGGTGAGGCCGGAGTCCAGCAGGCCGCGGATCTGCTGCACCTCGGCGACCGCCGACTCGGGGTAGCTGCGGTAGCCGTTCCCGGTGCGTGCGGGGTGGAGCAGGTGCTGCTCCTCGTAGTAGCGCAGCAGCCGGGTGGGGACGCCCGTGCGCCGGGACAGTTCACCGATCCGCATGCCGCCTCCCCGGTCCGCGCTTGACCTTCACACTGATGTGAAACTTCGACCATGGTCGCATGACCCCGTCCTCCCAGGTCAAGGGCGGTCGCCTGCCGTGGTCCGGGCTGCTGGCCCTGTCCTGCGCCGCGTTCACCGCCGTACTGACCGAACTCCTCCCGGCGGGCCTGCTGCCCGTGATGGCCCGCCCGCTCGGCGTCGCCGAGTCCCGGATCGGCTTCCTCGTCACCGCGTACGCCGCCGCCTCCTTCATGGCCGCGATCCCGGTCACCGCGGCGCTGCGCGGGCTGCCCCGGCGGCCGGTGCTGTGCGGTGCGCTGCTGGGGTTCGCCGTCAGCAACGCGCTGGTCGCGCTGTCGTCGTCGTACCCGCTCACCGTCGCGGCCCGGCTGCTGGCCGGGGCGACGGGCGGCACGCTGTGGGCGATGCTCGCCGGTTACGCGGCCCGGATGGTGCCCGCCGAGCGGCGCGGCCGGGCCATCGCGGTGGTGCTGGCGGGGATCACGCTGGCCCTGGCGGTCGGGGTGCCGGCCGGTACCGCGCTGGCCGGTGCGGTGGGCTGGCGGGCCGCGTTCGGGACGCTCGCCCTGCTCGCCGTGCTGCTCGTGGGCTGGGTGCGGCTGCGGGTGCCCGGCTTCCCCGGCGAGCCGCCGCACGCGCGCGTGCCGCTCGTCCGGGTCGCCGTCCGCCCCGGGATCCGCCCGGTGCTGTCCGTGACTCTGTTCCTGCTGCTGGGGCACCAGGTGATGTACACGTACGTCGCCCCGTTCGCGGCGCAGGCCGGGTACGGCCGTACGGGTGTGCTGCTCGCGGTGTTCGGAGCGGCCACGGTGGCCGGGATCTGGCTCACCGGTGTGCTGGTCGACCGGCATCCGCGGACCGCGCTGCTCGGGGCGCTCGCCCTGGTCGCGGCCGTGCTGCTGGTCCTGGGCCTGAGTGCCCGGGTGCACGGGCTGCTGGTCGGCGCGGTGGCGCTGTGGGGCGTCGCCTTCGGCGGGGCGCCCACGCTGATCCAGACCGCGCTGGTCGACGCGTCGGGACCCGCCGACGCCGATGTGGCGACCGCGTTGCAGACCACGGTGTACAACGCGGGCATCGCCGCCGGTTCGCTCACCGGCGGCCTGGCCCTGGACGCGCTGGGCGCCGGGGCGCTGCCGTGGACCGCGCTGCCGCCGGTGCTGCTGGCGCTCACGACGGTGGCGGCCGGGCGCCGGTACGCCTTCCCGGCCCGTCGGCACGCCGTTGCCTTCGGGGCAAAACCGCTGGCGGAACCGGCTGCGGTGGCCATAGCGTCCCCCGCCGGAGATGATGCCGTGAGGAGGAGGGCCGATGGTGCGGGACAGTGAGCTGCGGTATCTGCGCCGCTGTGTGGAGCTGGCGGCGGAAGCACTGGACGCCGGTGACGCGCCCTTCGGGTCGGTGCTCGTGGGCGGGGACGGCACCGTCCTCGCGGAGGACCGCAACCGGGTGGCGGGCGGGGACGGCACCCGGCACCCCGAGTTCGAACTGGCCCGGTGGTCGGCCACGCGGCTCACGCCCGATGAGCGGGCGGCGGCGACCGTCTACACCTCCGGCGAGCACTGTCCGATGTGCGCGGCGGCGCACGCCTGGGTGGGGCTCGGCCGGATCGTGTACGTCGCCTCCTCGGAGCAGATCGTCGGCTGGCTGGCCGAGTTCGGCGCGCCCGCGCCGCCCGTGCGCACGCTGCCCGTGCGGGAGATCGCGCCCGGTGTGGCCGTGGAGGGCCCGGTGCCGGAGCTGGTGGACGAGGTGCGGGAACTGCTCCGCCGTTCCCTCGCCGGGGACGCTCACCTCGCCTGAGGGTCAGCCGAGTTCGAGCGTGGTGACACCGAACACCCGCTCCCGGGCGTGCTCGCGCACCGGGCCGGTGTACATGCGGGCCGTCTCGAACGAGGGCCGCAGTCCCGCCTGTTCGGCGAGGGCGACGCCGGCCGCGTTCGGCTCGGGCACGTCGATCGCGACCTCGCGGCCCGCCACGTCGGCGGTGAGGGCGGCGAACAGAGCCCGGGCGTCGTCGGCGGTGTCCGCGAAGAGGGGGCCGATGCGCAGGGTGTCGTGGCCGGGGCGGATCACGCCGTAGCCGGTGAGGCGCCCACCGTCCTCGCGGACGACGGCCCGGTGGCCGGGGCCGGTGAGCCACTCGGCGAGGAACCGGGGGCGGTCGGCGGGCTGGCAGGCGCTGTCGTAGGCGGTGAGCGCGGCCAGGTCGGCCGGCCCGGCCTGGCGGACTCCGGCGGGCGTGCCGCTCTCGGGGGCGGTGCCGGTGAACCGGACGGTGCGGTAGGCGAACCGGAAGCCGGACTGCCGGTAGTTGGCCTGCTGGGCGACGACTCCGTCCAGGCCGACGGTCCGGCTCCCGGCGTGCGCGAGGGCGGTCTTCCAGGTGGTGAGGCCGTGCCCGTGGCCGCGCAGGTCGGGGCGGACGAGGTAGCAGCCGAGGAAGGCGTAGTCGGAGCCGTAGGTGACCACGGAGATGGCGGAGACCGGCTCCCCGCCGATCCTGCCGAGGAAGAACCCGTCGGGGTCCTGGGCGAAGAACGCGGGCCCGTCGGACAGCCCGGGATTCCAGCCCTCCGCCGCCGCCCACCCGCTGATCACCGGCCAGTCGTCGAGGGTGGCCTGCGTGACGACGAGGTCGTGGGGGGCCGCAGAGGTCATGGGTGCGCTCCGTTTCCGTCGGGGGCGGGCTGGCGTACGGCCCGGTTCTCGGCCGGGCCGCCCGCAGCATCCTTCCGGATCGACCGGGGGCCGCGCCACGGGAAGATCAGCCGATGCGCACCGCTCCCGGGGGCCGGAAGCGACCGGCGCGGTACGGGAGTCGGGCCGGCCGCCCTCGTGCGCGCGGCCGGCCCGGATGACGTCGGTACGGCCCCCGCGGGAGCGGCCGGCGGGGGCCGTACCGGAGCGCGGGTCAGCCGGCGCGGCCCGGGCGGAAGCGGCGGTACAGGACCGCGCCCGTGCCGAGGAGCGCGGCACTGCCGGCCAGTGCGGGGACCGTGAGGTCCGCTCCGGTGTGGGCCAGCGCGGCCGCCGGGCGCGGGTGGGAGCGGACGGGGGCCGGGGGCTTCGGGGCGCGCGGCTTGGGGGTCGCGGTGTGCGGGCGGGTGTCGTCGCCGGAATCGTTGACCGACTCGTTGCCGACGGCCGCGTTGCCCACGCCGACCACGTCGACGCTGTTCCCGGTGACGTTGACCGGGACGTCGACCGGGAGCTGGATGTCGTTGCCCGAGAGCACGCCGGGCGAGTCCGTGGCACGGCCGTGGGCCTCCGCTCCCCGGGAAGCGGCGGCCTCGCCGGATCCGGCCGATCCGTCGGCCTTCGCCGTGCCACGGTTCGCGCAGGCGTTGCCCACGGCCGGGTTCAGCAGCCCCACGACGTTCACCGTGTTGCCGCAGACGTTCACCGGCACATGCACCGGGAGCTGGATGCCGTTGCCGGAGACCAGCCCGGGAGAGCCGGCCGCCGAGCCGTCGGCGTCGGCCCCGTCGGCCGCGAAGGCGGCGGACACCGGCAGCGCCACGGCCATCGCGCCGGCCGCGGAGGCGACGGCGATCACACCGTTTCGGGTAGCCCGTCTCATAGGTTCCTGCCTTCCAGACGTCGTCGCGGGCACTCACCCGCACCTCGTAAAACGCAGGCGAACCATCAGAGTTATGGCTTATCGGGCTTTCACCCCATCGAGCGTCACTGTTATCGAACTGGATGCAAAGCCACTCAATGATCATCAACTGGGCATGGCGGGAGCGCAGGCTACTCCCGCGCGCACCGTCCCGCTCGCCGGGAGGCGGGCCGTCCGGGGCCCGCTTATGGTGATCCGAGGGCGCCGGCCCCGGTCCGTGGCGTGCGCCCCGGGAGGCGATCGATGCTGGCCATGCTGTCCAGACGGCCCGCCGTGCGGCGCTGCGCGGGCGCCTCGGCGCTCGCCCTGGCGCTGCTCGGAGCCGGGCTGTCCGCGGCCGCCGACGACCAGCCGCAGCCCGACCTGTCCCGGTTCTACCGGCAGCAGCCGGCCTGGGGCGCCTGCCGGGGCCCGGACATGCCGAAGGACCTCCAGTGCGCGAAGGTCACCGTCCCGCTCGACTACGCGCGGCCGCGCGCCGGCACCCTCGACGTGGCGCTCGCCCGCTACCGCGCCACCGGAACGTCACGGGGCTCGGTGCTGCTGAACTTCGGCGGCCCGGGCGGCGCCGGCATCCCCGAGCTGGCCGCCGAGGGCAGGCAGTTCATGGACCTGACCAACGGCTACGACGTGGTCACCTTCGACCCGCGCGGCGTCGGCCGCTCCTCCCCCGTCAGCTGCGGCGAGGGCGGTGACGAAGCCTCGGCCGTGGCGGACGACGACGCCGACATCAGTCACCCGCAGGCCCTGTTCCAGCACCTGCGGCGGGCCGCCGAGCAGTGCGCCCGGAACTCCGGCCCGGTGCTGCGCCACATCGGCACCGTGAACGCCTCCCGCGACCTGGACGTCATCCGCCAGGCACTCGGCGACGACAAGCTCAACTACCTCGGCTTCTCCTACGGCACCCGGCTCGGCGCGGTGTACGCGGCGCAGTTCCCCGGCAAGGTCGGCCGGCTGGCCCTGGACGGCGTGGACACGCTGACCGAGTCGCTGGCCGAGCAGGGGGTCGCGGGCGCCGAGGGGCAGCAGACGGCACTGGACGGCTTCCTGGACTGGTGCACGAGGGACATCGGCTGTCCGTTCGGGCAGGACCGGCGCACGGCCGGGGACGAGGTGGTCCGGCTGGTCCGCTCGCTCGACCGGAACCCGGTGCCCACGGACTTCGGCGGCTCGTTCTCCGGGCAGGACCTGGTGGGCGCCATCGGGCAGGCCCTCTACAGCAAGCAGCTGTGGCCCTCGCTGGAGCGGGCGCTCGCCTCGCTGATCGAGGACGGCGACACCCGGCGCGTCCTGGCCTTCTCCACCGGCGGCATCGGCCTGCCCGGCCGGTACCGGACGGACGGCGGACTGGTCGACGCCGAGGACGTCCCGACGGACAACCTGTCGGCCGCGCTGATGGCGATCAACTGCGCGGACGACCCCGACCGGCCCGCCGCGGCGCGGCTCACCGGTGAACTGAAGGACCTGCGGGCCGCGTACGACCAGGCCTCGCCGGTCTTCGGCCGCTACCGGCTCACCCAGCTGCTGATGTGCTACGGCCGGCCCAAGGGCACCGACTTCATCCGGGACCGGGTGAAGAACGTCCACTCGGCGAAGCTGCTGCTCGTCGGCACGCGCGGCGACCCGGCCACGCCGTACCGGTGGACCGTGGAGACCGCCCGCCGGCTCGGCCCGTCCGCGGTGGTGCTCGACAACAAGGGCGAGGGCCACACCGGGTACTCCTCCTCCAAGTGCGTGCACCGCAAGGTCAACGACTTCCTGCTCTACGGCTCGCTGCCCCCGAGCGGCAGCTCCTGCCCGGCGGACGAGCCCCCCGAGGGCGTCACCTCGGACAGCACCGGCTGACGGCCGGAGCCCCTCCCGCCGGTGACAGGAGTGGAGCAACCGGGTAACAGCCGCGAACCGGGGCAACCTCCCGGCCACCCCGGTCGTCACACTGGGCAGGCGTCCATCGGCCGCCGTATCCCGTACGTGACCACGACAGGGGGACACCCTCATGCGCATGCGCGCCGCCATCGTCGTACCCGCCGCCTCGGCCGCCGTGGCGGCTCTGCTGCTGACCGCGCCGCAGAGCCAGGCCGCCACCGGTCACCACCGCACCGCCCGCTGCGCCGAGAAGTCGCTGACGGTACGGGCCAAGGCCGCGGCCTCCGACTCCACGGTGCTGCGGGTCGGCGTCACCAACCGCGGCGCCCGCGCGTGTGTCGTCGACCGCGTGCCCACGGTGACCTTCGGGGACCTGGACGGGGCCGCGCTGCCGGTCCCGGAGGGCGGCACCGGCACCTACCGGCTCGCGGCGGGCGGTACGGCCTACGCCGACGTCCGGACCATCGCCGACCCGGCGGACCCCGAGGCCCGCCGGGTGGACACGGTCACGGTGGCGGCGTCGGCCGCGCACTGGGGCCGCTCCTTCACCGCCGCGCAGCTCGGCACCGGGCGGAAGGTCCTCGTCTGGGAGCCGGTGACCACCTGGTGGCAGAAGTCGGCGGCGGCCGCGGACCGGGCCATCGGGCTCGGCTGAGCACCGCAGGGAGCAGGTGGGCCGGCCGGGGCGAGCGGTTCACTCGAGGACCAGCTCCGGTTCGTAGAGGTCCAGCCATCCCGCGAGGTCCAGGGTGCGTTCCAGACCGCGCCGGGCCGCCTGGGTGCTGACCGGCGTGGTGCGCTCGGCCGCCCGGCGGACCAGCTCCCGGTCGACCACGTCGAAAACGGGGTGGGAGGGCCGCGCGAGCACCTCCTTGACCTGCTCCTGGAGCGCACGGGCGTACCCCGGGTCCTGCGTGGACGGGTACGGGCTCTTCACCCGCTCGTACACCGAGCGCGGCAGGACGTCCGCCGCCGCCTCCCGGAGCAGGCTCTTCTCCCGGCCGTCGAAGGACTTCAGGGCCCAGGGCACGTTGTAGACGTACTCGACCAGCCGGTGGTCGCAGAACGGGACCCGGACCTCCAGACCGACGGCCATGCTCATCCGGTCCTTGCGGTCGAGCAGCATGCGGACGAAGCGGGTCAGGTGCAGATGGCTGATCTGCCGCATCCGGTACTCGAAGTCGCTCTCGCCGTCCAGCCGGTCGATGGCGGCGACGGCGGTGCGGTAGCCCTCGGCGACATAGCCTTGCAGGTCCAGGGACTTGGCGACGTCGGCGCGCACCATGTCGGCGTCCTCGCCGAAGTGGCGCCCCATGGTCGTCAGCCACGGGAAGGTGTCGGCGCGGCGCGCCTCCTCGTCGAAGAACTGCAGGTAGCCGCCGAAGACCTCGTCGGCGGACTCGCCGGACAGGGCCACCGTGGAGTTCTCCCGGACGGCGCGGAAGAGGAGCAGCAGCGAGGTGTCCATGTCGCCGAGGCCGGACGGCAGGTCGCGGGCCCGGATCACCTGCCTGCGCAGGGCGGGGTCGGCGAGGGCGTCGGAGTCCAGCACGATGTCCTGGTGCTGGGTGCCGGCGAGCCGGGCGACGTCGTGCACGAAGGGCGTGTCGGGGGTGCCGCGCAGTTCGTCGGCGACGAAGTGCTCGGTCTGGCCCGCGAAGTCGACGGCGAAGCTGCGTACCTTCTCGCCGCGCGCGGCGAGTTGCCGGGCCGCGATCGCGGTCATGGCGGAGGAGTCGAGCCCGCCGGAGAGCAGGGTGCAGCGCGGTACGTCGGCGACCAGCTGGCGGCGCACGATGTCGTCGAGGAGCGAGCGCACGGTGGCGATCGTGGTGTCGCGGTCGTCGGTGTGCGGGCGGGTCTCCAGGCGCCAGTACACGCGGGTGGACAGGCCGGAGCGGTCGACGGTGACGACGGTGCCGGGCTCCACCTCGCGCATGCCGTCCCAGACCGCGTGTCCCGGCGTCTTGACCAGGACGAACAGTTCGCGCAGGCCGTCCAGAGCGACCCGGCGCCGGGCCAGCGGGTTGGCGAGGATCGCCTTGGGTTCGGAGCCGAACAGGACGCCGTCGGACGTCGGGTAGTAGTAGAAGGGCTTGATGCCCATGCGGTCGCGGATCATCACCAGCTTGTCGTGGCGGCCGTCCCAGATGGCGAACGCGTACATGCCGTTGAGCCGTTCGGCGAGCGCGTCGCCCCACTCCAGATAGGCGTGCAGCACGACCTCGGTGTCGGAGTCGGTGGTGAACCGGTGGCCGCTGTCCTGGAGTCGGCGGCGCAGTTCGGTGAAGTTGTACGTCTCCCCGGAGTAGACCAGGACGACGGGTCCCTCGGGGGTCGGCACCGACATCGGCTGACGGCCGCCGGGGAGGTCGATGATGGCGAGCCGGCGGTGCCCCAGGGCGGCGGGGCCCTCGCACCAGGTGCCGCGGTCGTCCGGGCCGCGGCAGGCCATCGTCTCGGTCATCGTATGCAAGGTGGTGGCCTCGGTCGCCAGATCGCGGTCGAAGGAGACCCATCCGGTGATGCCGCACATGCGCTGCCTCCTGCCCCCGGCTGCCGGCAGGTCCTCGCTCACCTGGGCTTTCCGGTGGCGGGGAGACCGGCCCGACAAACCAGTTGTATCGAGCACCTATATGTCGAGCGTCCGTCAGGTGCTCGCGCGCGTCAACGCGGACGTAACACGGTCGAGACCCCCGCCCCACGGTTTCGGCCGCTTTTTGCCTCAGCGAAAAGCGCGGGCAGGCGTCTCACCACGCCGTGGGCAGCAGGAACGCGCCACGGGCAAAAACTTCATCAAGCAGGGCACGCGTCATGGCTTCGCGGTCAGAAACGAGTCGAGCACCCCGGTCAGTTCGGCGGGCCTCTCCACCGGCAGCTCGTGCCCCGCGTCCAGGATGCGCACGACGGCGTCGGGGTAGGCCTTGGCCATCCGGAGCATCTGCCGCACCGGCAGCTGGACGTCGTGGTAGCCGTGCACCATCAGGGTCGGCACGGTGATCTCGCCGGCCCGGTCCAGGACGTCGAAGGCCCGCATCGCGCCGTAGAGCGTCATCACGACCTCGCGCGGGGTGGCGGCGGAGGCGCGGATGTGCGCCCGGATCTCCTCACGCGGATAGCCGGGCGCGAACGCCCGCTGGATGTTGGCGGCCACGAACAGCTTGAACGGCACCAGGGTGGAGGCCGCCATCAGCAGGCCACGGCCACGGCTGTAGGTCATCCGCCCGATCGAGCCCACCAGCACCATCCGCTCCACCCGCGCGGGGTGGGCCAGGGCGATGGTCTGCGCGATCATCCCGCCCATCGAGTGGCCGACCAGCACACACCGCTCGACCTCCAGGTGGTCGAGGAGCGCGAGGACGTCCTGCGCCAGCTCGGCGATGGTCCGCACCCCGGCCCCCGTGCTCTCCCCGTGCCCGCGCAGGTCGAGGCGGATCACCCGGCGCCCGGCGGAGAAGTACGCCATCTGGTGGTCCCAGCGGTGCCGGTCGGCGGTCCAGCCGTGCACGAACACCACGGGCACGTCCGCCGCGTCACGGGGACCCTCGTCGTCGTACGTCAGCGTCGCTCCGTCGACGTCGAACTGCGGCATGAAGGCCTCCTGGGGTGCGGCACGATCCGGTTACTGACGGGTACGGTAACCGGCCGCACAGCCCCGCGTCATCGGCCTCCGCCGGGAAATTCCGGCGGCCGGCAGCTCAGTCGCCCAGGTCCGGTTCACCCCGAATGCCGCCACGGTGAATCGGCCCTATCGTGCTGTCATGGAGCACGCACTGAGTCCCGCGACCCTTGCTGAACTGCGGCGCCCGCGCCCCTACCCGGCGGTCTCCGTGCTGACCCCGACGCACCGGGGGGAACGCGGGGTCAGCCAGGATCCGGTCCGGCTGCGCAATGTGGTGGCCGAGGCCAGGAAGCGGCTGGAGTCCGATCCCGCCGTCAGCCGGCAGCGCCGCGTCGATGTCGTGGCCCAGCTCGACCGGGCCCTCGCGGAAGTGGACCTCGCGCACGCCGAGGACGGCCTGGTGATCTTCGCGGCGCCGGGCGAGCACCAGGTCTGGTCGCTGGCCCGCCCCGTCCCCGAGCGGGTGGTGTTCTCGGACACCTTCCTCACCCGCAACCTGGTCTCCGCGCAGGCGGCCGAGCGGCCCTTCTGGGTGCTGTCGCTCTCCGCCGACCGCATCACGCTGTGGAGCGGCGGCCCCGAGCGGGTCGTCGAGGACCACTCCGGTGGCTTCCCGCTGCTGCACGTCCGGGAGAACTTCGACGCCGAGCGGCAGATGCAGATCGGCGACCAGCCCAGCACCTTCAGCGACGAGGGGACGCGCCAGTACCTGCGCGAGGCGGACACCGCCATGAGCACGGTCCTGCGCGACCAGCCCCGCCCGCTGTACGTCACCGGCGATCCGGCGGCCCTGTCGCTGCTGGACGAGGTCGGCAGCGTCGCCAAGGCCGCCGTGCACGTCCCGCACGGAGGCCTCGCGCACGCGAGCCCGGAGGCCGTGTGGCAGGCCCTCAGGCCGGTCCTGGAGGCGGAGGCCCGCAAGGACACCACGTCCGTCATCAGGGAACTGATCGCGGCACGCGGGCGCAAGTCCTTCGCCGCGGGGGTGGACGAGCTGTGGCAGAACGCCCGCGACGCCCGCGTCCGGCTCCTCGCGGTCGAGGAGAACTACCGCACGACCGTCCGCGACGACGGCGACCACCTCGTCCCGGCCGAACCGGGCGACCTGGACGCCCGCGACGACATCGTGGACGAGATCGTGGAGATGTGCCTGGAGACCGGCGCCGACGTCCGCTTCGTCCCGGACGGCACGCTGGGCGACGCGAACGGCATGGCCGGGGTGCTGCGGTACTGAGGCAGCCCCCGGGCAGCGCTCCCTTCCCGGCGTACGCTACGGCGTGATCGTCGGCGTAAGGGAGCGCGCGCGTGGGTGACCTGCTGGGTGTGGCCGTACTGGGTGCCGGACACATGGGGGCCGACCATGTACGCCGCCTCGACCAGGTGGTGAGCGGCGCCAGGGTGGCCGCCGTGGCCGACCCCGATGGGGAGCGTGCGCAGGAGGCGGTGGCCGGCCTGGCCGGTGTCACCGTGCACACGGACCCGGTGGCCGCGCTCGACGCGCCGGGCGTGGCCGCGGTCCTCATCGCCTCCCCCGGCCCCGCCCACGAGGAGGCACTGCTCGCCGCCTTCGCCCGTCGGCTGCCGGTGCTGTGCGAGAAGCCCATGGTGCCGGACTCCGCCGGTGCCCTGCGGGTCATGGAGGCCGAGGTGCGGCTCGGCCGCCGACTGGCGCAGATCGGCTTCATGCGCCGCTACGACGCCGAGTACCGGCGGCTGAAATCCCTGCTGGACGGGGGCGGCCTGGGCCGCCCGCTGATGCTGCACTGCACCCACCGCAACGTCTCCTCCCCCGACGGCTTCACCAGCGCCATGCTGATCGACAGCTCGGTCTCGCACGAGATCGACGCGGCCCGCTGGCTGCTCGGGCAGGAGCTGACGGCGGTGACCGTGCTGCGGCCCACCCCGTCCGCCGGCGCGCCCGAGGGCCTGCTCGACCCGCAGTTCGTGCTGTTCGAGACCGAGCGGGGCGCCCTGGTGGACGTGGAGGTCTTCGTCAACTGCGGCTTCGGCTACCAGGTGCGCTGCGAGGCCGTGTGCGAGGCGGGCAGCGCCCGGATCGGCGACGAGCACGGCATGGTGGTCACCTCGCGGGGCAGCGCCGCCGAGGAGGTGGCGCAGGACTATCTGGTCCGTTTCGCCGACGCCTACGACCGCGAGGTGCAGGCGTGGGTCGACGCCACCCGGCGCGGTGCCGTCACCGGCGCGAGCGTGTGGGACGGCTACGCGGCCTCGGTCGTCGCCGAGGCGGGCGTCCGGGCGCTGGAGAACGGCGGCCGGGTGACCGTCGGACTGGTCCCGCGCCCGGACCTGTACGCCGAGGTCAGCGGCTGACGCTCGCGTCGAAGGAGGCGGAGGCGGTGCCGCCCGCGTCGGCGGTGTACTGCCAGGGCCTGGTGGACGAGGTCCGGACAGCCGAGCGAACTGCGAGGACCAGGAGTGCGGCGGGTCGCCGTTGCAGTGGGCGCTCTTGAGGCAAGGTGAACAAGCGTCAAAGCCGGCCCGGAGGCGTCCGTTGCCTCACACCCCGCCGAACAGGGCGCTCAGGCCCCGCTCCACCACTCGGGCCACGTCCTCCTGGCCGCACGGCACCACCTCGTAGGTGTGCACCAGGAAGCGCCTCAGCGTCGAGGCCGGGAACAGCAGCAGCGCCATGCCGTGCGGGGAGTGCAGCTCCAGCACCGTCCGGGTGCGGCCGTACGGCCATATCTGGACGTCCCCGTGACCGGCCGGGGTCCGCAGCCCCTGGTCGAGCAGGGAGCGTGCGAAGGTCCAGGTGACCTCCTCGCCGTGCAGGGACACCTCGGCCGGGAAATCCAGGAACACGGCGAGCGGGTCGTCCGCGGTGTAGCGCAGCGCGGCCCGCACCGGGACCTCCCGGTCATCGGCGGTGACGAGCCGGGCCTCGGCGATCTGTTCGACGGTGATGTCCATGCTCTTAAGGAGTCCGCGAAGGCCTGTCACATGCCGCCAATTCCGGTCAGAGTTCGGCAGGTACCGGCCGCTGTGCGGCATCCTTGAACAGAGAATCGTCGAACATCCGCTTGAAGGATGCGGACGGGCGGCCCATCCGACTCAACTCGCGTAGGCCTGCTACGACTTGACGGCGGCAACGCGTACGTCATTCGTCCCCTCGGATCACTCCGAGAAGACTCTGGCATATGCCAGAAGCACCACCGTATCGTGTGTTGCCAAATCCCTTACAGGGCGTCGCGGGCTGTGCAACAGTCGTAATGGTCCCCCCGTCGTCCCCGCCGTACCGTCCCCCTTTTCGGAGTGCGTCATGCCGTCCCCAGTCTCCGCGGACCACCCACCCGCCCAGCCGCCCGGACGCGGCTCGGTCGAGGCGCTGATAACGCAGGCGCGGCGACTCAAGGGCGACGTGGACGCCGTACGGCGGGACACCCGGAGCGACGGTTCGGACCCCCAGGAGCGCTGGCAGCGCGCCCTCTACGACCTGGCGCTGCACCAGCTGGACGACCTGGACTCCCACTTCGCCCAGCTGCGGGACGGCCCGCTCCCCGCCCCGGACGAGCCCGCCGAGCCGCCCGCGGCCCGGCCCGCGCCGGCCGCCGAGCCGCGCGGTTCGCTGCTCAGCCGGGTCGGCAGTGCCGAGTGGAACCTGCTGACGGACGAGGCCAGCTGGTCGGGCGAGCTGTACCAGATCCTCGGCCTCGACCCGGCCGGCCCCGCCCTCACCCTGGACGAGCTGCCCGGCATGGTCCTGGAGGAGGACCGGCCGAAGCTCACCGCGATGGTCACGGACTGCCTGGTCGACGCCAAGCCGATCGACGGCGAGTTCCGTGTCGTACGGCCCGGAGGCTCCGTGCGGACGGTGCACATGATGGGCGAACCCGTGCTCGGCGCCGACGGCGGCACGACCTCCATGTGGGCCGTGCTCCGCGACGTCAGCGAACTGCGCCGCAGCCAGCGGACGGTGCGCGAGACCCGTGACTCGCTGCACCACCACCGCCGGCAGGAGCAGACCGAGCACCGGATCGCGGTAGAGCTGCAGGAAGCCGTGCTACCGCCATGGCGCGGCTCCCTGCGGCTCCCGCACCGGGGACCGCAGACCCTGGACCTGGCCGCCCACCGGCTCCCCGCGGACACCCCCGCGCCGATCGGCGGGGACTGGTACGACGCGCTGGAGCTGTCCGACGGCCAGACCCTGCTCAGCGTCGGCGATCTCACCGGGCAGGGCGTGGCCGTCGCCTCCGGCATGGCGATGCTGCTCGGCGCCGTACGCGGCATGGCGATGGCCGGCTCGGACCCCGGCCGGCTGCTCGCCATGCTCAACCAGTTACTCGACACCACCGTGCAGCCCGCCCTCGGCAGCGCCGTCTGCTGCCGCTACCGGCCCGAGACCCGCACCCTGGTCTGGGCCCAGGCAGGACACCCCGCCCCGCTGCTGTTCCGCGACGGGACGGGGCGCATGCTGGACACACCGGACGGCGTCCTCCTCGGCGCCTCCTCGGGCGCCGTCTACGGGCAGTCCGTCGTCGCTCTGCGACCGGGCGACCTGCTCCTCCTCCACACCGACGGGCTGATGTCGGGCCACAGCAGGACAGCGGCTGTGGACCGGCTTCTCGGCCTCGCCCCACGGTTCGGCGCGGCGCGCACCGCGCAGGACTGTGTGCGAACGGTCGTCGAGGAGTTCGGCGGAGCGGGGCGCGAGGACGACGCGTGTGTCCTCGTCGCCAAGGTCACGGCATGAACTGACCCGTCCGGGTCGAGGGACCCGTCGAGGTCGGACAGCGCACAGGCCCCCTATGCCTGTGCGCTGTTGCCGTCCGCCTTGGCCCTCGGCTTGGGCAGGGCGAGCCTGATCTCCTCCCGCAGCTGGTGGATCTTCGGGTAGCCGGCGTACTCCGCGGTCAGCCGGTACATCTGGCGCAGCCGGTCCCAGGTGCGGCGCGAGGAGTTCGAGCCCATGGACATCAGGGCCAGCCGTGCGTAACGGTCGGCCTGTTCGGGGTCGTCGGCGATGAAGCAGGCCGACGCCATGGACAGATGGTCGAAGATCTTCGACCGCTCCCGTCCGTCGACGCGCAGGGAGAGCGCCTTCTCCGCGTAGTGCTGGGCGTGCGCGGCCGCGCCCGGGTCGAACTCCGCCAGGGTGCGGTAGGCGAGCGCCTGCATGCCGTACAGGTCCTCGTCCTTGAAGGTCTGCATCCAGTCGGGCTGCTCGACGTCCTGCCGGTCGGACACGAAGAGGTCCTCCGCCCGGCCGAGCGTCCGGCGCATCGCCTGGCCCTTGCCCATCGACGCCTGCGCCCAGGCCTCGATGGTGTGGAACATCGCCTTCGTACGCGGCTGCAGACGGTCGCCGGCGCCGGACTGGGCGAGCTTCATCAGGTCCAGGGCGTCGTCCGGCCGGCCGAGGTGCACCATCTGACGGGCCGCCCGGGACAGCGCCTCACCGGCCCGCGGCCGGTCTCCGCCCTCACGTGCGGCGTGGGCGGCGATGACGAAGTACTTCTGCGCCGTGGGCTCCAGGCCGACGTCGTGCGACATCCAGCCCGCGAGGACGGCGAGGTTGGCGGCGACGCCCCACAGGCGCCGCTGGAGATGGGGGGGATGGTGGTAGGCGAGCATGCCGCCCACCTCGTTGAGCTGGCCCACGACCGCCTTGCGCTGCAGCCCGCCGCCACGGGCCGCGTCCCAGGCGCGGAACACCTCGACCGAGCGCTCCAGCTCCTCGATCTCCTGCGATCCGATGGGGGCGGCCTCGTACCGGTCGAACCCGGCGGGGTCGGCGTGCAGAGGGTCGTCGAGAACAGGGGCGTCGGCCCGCAGGGCCGGGTCGGTGTGCAGCCAGTCGTACATGGCGCTGCTGAGTGTGGATCCCGCGGCGAGCGCGGCACCCGCGCCCACCAAGCCGCGTCGGTTGAGCATGAGGTCCATTCCCGTGAATTCGGTGAGGACCGCGGCGGTCCGTTCGGGCGCCCACGGCACTCCGTCGGGATGTTCCTCGATCCCGTCGGCCTGCCGTTTCCCCGCACGCCCGTGCCGCACCAGACCTAGGTCCTCGATGGTCACGACACGGCCGAGACGCTCGGTGAACAGAGCCGCCAGCACCCGCGGCACGGGATCGCGCGGGATCTCTCCCATGTCGATCCACCGCCGCACCCGGGAGGTGTCGGTCGACAGCTGGGGGTGGCCCATGGCCGCCGCCTGCCGGTTGACCAGTCTCGCGAGTTCGCCCTTGGACCAGCCGGCCAGGCCGAACAGGTCCGCCAGGCGGGTGTTGGGTTGTCCGCTCACGTCAAGCCCCCAGGTTCTCGGCTGAGTTGACAGTAGCCCGGTGGAGGTTGCCGGGCGACTATTCGCCACGGTTCGCCAGGGTCCGCCAGATGGTGTGCCACCGGTCATCGGGTGTCAGGTAGGAACGAGCCACCCCGACCCGGTCGCCACCTGCATATGACGGCCGTATGGCCGCGTACGCCGGGCACATTCCCCAGGGTGTACCCGGGCGACCGGGCCGGGTGGGCGCACGCTCTCGAAACCACGCTCACGGGGCAGGCACCCCGGAGCACCGGTTCGAAGCGCGGACGTACAGGCAGGCACAGCAGGCACACGAAGGGATCTGTTCTCCCATGTACGCAGCATCGTCCTCCGTGTCCGCCCCGCCCCGGCCGCTGCGCTCCCGCCCGGCGGGCGGCGGGCCGTATCTCGACCCGGTGGCGCGTCCGGGCGGTCCCGTGCTGGGCGCGGGCCGGCCCCGGCGGGTCCCGGGCCAGCCGGGGAGCCAACCGCTCAGCGGGAGACTCGACCTGTCCGGCCCTCAGGGCGCGCAGCTGCGCACCGCGCTCGCCGCGGTGCACCGGATCTGCCCGGAGTTCGCCCCGGTGCAGGTCCTGCGGCGCAGCGGACGGTCCGTCCTCCTCGTCGGGACGACGGGGCGCAGCACGGCCGTCGCCAAGTGCCTCCTGGACCACTCGCCCGCCTGGGCGGAGCGGAGCCGCCACGAAATAGCCGCATACCGCTCGTTCGTCCGGCACCGGCCGCCGGTCCGGGTGCCGAGGCTGATCGCGGCGGACCCGGACAACTGCACGCTGGTGATCGAGCGGATGCCGGGCCGGACGGCGGCGTTCCAGCGGCATCCCACGGAGGCGCCGCCCCGCGCGGACATCCGGACCGCGCTCGGCGCGATCTGCCGGGTGAACGCCTGGCGGCCCCCGGCGGGCACGTTCGACATGCCGCTGGACTACGCGGCCCGGATCTCCCGGTACCACGAGCTGGGCCTGCTCACCGACCGGGACCTCGGTGACCTGCAGAAGCTGCTGCACGGCATCGCCCATGAGGTGGGCCGGCACGGCATGCTCCAGTTCTGCCACGGCGATGCCCTGCTCTCGAACATCCTGCTCTCACCGGCCGGTCCAGTGCTGGTGGACTGGGAGCACGCGGGCTGGTATCTGCCGGGGTACGACCTGGCGACGCTGTGGCTGGTCCTCGGGGACGCGCCGGTGGCCCGGCGGCAGATCAGCCAGATCGCCCAGTCGGCGGGCCCGGCCTCCCGGGACGCCTTCCTGGTGAACCTGATGCTCCTGCTGACCCGGGAGATCCGCACCTACGAGACGGCCGTGCAGCGTTCGATGCACGATGCGGCCCCGGCGGCACCGGGCCTGGCCCACCCGGGTGCTGCGCCGTCCGGCGAGGAACAGCGGCTGCTGCTCAGGCGGCTGCACGACGACTGCCAGATGGCCCGAAGGGCCGTCCGTGCGGCGGTCGGCACTCGCTGACGGGGACGACGGCTCCGCGGTGCGCCCTGAGCGGCGGCGCACCGCGGATCCTCGTGTCCGGGACCGTTACACAGGCCCGTTCGACGGAACATCCAGCGTGGGCACTGGTGTACGCCTGTGACGCCCCGCAGGCCCGCGCACCGCCGCCGCGAAACTCGCCGGAACCCCTCCGTGACGTGGGAAATCGCCTCTGTGTAGGCATCATTGACGGATCGTCGGCAAGCCGGTACCACTGACCCAGCTCGGCGCCGCACGCCCCGCCACGCTCCGCCCGTCACAGGAGGCCGCATTGCGAGGATCCGCCACCGACCCCACGTCCACACCCGGCCACAGACGTCTGCGGCGGACCGCCGTCCCGCTCGCCTCCGCGGCTCTGCTGCTGCCCCTGCTCGGCGCGGCCCCGGCCCACACCGCCACGGACTTCTCGGCGAACCGGCTCCAGCAGGCGTTCGCCACGGCGGCGGCCGACTACCACGTGCCGCAGAGCGTTCTGCTGGCCGTCTCCTATCTGCAGTCACGCTGGGACCGGCACGGGGGCGCGCCCAGTGTGACCGGCGGCTACGGCCCGATGCACCTCACCGACGCCCGGACCGCGATCGCCACGGCCGAGCACTTCACCGAAGGGACGGAGGACGCCCGCGGCGACACCGCCCGTGCCGCGCTGCACCCGACCGTCGAGGCGCCGGCGGATTCCGCGGTTCCGGCCCGCCTGAGGACGCTGCCGAGGGCCGCGGAGCTGACCGGCATCCCGGCCGCCGAGCTGCGCACCGACCCGGCGGCGAACGTGGCCGGCGGCGCCGCTCTGCTCGCCGCCGCGCAGAAGGAGCTGGGCGAGCCGCCGAGCGCCGACCCGGCCGACTGGTACGGCGCGGTGGCCCGGTTCTCCGGCGCCGACGACACGGCGACCGCCGCCACGTACGCCGACGACGTGTACGACGTGCTGCGCACCGGCGAGGAACGCACCACGGACGACGGCCAGCTGGTGACCCTGGCCGCCGAGCCGGGGCTGACCGCCGACACCGCCCAGCTGGAGCGGGCCGGGTTGCGCACGCTGCCCACGGAGGGCACCGAATGCCCGAAGTCAGTGTCCTGCGAGTCGGTCCCGGCGCCGTACTCCGAATTCGGGGACAACGACTACGGCAACCACGACCTCGGCGACCGCCCGGCCTCACAGAGCATCAAGTACATCGTCATCCATGACACGGAGGGCTCCTGGGACGGGGTCATGAAGCTCATCCAGGACCCCACCTATGTGTCGTGGAACTACACGATCCGGTCGACGGACGGTCTGATCGCCCAGCACGTCAAGGCGAAGGACGTCGCCTGGCACGCGGGCAACTGGTACGTCAACGCGAAGTCGGTCGGCATCGAGCACGAGGGCTTCCTCGCCCAACCGGACGCCTGGTACACGGAGGCGATGTACCGGTCCTCGGCACGGCTGGTGCGGTATCTGGCCCGGACGTACGACATCCCGCTGGACCGGCAGCACATCCTGGGCCACGACAATGTGCCCGGGCCGACCGCCTCCACCATCCCGGGCATGCACACCGACCCCGGCCCGTACTGGGACTGGCGGCACTACTTCCGGCTGCTGGGCCACCCGTTCCACCGCACGGCCGGCCCGCACTCCGCAGTGGTGACGATCCTGCCGGACTACGCCTCGAACCAGCCGGTGTACACGGGCTGCACCACCCGGGGCGAGCCCTGCACGGCGCACGGCTCCAGCGAGGTGCGGCTGCGCACGGACCACGACGAGACCGCCCCGCTGATCAAGGACATCGGTCTGAAGACGGACCCGACCGACGGGGTGAACGATCTGTCCTCGCGGGTCTCCACCGGTCAGCAGTACGCGGTCGCCGACCGCTGGGGCGACTGGACGGCCATCTGGTACCTCGGACAGAAGGCCTGGTTCCGCAACCCGCCGAAGGAGCCTGCGGCGGTACCGGCGAGGGGCCTGGTGGTGACCCCGAGGGACGGACTGGCGAGCGTCCCGGTGTACGGCCGCGCGTACCCGGAGAAGGAGGCCTACCCGGCGGGCGTCCCCGCCCAGTCGGTGGTGGCGCTGCCCTACACGATCCCGGCCGGGCAGAAGTACGTGGTCGGTGACGAGGTACCGGGCGAGTACTACTACGCGGTCACCTTCACCCCCGACTCGCACCGGGTCGTGGTGGGCAAGGAGCTGTACTACGAGATCCAGTACGGCCACCGGGTCGCGTTCGTCCGGTCCGCCGACGTGACGCTCGAAGGCTCGGCCCGCTAGCCGCGGGCGGTGTCTCCTCAGCCCTGCTGGAAAAGCTCCGCCGGGAGCGGCTTCAGCAGGGCGTACAGGTCGTCCGTGATGGGGCGGTCCCAGGCGGCGATGGTCACGAGGACGCCGTCGCTGCGGTCGAACTGGACGCAGGAGATCCGGCTCTCGGAGAGCTTCAGCCGCCGCACGATGAGGAGGTTGTCGCCCTGGAGCACCGGCGTGTCCTCGGTGCCGACGACGGTGACCTCCTCGTCGTTCTCCAGCGCCAGCAGCAGCTGGCCGACCTCGAAGGGGATCTCGCCCTCGGCGACCTCGCGGGCCGGGGAGCCCTCCGGGAGATTGCCGATGATCATGGCGGGGCCGCGTCCGCCGAACAGGTCGTAGCGCAGGAAGACACCCTGGCAGGTGCCGTCGGGGGCGGGCAGCAGGCCCGCGCCGAGGTTGCCCGGCCAGTCGCCCGGGTCCATGGCCAGCACGTCGAAGTCGGGTCCGGCAGGGGTCGCGCTGCGGCGGCGGAGGAACGACATGCGGCCATGGTACGTGCCCGTGCTCCGAGGGGTGACCTGCGGGCACCCGAAAGATCGTCTACCGCAGGGGGCAGCTGGTGAGCAGGGTCGCCGGGTCCGCGCCGGCCGGGCGGGCGACCGTGTGGTCGGCGGGTGGGCGGACCTCTTCGGTGATCCACCGTTCCAGGGCGGTGAACGCGGAGCGGTGGCAGGGCACCATCGGGCGGAGCCGGTCGGGGAAGGCGTCGGCCAGTGAGTCGGTGTGGGTGCCGTCCTCGATGCGGTAGTAGCGCAGCAGGGAGCCGCGGCCGGCCTGGTGGACCATGCGCGCGTAGACGTCGGCGTCCTCGCTGATCGGCAGCAGCACGTCGAGGGTGCCCTGGAGGGTGATCAGGGGCTTGCCGATGCGTCCGGTCAGGGCGATGCGCTCCACCGCCCGGTGGACTGCGGCGGGCCGGGCCGGGTAGGCGTAGTCGGCGTCGCAGGCGGGGGTGCCGGAGACACAGAACGGGGTGCCGGCCTCGGTGTCCCCGTCGTAGCCGGGATCGAGTTCCTCGCGGTAGATCCGCTGGGTGAGGTCCCAGTACACCTGGTGGTGGTACGGCCACAGGAACTCGGAGCCGGCCGGGAAGCCGGCGCGGTGCAGCGCGGCCTCGGCCTCGGTGGCTCCGGGGCCGCCGGCGGCGTAGGCGGGGTAGTGGCGCAGGGCGGCCGGCAGGGAGGTGAGCGGGTTGGGGCCGTCGGCGCGCCAGAGGGTGCCCTCCCAGTCGACTCCGCCGTCGTACAGCTCGGGGTGGTGCTCCAGCTGCCAGCGCACCAGGTAGCCGCCGTTGGACATGCCGGTGGCGAGGGTGCGGGCCGGGGGCCGGTGGTAGCGCTGGGTGACGACGGTGCGGGCGGCGCGGGTGAGCTGGGTGAGGCGGGTGTTCCATTCGGCGATGGCGTCGCCGGGACGGCGGCCGTCGCGGTGGAAGGCCGTGCCGGTGTTGCCCTTGTCGGTGGCGGCGTAGGCGTAGCCGCGGGCGAGCACCCAGTCGGCGATGGCCCGGTCGTTCGCGTACTGCTCGCGGTTGCCCGGGGTGCCGGCGACCACCAGGCCGCCGTTCCAGTGGTCGGGCAGCCGGATGACGAACTGGGCGTCGTGGTGCCAGCCGTGGTTGGTGTTGGTGGCGGAGGTGTCCGGGAAGTAGCCGTCGATCTGGATGCCGGGGACCCCGCTGGGTGTGGGGAGGTCCCGGGGCGTGAGTCCGGCGTAGTCGGCCGGGTCGGTGTGGCCGGTGGCCACGGTCCCGGCCGTGGTCAGCTCGTCCAGGCAGTCGGCCTGCTGGTGTGCCGCGCCGGGCACGTGCAGCCGGGCACGGCCGGCGCAGTGGGCGTCGGGGGTCCCCGGGCCGGTGGGTGCCGCGGTGGCCGGGGTGACCAGGAGCGAGCAGACGGCGGCGAGCGACAGCGCGCCCAGTACGGTACGCCGGGTCGGCCGGCCGGGCGGTGATGTGGGGTGGGGACGCATGCGGTTCCTCCGACGGGTTGGGGACGCGCTGGAGGCTAGGGGCGGTGTGGGGGCTGCGAACATGTGTGGGGCCGCCATGATGACGGCCCGTTCGGGGGGCTCGGCCACCATGGCGGCCCGGATTCCCGGCCGCTGAGCCGCTGTCAGGGGCAGCCGGTGTCGGCGAGGGTGAAGTAGCCCGTGGGCGACTCCTTCAGGGTGTGGGTGACGAACGTGTTGTACAGGCCCATGTTCTGGTGGGAGCCGGTGGCGTAGGTGGAGCCGCCGCTGGTGGTGGCCCGTCCTGCCTGTACGTGGGCGTAGTTGCTGGCCGTCCAGCAGGCGGCGGTGCCGCCGCCCGGGTCCGGGTCGCCCGGGTCGGAGGTGTCCAGGCCGAAGAAGCGGGCGATCCAGCGGCTGGAGCAGATCGAGTCGAGGAAGTACGGGGCGCCGGTGGCGCCGCACTGCTCGCCGCCGGTGCCGGGGTCGACCGGGGTGCCGTGGCCGATGCCGGGGACGCGGTCGACCTCGACGGCGACCGTGCCGTCGGCGGCCAGGTACTGGTCCTGCCGGGTGGCGTCCGGCCCGATGGTCGTGGTCCGGGTGGGCGTCTGGGGCAGGCCGTGCAGTGCCGTCCACTGGTCGCGCAGTTCGGTCGCGTTGCGCGGTGCGACGGTGGTGTCCTGGTCGCCGTACCAGATGGCTGTCCGCGGCCACGGCCCGGTGTACGCCGGGTAGGCGTCGCGCACCCGCTGGGCCCAGTCGGCCGGGCTCAGGTCGACGCCGGGGTTCATGCAGGCGTAGGGGCTGTTGTCCCGGGTGCAGTCGTAGGGCAGGCCGGCGACGACCGCGCCCGCGGAGAAGACGTCGGGGTAGGCGGCGAGCATGACCGCGGTCATGGCGCCGCCGGCGGACAGTCCGGTGACGTGGACGCGCCGCGGGTCGGCGTCGTAGGCGGTGACGGCGTGGCTCACCATCTGCCGGACGGACAGGGCCTCGCCCTGTCCGCGCCGGTTGTCGGCGGCCTGGAACCAGTTGAAGCACTTGCTCGGGTTGTTGGCGGTGCCGGTCTCCGCGAGCACCAGCAGGAAGCCGTCGCGGTCGGCGAGTTGCGGCAGGCCGGAGTTGTCGGCGTAGACCTGGGCGCTCTGTGTGCAGCCGTGCAGGGCGACGACCACCGGCGGGTGGGCCGGCAGGGCGGCGGGCCGGTACACGTACATGGTGAGGGCGCCCGGATTGGACCCGAAGTCGCTCACCCTGGTGAGCGTGACGGCGGCGCGGGCGGCGGGCGCGGGCCCGGTGAGCACGGTGCCGAGGAGGACGGCGACGACGGCGAGAAGGCGGGGCAGCAGACGGGGCAGGCGACGGGCCCGCGGTGGCGCTCCGGGTGCCTTGCTGGACCAGGGCTGTGGCATGGCGGCTCCTTCGGTGGACACACGTCCCGGCCGCTCCCGCGCGAGGGGGGTGCCGGGGGTGCCGGAACCATAGGTTCGGGTGTGTTCGGCCGCCATGGCGTCGCGCACCACAGCCGTCGGGGGGTCGGTCGCCGTCGGACGCATTGCGGAGCGGGGGGAGGTCTGCTACGCCGACTCGGCCCTCGGTCCGGCTCCCCCGTGTCTCACTCCTCCGGCGGGACCGGCGGGATCACCGCGATCGGGCTCGCCGCGTGCAGCAGCACGGCCTGGGTGACGGAGCCCATCATGCGTGCCGGGGCGAGCAGCCGTCGCCGGTGCCGGCCGACGACGACCAGGTCTGCGTCCCGGGAGGCGGCGACGAGGTGGCCGGCCGCGTCGCCGGGCAGCGCCTCGGTGTCGGCGCGGACCTCGGGGTGCCGTTCGCGGTGCGGGGCGAGGAAGCCGTCGGCGAGGGTGCGGGTCTCGGTCTCCACGGCCTTCTGGTCGACCAGTTGCGGCACCAGCTGGCCGGGGGCGGACCACGCCTGCACCGGCCACGGGTAGGCGGCGATCACCTGGAGCCGGGCGTCACGCAGGGCGGCCTCGGCGAAGGCGAAGGCGAGGACGCTCTCGTCCGGGCTGTCGGCGTGCAGGCCGACGACCACCCGGGGCCCGGGCTCGGCGGGACCCTCCCCGTGCACCTCACGGCCGGGCCGGGGTACGACGACCACCGGGCACTCGGCGTCCCGGGCGGCGGCGAGGCCGTTGGAGCCGAGCAGCAGGCTCGCGAAGCCGCCGCGGCCCCGGGAGCCGAGCACCAACAGCTGGGCGTCACCGCCCAGTTCGGGCAGGACGGCACCCGGTACGCCCTCCAGGGCGACGTACTCCACGGCCGGTTCCCCGGCGCGGTCCGCGATCCGGGTGCGGACCTCGTCGAGCACCGGGTCGCCCTCCGCGTCGGGCGGCCCGGCGACCAGCACGTCGGCCTGGCCCCAGGCCGCGTACTGCCGTACGTGCACCACGCGCAGCGGTGCCGCGCGGCGGCGGGCGGCGTCCAGGGCCCAGTCCAGGGCGCGCAGGCTGTCCGCGGAACCGTCGACCGCGGCGATGACCGGCGCAGCGCTCATCCTTCCTCACCTCCGGAACACGACCTTCCCCTTTGCTGGGGCCAGCCTCGCTCAGGACCGGTCCCCGCGGGGCGCTGCTGGTCGCGTGTCCGGAAATCCGGCCGGAACACCCCCGGTTCAGGTGAGGTCGAACTCGCCCTCCCGCGCGCCGGAGACGAAGGCACCCCATTCGGCGGGGGTGAAGATCAGGGAGGGGCTCTCCGGCCGGCCGCTGTTGCGCATCGCGATGAAGCCTTCGACGAAGGCGATCTGGACATCGCCCAGACCTCGGCTGCTTGACTGCCACTCGGCCTCGCTGAGGTCCAGCTCCGGCTTGTCCCAGCCCACGAGCGGCTGCTGCTGGGTGGTGGTCTCGGCCACGTCCGTGCTCCTCCCGGTTCGTCGTCCGCGGGCCAGCCTAGCGACCGGTCGCCATGGCGGACAGGGCACATGGGGACGACGTTTCCGGCGGTACGCCCGGAGTTCCGGGCGTGACCGTCAGGCGTCGGGGGGCTCGGAGCCCACGAGCCACATGGAGAAGAACTGCGAGCCGCCGCCGTAGGCGTGGCCGAGCACCCTGCGGGCCCGCTCCACCTGGTGTTCCCCGGCCTGGCCGCGCACCTGGAGGGCGGCCTCGGCGAACCGGATCATGCCGGAGGCGCCGATGGGGTTGGTGGACAGCACCCCGCCCGACATGTTGACCGGCAGGTCGCCGTCGAGTTCGGTCACCCCGGACTCGGTGAGTTTCCAGCCCTCGCCCTCCGCGGCGAAGCCCAGGTTCTCCAGCCACATGGGCTCGTACCAGGAGAACGGCACATACATCTCGACGGCGTCGATGTCCCGGCGCGGGTCGGCGATGCCGGCCTGCCGGTAGACGTCGGCGGCGCAGTCCTTGCCGGCCTGCGGGGAGACGAAGTCCTTGCCCGCGAACAGGGTGGGTTCGCTGCGCATGGCGCCGCCGAGCAGCCAGGCGGGCGGCCGGGGCGCGCGGGCGGCCCCGGCACGGTCGGTGAGGACCATGGCGCAGGCGCCGTCGGACGACGGGCAGGTCTCGGAGTAGCGAATGGGGTCCCACAACATGGGTGACGCCAAAACCTTCTCCAGGGTGATGTCGTGCTCGTGCAGATGGGCGTAGGGGTTCTTCAGGGCGTTGCGCCGGTCCTTGTGGGCGACGAGGGCGCCGATGGTGTCGGGGGCGCCGCTGCGCCGCATGTAGGCGCGGACATGGGGGGCGAAGAAGCCGCCGGCTCCGGCGAGCAGGGGCTGCTGGAAGGGAACCGGCAGGGACAGGCCCCACATGGCGTTGGACTCGGACTGCTTTTCGAAGGCGAGGGTGAGGACCGTGCCGTGGACGCGTGCGGCGACCAGGCCCGCGGCGACGAGCGCGGTGGACCCGCCGACCGAGCCCGCGGTGTGCACCCGCAGCAGGGGTTTGCCGACCGCGCCGAGGGCGTCGGCGAGGTACAGCTCGGGCATCATCACGCCCTCGAAGAAGTCGGGCGCCTTGCCGATGACGACGGCGTCGATGTCCGCCCAGGTCAGCTCGGCGTCGGCGAGGGCTCGCCCCGCGGCCTCGCGGACGAGTCCGGCGATCGACACGTCCCGGCGGGCGGCCACGTGCTTGGTCTGGCCGATCCCGGTGACGGCCACGGGCTCCTTGCTCATCGGGGATCCCCTTCGAGTACGGCGACCAGGTTCTGCTGGAGGCAGGGTCCTGAGGTGGCGTGGGCGAGGGCGCGGTGGGACTCGCCGCGGTGGATGCGGGCGGCGGCCTCACCGATGCGGATGAGCCCGGCGGCCATGACCGGGTTGGCGGCGAGGGCGCCGCCGGAGGGGTTGACGCGGACGCTGTCGTCCAGGCGGAGGGCCCGGCGCAGGAGCACCTCCTGTGCGCTGAACGGCGCGTGCAGCTCGGCGGTGTCGACGGGTCGTTCGAAGGCGCCCGCCCGCTCGGCGGCGAGCCGGGTGGAGGGCGAGTCGGTGAGGTCGCGCACGCCCAGGGAGTGGGCCTCGACGCGGTGGTCGATGCCGCGGATCCAGGCGGGCCGCTCACACAGCTGCCGGGCCCGCTCCCCCGCCGCGAGGACGACGGCGGCGGCGCCGTCGCCGACGGGCGGGCAGTCGCCGGTGCGCAGCGGCCGTACGACGTAGTCGCCCTGCGGTACCCGGCCCTTGAGCTGGGCGTGGGGGTTGGCGCCGGCGTCGGCGCGGCTGCGGGCGCCGACGGCGGCGAGGGCCGGTTCGTCGGTGTGCCCGGCGTCGATGAGGGCCTGCGCCTGGAGGGCGGCGAGGGCGACCGCGTCGGGCCACAGCGGGGCGACGTAGTAGGGGTCGAGCTGGCGGGTGAGCACGTCCCGTACCGAGCCCGGTGAGCACTTGCCGTAGGAGTAGACCAGCGCGGTGTCGGCGTCTCCGGTCAGCAGCTTGGTCCACGCCTCGTACAGTGCCCAGGCGCCGTCCATCTCGACGTGCGACTCGGAGATCGGCGGCCAGGCGCCGACGCCGTCGAGGGCGAGGGTGAAGGAGAAGGCGCGGCCGGCGAGGTAGTCGCTGGAGCCGGAGCAGGTGAAGCCGATGTCGGCGGCTTTCAGGCCGGTCTGCGCCAGGACGTCGTGCAGGACCGGCATGAGCATCTCGACCTCGGAGGACTCCTCGGTGGAGCGCCGGTGGTCGGTCTGTGCGAAGGCGACGACGGCGATGTCCCGGGGGCCGGGGGCTTCCTCGCTGGTCACAGCAGCTCCTTGTACGTCTCGTAGTCCGCGTCGGGTTCGCCGGTGGGCCGGTAGTGGTCGGGGTAGCGGGCGCCCTCGGTCCACACCGGCTCGACGCGCAGGCCCATGCGCACCTGGTCGTAGGGGATGCCGCCGATCCGGGCGTGCAGGGCGAGGTCGGCACCGTCGAGGGCGATGTGCGCGTAGACGTAGGGGACGTCGATGTCGAGGTTCTTCGCCTTGATGTTGACGATGCAGAAGGTGGTCACTGTGCCCCGGGGACCCACCTCGACCTGTTCGGCTGTGGCCACGCCACATGTGGGACACGCACCCCTCGGCGGGATGTACACCTTGCGGCAGGAGGGGCAGCGCTCGCCGACGGTTCGCTGTTCGGAGAGGGCGTTGATGTAGTCGGACTGGGCACGGCCGGGCGAGTAGCTGTAGTCGAGCCGGGCGGGGGCGACGATTCCGGTGAGTGGGTCCTCGAACTCGCCGTTGTGGCCGCCCGGTTGTTCGGGTTCTCCGTCGTACGGCTCGAAGCACGCGATGTCGGTGATGGCGCCGGTGCGTTCCCCGGCCCAGCGGATCCGTACCCGCATGCCGGTGTGCACGGCGTCGGGGCCGGGTGCGTCGAGGGCGTGCAGCAGGGCGGTGTCGGCGCCGTCGAGCCGGACGAGGACCCAGGCGAAGGCTGTGGCGAGGGGCTGGCCGCGGCGGGGCTCGTGATTCCAGGCCCACGTGGTGACCGTGCCCGTCGGGGCGACCTCGACGAGGTCGCGGATCTCCTCGGAGGTGACGGGGTCGTACTCCACGGGCGGGACGAGGGTGCGCCCGTCGGTGGTCTTCACTCCGAGCACGACACGTTCGCGCAGTCCGGTGAGGAAGGCGCTCTGGACGGGGCCGAGGGACCGGGTGAAGGGGAACTCGACCACGAGAGGGGCTTTGAGGACTTCGGGCATCGGGGCTTGCCTCCTTGGGGAAGGTCGGCGAGGTCGCGCCCCGAAGGGGCGCGGGGCTGTGCCGATGTGCGGCTCCGCCGCGGGGTGCGACCAGCCACACACGGCCCGCGGTGTCCGCACCGGCCTGAGCCGGCGCTGCGCTACGCGCGTCTGTAGACGGGGCGCCGCTTCTCCGCGAAGGCGCGGGCGCCCTCCTTCGCGTCGGCGGTGTCGAAGACGGGCCAGCCGCGGGCGAGTTCGGCGGCGAGCCCGTCGGTCTCGGTCATCTCGGCGGTCTCGTAGACCGACGCCTTGACGGCCTCCACGGCGAGCGGCCCGCAGGCGTTGATCTGCTCGGCGATCTCCAGCGCCTTGGCGAGCGCGGCGCCGTCGGGGACGACGTGTCCGATCAGCCCGATGGCGCCGGCCTCCTCGGCACTGTACGGCCGTCCGGTGAGCAGCATCTCCAGGGCGTGGGTGCGCGGGATCTGGCGCTGGAGGCGGACGGTGGAGCCGCCGATCGGGAACAGGCCGCGCCTGACCTCGAACAGGCCGAAGGTCGCGGACGCGCCCGCGACCCGGATGTCGGTGCCCTGGAGGATCTCGGTTCCGCCGGCCACGCAGTACCCCTCGACGGCGGCGATCACCGGTTTGCGGGGGCGGTGGTGGCGCAGCATGGCCTTCCAGTGCAGATCGGGGTCGGCCTTGAGCCGGTCGCGGTAGTGCTGCCCCGCCATGCCGTCACCGGCCAGCGCCTTGAGGTCCATGCCCGCGCAGAAGGCACCCCCGGCCCCGGTGAGCACGATCGAGCGGATCGCGTCGTCCTCGTCGGCCTCGGTCCAGCCGTCGTACAGGCCGACGAGCATCGGAAGCGAGAGCGCGTTCTTCGCTTGGGGCCTGTTGAGCGTGAGCACCAAAGTGGCGCCTTCACGCTGCACGGTGAGGTGTTCCGTCCCGCCCATCGCCCATCTCCCCTCGGTAAGAACGAGAACAGGTTGCAGGAGGCGGTGAGGCACTTCAAGGGTTTTCTGACAGTCAGTCAGATTTCCTTGCGCGGACCCTTCCCAGTTGATGCGCCCTTTGCTCTGATGACCGGCGAACCGGTGGATCGCCAGGCCGTGAGAGGTCAGGAGGAGCGGTGGAGTACAACCTTGCCGACCTGTTCGAGTCGGTCGTCGACGTGGTTCCGGACCGCGAGGCGCTCGTGTACGTCGACCATCCCGGCACGGGCGCGGAGCGCCGGCTGACGTACGCCGAGCTGGACGCCGCCACCAACCGCGTCGCGCACCACCTCGTCGACAGCGGCATACGACCCGGTGAGCACCTCGGGCTCCACCTGTACAACGGGGTCGAGTACCTGCAGACGGTCCTGGGCTGCCTGAAGGCCAGGATCGTCCCGGTGAACGTCAACTACCGCTACGTCGAAGAGGAGTTGGTGTACCTCTACCGGGACGCGGACCTGGTCGCGCTGGCCTTCGACGCGGAGTTCGGGGACCGGGTCGCGGGGGCGCTGCCGCAGGCGCCGGGGCTGCGGCATCTGCTGCGGGTGGGCGCGGGTCCGGCGGAGGTGCCGGGGGCGGTGCCGTTCGCCGCGGCGGAGGCCGCCGGGTCGCCCGGGCGGGGCTTTCCCGCGCGCTCGGGGGACGACCAGTTCATCATCTACACGGGCGGTACGACGGGCATGCCCAAGGGGGTGATGTGGCGTCAGGAGGACCTGTTCTTCGCCGGCCTCGGCGGCGGGGCGCCGACCGGGGAGCCGGTGAAGGCACCGGAGGAGCTGGCCGAGCGGGTCGCCGCGGGCGGCTCCGGGATCACCTTCTTCCCCACTCCCCCGCTGATGCACGGCACGTCGACGCTCACCGCGTTCATCGGCTTCAACTTCGGCCAACGGGTCGTCCTGCACCGCAAGTTCGTGCCGGAGGAGGTGCTGCGGACCGTGGAGCGGGAGAAGGTCACCAGCATGTCGCTGGTCGGCGACGCGATGCTCCGGCCGCTGATCGACGCGCTGAGCGGACCGCTGAGGGGGACCGACTGCTCGGCCCTGTTCAGCGTCTCCTCCTCGGGCGCGATCATGTCGGAGACGGTGCGCCGGCAGTTCCGCGCACTGGTCCCGAACGCCCTGCTGCTGAACAACTTCGGCTCCTCCGAGTCCGGCTTCAACGGCACCGCGACCGAGGACTCGGGCCCCGAGCGCGGCTTCCGCATCCGGGTCAACTCCCGCACCCGCGTGGTCGACCCGGCGACGCACGAGCCGGTCGGGCCCGGCGAGATCGGCCGGGTCGCGCAGTGCGGCCATGTGCCGCTCGGCTACTACAACGACCCGGTGAAATCCGCCGAGACGTTCTTCGAGAAGGACGGGCGGCGCTGGGTACTGCTGGGCGACATGGCGACGGTCGACACGGACGGCGTGGTCACCGTCCTGGGCCGGGGCTCGCAGTGCATCAACACCGGCGGCGAGAAGGTGTACCCGGAGGAGGTCGAGCAGGCGCTCAAGGCGCATCCGGATGTGTACGACGCGCTGGTCGCCGGCGTGCCGGACGCCAGGTGGGGCAACCATGTGGCGGCCGTGGTGCAGCTGCGCGCGGGCGCGCCGGGCCTCTCGCTGGCCGACATCCAGCGGCACTGCCGTACCCGTCTGGCCGGTTACAAGGTCCCGCGCCAGCTGGTGATCATGGACACCATCCAGCGGTCCCCGAGCGGCAAGGCCGACTACCGGTGGGCGCGGGAGGTGGCGGTGGCGGCGGAGCGGCCGTAGCCGCCGGGGTGTCCCGACCGCCGTCGGGGTGTCCCACACCGCCGATCCGCCGGCGATGACTACTCTGTGCGCACGGTCGGCCGCGCCCCTTCATGGAGGGTGACGGATGATCCTCCGTGCCCGGCCCATCGCCCCGGCCGAGGGCCGCGCACGGAAGGACCGACAGGTGCCGGACCGCACGCCTGCGCGACCGCCGGACAGCGAAGGGGAACGGGCACGGGCGGCGTCCGGACCTGTGATCGCGGCGGGCGGCAGCGTTCCCTGCTCGGGCGCCTGCGCCGCGACACCCGGGTCGTACAGGTCCTCACCGTGGGCGGCACCGTCCTCGCCGCCGCCCTCCTCCCGGCCGCGCTGCTGCTGCCGGACCAGCGCGACCGCCTCACCCCCGCCGCGTTCCTGCGCCTCCCGGCCGAGGGCATCGTGCTCGCCGCCCTGCTGCTCGTACTGCTGCCGTGTGCCCGGCGGGACACAGCGGCGGCCACCGGGGCACAGCCCCAGCAAGGACGTGCCCGTGACCTCGTGGCCCGCGATCCGAAGGTGCCGGCGCGGATCTCCGGCTGGGGCTGGAGCGAGGGTCTGCGGCCGACCTCGGACGCCCCTGTCCGGGCCATGGACGCGTTCCGGGACCGGTTCCTGGGGGCGTACGGCCCCCAGCCGGGCCGAAGTCCGTCACCGGGCTGAACCACGTCACCGGGCGAGGAAGTCCACCGTGCGGCTCACGAACGCCTCCGGGTCGTCCAGCCACGGGTAGTGGCCGGCACCCGGCTGGACGGCGACCTCGGCGTTCGGGAAGGCCCGCGCGGCGCGGTGGGCCAGGTCGGGGCGCGGGGAGCCGTCGAGTCCGCCCGCGTACACGAGGACCGGCGCGGTCAGCGCGGCGAGGGCGGCCCGGGTCGTGTCCGGGGCGAAGGCGCCCTCCGCGAAGTAGCGCTCGCCCGCCTCCTCGTTGGTCTGCGCCGGCTCGGCGTCGGCGTGCGCCCGGGCGGTGTCGTCCCAGCGGCCGTAGAAGAACGGCAGGAACACGTCGTCGAAGTCCGCCTCGCCCGCGAGCCAGGCCCGGAAGGCGGGGAACGCCTCCGGAAACCACGGCTCGCCCGCGCGCAGCCGGGCCGCGGCCAGCCGGTCCCCGGGCGTTCCCCGCAGGCCCAGGGCGGACGGATTGGGAGTGATCAGCAGCAGCCGCCGGATCCGGTGCGGGTGGCGGGCCGCGTAGAGCATCGCCAGGGCGGCACCCGCCGAGTGGGCGAGCAGATCCATGTGCTCCAGGCCCATGTGGGCCCGCCATACCTCCACGTCCTCGACCATCCGGTCGCAGCGGTATGTCGCCGGGTCCGCCGGCACCGCCGAGTCACCGGTGCCCCGCAGGTCGAGCAGGGCCAGCCGGCGGTAGGCGGTCAGCCCGCCGAGATCGCCGAAGTAGGCGGAGGCGCGCAGGGGGCCACCGGGAAGAACCGCGAGGGGCTCTCCGGCGCCCCGCAGGTGGTAGGCGAGCCGGGTTCCGTCGCCCGCGGTGAAGGTCGGCATGCGGTGATCCTCCTGGGCCGCACCGCCCGGCCGCAACGCCTTTGCCCGCGGGCCGGGCGGCGGGGCACGCCGCCCGGAAAATCCCGCAGACCTCTTGCCTGGAGGTGGAGGGGCCTGAATTACTGACCCCTGAACGCATCGACCGAATGATCGGTCGTCCGGAATGTACGGCTGGCAAGGGAGACGTCCCGATGGCGGATGTGACGGACCTGCTCGACGCGGGCGAACGGCTCGGGCCCGAGGAGCTGCGGGCGCTGCAGCTGGAGCGGCTGCGCGCCTCGCTGCGGCACGCGTACGCGCACGTGCCGTTCTACCGGGAGTCCTTCGACAAGGCCGGCGTCCGCCCGGAGGACTGCCGTTCGCTCGCCGACCTGGCCCGCTTCCCCTTCACCACCAAGGCCGACCTCCGGGCGAACTATCCGTACGGCATGTTCGCCGTGCCCCGGGAGCGGATCCGCCGGCTGCACGCCTCCAGCGGCACCACAGGGCGCCCCACGGTCGTCGGCTACACGGACAACGACCTTTCCATGTGGGCCGACATGGTGGCGCGGTCGATGCGTGCGGCCGGCGCCCGCCCGGGTGACGTGGTGCATGTGGCGTACGGCTATGGACTGTTCACCGGCGGCCTGGGCGCCCACTACGGCGCAGAGCGCCTGGGCTGTACGGTCGTCCCGGCGTCCGGCGGCATGACCGCCCGGCAGGTACAGCTGATCCAGGACCTGGGACCGTCGGTCATCATGGTGACCCCCTCCTACATGCTGACGCTGCTCGACGAGTTCGAGCGGCAGGGCGTGGACCCGCGCACCACCTCGCTGCGGGTGGGTGTCTTCGGGGCCGAGCCCTGGACCGAGCAGATGCGACGGGAGATCGAGGAGCGGTTCGCGATCGACGCCGTCGACATATACGGACTGTCCGAGGTGATCGGTCCCGGTGTCGCGCAGGAGTGCGCGGAGACCAAGGACGGCCTCCATGTGTGGGAGGACCACTTCTATCCGGAAATCGTGGATCCGATCACCGGCGAGGTGCTGCCGGAGGGCGAGCGGGGTGAGCTGGTGTTCACCTCGCTGACCAAGGAGGCCATGCCGATCGTCCGGTACCGGACACGGGACCTGACGCGGCTGCTGCCCGGTACGGCCCGGGTGTTCCGGCGGATGGAGAAGATCACCGGGCGCAGCGACGACATGGTGATCCTGCGCGGGGTCAATCTCTTCCCGACCCAGATCGAGGAGATCGTGCTGCGCACCCCCGGTGTGGCCCCGCACTTCCAGCTGCGTCTCACCCGGGAGGGCCGCCTCGACGCCCTGACCGTCCGCGCCGAGGCCCGCGCGGACGCGCCGACGGAGGTGCGGGAGGCGGCGGCCCGGGCCATCGTCGCGGCCGTCAAGGACGGCATCGGGGTGTCGGTCGACGTGGAGATCGTGGACCCGGAGTCGCTCGAGCGGTCGGTGGGCAAGATCCGCCGCATCGTGGACCTGCGCCCGCGGGCCGCCGGATAGGAGCGCGCGACGGCGGGAGGCGGCGAGGCGGGGGCGGGTACGGGTGCGCGGAGCGGAGCCGGCTCTCCGCCCCGCCCTCCCCCGCCCCGGCCGTCACGGCACCCGGCTCGGCGTCACCGTCGCGTCCCCGGCCGGTGCCGCCGTCGTGCGCGCCCTGGTCAGGTGCCGGGTCAGCGCGATCACGGCGGTCAGGGCCACCAGGCCCGACACACCCGGCCAGCCCAGTCGGTCGTACGCCCGCACCCCGAGCCAGGATCCGGCGCTGCCGCCGAGGAACGCGCACGTCATGTAGGCGGTGTTGATCCGCGCCCGCGCGTCCGGCCGGAGCGCGAAGTTGCGTGCCTGGTTGGCGACTTGGCCGCTCTGCATGGCGACGTCGAGAAGCAGCATGCCGGCGGCCAGCACGACCAGCCCGGCCGCGCCGCCCATGCCGCCGGGCAGCAGCACCGCCGCCGAGCCGACCACCCCGAGCAGGCACCACAGGGTCACGGCGTCCGGTCCCCGGCGGTCGGCGGCGCGGCCGGCGAGCGGGGTGCAGAACATGCTCGCGGCGCCGACGAGCCCGAGCACGCCCACGGTCTGGGCGCCCATGCCGTACGTCGGCCCGGTCACCAGCAGGGTGAGCGCGGTCCAGGCGGCGCTGAAGCCGGCGAAGACGGTGGCCTGGTAGAGGCAGGAGCGACGCAGGTCGGGTTCTTCGCGCAGGAGGCGCAGCGGGGCGGATATCAGCTCCGGATACCGGTGAGTGGACGACGGTGTGGTGTCCGGCACCACACGGGCGAGCACCAGCGCGAGGGCGAGCACGAGCGCCGCGGCGGCGAGGTAGGGGGCGCGCCAGCCCAGCCACTCGCCGAGGGTGCCGCTGAAGGTCCGGGCCAGCAGGATGCCACCGATGAGCCCGCTGAGCAGAGTGCCGGTGACGGCGCCGCGCCGGTCCGCGGGAACCAGTCCGGCGGCCATCGGGATGATGATCTGCGGGACGACGGTGGTGACGCCGGTGGCCGCGCTCGCCGCGACGAGGACGGGCAGCGTCGGTGCGGCGCCGGCGACGACGAGGCCCGCCGCGGTCAGCGCGAGCAGGGTGACGAGCAGCCGGCGGTGCGGCAGCCGGTCGCCGAGCGGGACGAGCAGGAAGATGCCGCCCGCGTAGCCGAACTGGGCCGCGGTGACGACCAGAGCCGCCGAGCCCTCCGCAACGTGCAGATCGGCCGCGATCAGCGAGCTGATCGCCTGCGGGAAGTAGATGGTGGAGACACTCACTCCGCAGGCGAGCGCCAGGACGAGGATCACCCGCTGGGACAGGGTCGGTGGTGCGGGAGACGCGGAGGACGCGGACACACGTACACCTCTCGGAGAACCGGTTTGAACGGTTCCCGCAAGGTACCAGTTAAACCGGTTCCCCTGTAAGGTGAGGGGGTGCCGACGACCATCCGCTTCCGCCAGGGCGCGGGCCGCCCCTGCCTGGACTTCATCCGGACCCTGCGCCACCGGGGCACGGCCGAGGCCGTGGAGGAACTGCCCGACGCCGAGGCTCTGGCCGCCTGGGTACGACAGTGCGGCCCCTGCCCCGCCGAGACCGGCGACGCGGCATCCGGCCTGGTCGGGACGGCCCAGGAACTCCGCGAGGCGATCCACCGGCTGATCGGCGCCGCCCGCGCCGGGCGGACACCGGACGCGGAGGCGCGCGCCCTGGTCAACGAGGCCGCGGCACACGCCGTGCCCGTGCCCGCGCTCACCGCCTCGGGGCAGCTGGCCTGGCACGCCGGCGACCCGGTGCGCGCCACCCTGGCCCTGGTCGCCCGGGACGTGCTGGACCTGGTCACCTCCCCGGCGCTGGACCGGGTGCGCGACTGCTCCGGAGCCGCGTGCGGAGCGCTCTTCCTGGACACCTCGCGCCCGGGCACCCGGCGCTGGTGCTCGATGGACACATGCGGCAACCGCGCGAAGAAGGCGGCGCTGCGCCGCCGGGCCACCGACTGACCAGGGTCGTATCGACGTAACTCGAAACACCGGTGTCGGCCTATACTCCGGAGCCATGACAGACACCGCCCCGGATCCGGACCTGGTCAACGCGCTGCGGGCGCTGTCCAACCCGATGCGGCTGCAGATGCTGCGATGGCTGCGCGAACCCGAGCGGCACTTCCCGACGGAGACGGCCATCGCCGACCCGGCCGAGGTGGGTGTGTGCGTCAGCCACATACAGGCGAAGGCCGGGCTGGCCCAGTCCACCGTGTCGGCCTATATGGCCGAACTCCAGCGCGCGGGGCTGGTCCGGGCGACCCGCGTGGGCAAGTGGACCCACTACAAGCGGGACGAGCAGCGGATCGCCGGCCTGGTCGCGGAACTGGGCCAGACACTCTGACCGCCCCACCCCGTCCAGCCATTCCTCACCGCTTCGAACCGTCGACACCCCCCTCTTGCGCTTCATATCGAGATTCTGCGATATTACGATTGGTATCGGGATACAGCGAACTGACGACGCGATGAAGCGGCGCACCAATCCGTCCTGCTAGGGAGCACACCGATGGACCTCGGCACGTTCGGGATCTACACCTTCGACTTCGAGCATCAGCCGGCCGCGCAGATCCGGGACTCCGTCCAGCAGTTGGAGGACCTGGGGTGGCGGGCACTGTGGATCCCCGAGGCGCTCGGCCGGGACGCGTTCACGCACGCCGGCTTCCTGCTCTCGGTCACCCAGCGGCTGCATGTCGTCAACGGCATCGCCCGGATCTGGTCCCGGGAGGCCCGCTGGGCGCACGGCGCCTCACTGCTGCTCGCGGACGCCTACCCGGGCCGGCACACGCTGGGCCTCGGCTTCGGCGGCGAGCCCCGCCCGGGTGTCAAGCCGCTGGCCGCGATGGCCGCGTACCTGGACGAGCTGGACACCCTGGAGACTCCCAACCCCCGCCCCAGGACGCCGGTCCGGCGGCTGCTCGCCGCGTACGGGCCGAAGATGCTGGAGCTGTCCCGCGACCGCGCCGACGGAACCCACACCTACCACGTGAACACGGCCCACACCGCGCAGGCCCGGGAGATCGTCGGCCCGGACGCCTTCCTGGCCGTCGAGCACGCCGTACTGTTCGAGACCGACCCGGTCCGGGCCCGCTCGCTGGCCCGCGAGCATCTGCACGGCTACCTTCAGACGCCGTACAACCTCGCCAAGTTCCGCCGGCTGGGCTACACGGAGGACGATCTGTCCGGCGGCGGCAGCGACCGCTTCGTGGACGACCTGGTGTTCTGGGGCGACCCGGACACCGTCGTACGGAAGCTGCATGGCCACGTCGACGCGGGCGCCGACCATGTGGCCGTACAGGTGATCGGGGTCGAGCCGGGACGATCGGCGCTGGACCGGTGGCGGTTGCTGGCTGACGCGCTGGCGCCGTCGAAGGGCGCGGCTAGCCGCTGAAGCGGTCGCGCAGCTCGCGTTTGAGGATCTTGCCGCTGGCGTTGCGCGGCAACTCGTCCACGAACAGCACCCGCTTGGGAGCCTTGAACGGCGCGAGCTTCGCCTTCACATGCGCGATGAGCTGGTCCTCCGTCACCTCGCCGCGCGGGACGACCACCGCCGTGACGGCCTCGATCCACCGCTCGTCGGGCAGTCCGATCACGGCGGCCTCGGCGACCGCCTCATGGGTGTACAGGGCGTCCTCGACCTGGCGTGAAGCCACCAGCACGCCGCCGGAGTTGATGACGTCCTTCACCCGGTCCACGATGGTGAAGTAGCCCTCGGCGTCCCGCACGGCGAGGTCCCCGGAGTGGAACCAGCCGTCACGGAACGCCTCGGCGGTCTCCTCGGGCTTGTCCCAGTAGCCCTCGCACAACTGCGGTGAGCGGTAGACGATCTCGCCGGGTGTGCCGGCCGGGACGTCCTTGCCGTCCTCGTCGACCACCCGGGCGTCCACGAACAGTACGGGCCGCCCGCAGGAGTCCATCCGGCCCCGGTGCTCGTCGGGCGCCAGGACGGTGGCCAGCGGGCCGATCTCGCTCTGCCCGAAGCAGTTGTAGAAGCCGAGTTCCGGCAGCCGCTCGCGCAGGCGTTCCAGGACCGGCACCGGCATGATCGACGCGCCGTAGTAGGCCTTGCGCAGTCCGGACAGGTCCCGGGTCGCGAAGTCCGGGCGGCCCGCCAGCCCGATCCAGACCGTCGGCGGGGCGAACAGGCTGTCCACGCGCCCCGCCTCGATCAGGTCGAGGAGCCGGTCCCCGTCCGGCCCTTCGAGGATCAGGTTGGTGGCCCCGACGGCCAGGTAGGGCAGCAGGAAGACGTGCATCTGCGCGGAGTGGTACAGCGGCAGGGAGTGCGCGGGGCGGTCGCCGGCGCTGAGGTCCAGGGCGGTGATCGCGCTCAGGTACTCGTGGACCAGGGCCCGGTGCGTCATCATCGCGCCCTTGGGCAGGGCGGTGGTCCCCGAGGTGTAGAGCAGTTGCACCAGATCCTCGGTGCGCGGCTCCGGGCCGTCGTACGCGGGCGCCGTCGCGAGGCGCGCCAGCAGCGAGTCCTCGGCGTCGCGCAGCGGCAGGGTGCGGACGTCGGCGGCGAGCCGGCCCGCGAGATCGGGATCGGCGAGGACCAGCGAACTCCCGGACTGGCCGACCAGGTACGCGAGGTCGTCGCCGGTCAGGTTCTGGTTGACCGGCACGTGCACGAGGCCGGCCCGGGCGCAGGCCAGGAAGCCGATCAGATACGCGTCGGAGTTGTGGCCGTAGGAGGCGACCCGGTCGCCGGCGGCGAGGCCCTGGCCGAGCAGGACGCTCGCCGCGCGGGAGACGGCCTCGTCCAGTTCCGCGTACGTCCAGGTGCGGTCGCCGTACTCCACCGCGACCCGCGCCGGGGTGCGCCGGGCGCTGCGCCGGAGCACCCCGTCAACCGTGCTGCCATGTCCCTGCGTCATGACTCATGATCCTCGGTCCGTCACGGGGGCAGGTCAAGCACCCGGGGGACCCGGACACATACCGGTTGGTACGCTCAACCGCGCCTTCCCTCAATGATGTTGGGAGGCACGGCGTGCGTCGCCGTCGTCCTGACCGGCGCGGAAAACCCCTGCCGCATCCTGCGGTGGCTGCGCCGAAGCCCCGCCGCCCGTCCCGGCCACTTCCAACCCGAGGACACGGCCCGAAACGAGCTGCTGCGCTGCTTGAACGACACCGCGTTGCCCTTGGACGTCCGGGGCGGGGCTGGTCTCGTCCGTCTCTACGCCCTGCCCCTGACCCGCATCGTCGAGCTCACCGAGGACCACATCAACCACGACCAGGAGCACACCTACCTGGCAGCGGCCCGACGAAGGTATCTCTTGCCCGGCCAAAGCCCTGGACGCCCGCGTAACCCCCTCGGCCTCGCCGCCACGCTATTTGAGCCCGAGGACGATCGCGTAGATCACGGAGCGCCACACACAGCGCGCCTCGTCGAAGCCTGCCCGGCGCAGCGCCTCCTCGTGCCATTCGATGGGCTGCGTTTCACCGTCCGTTCGGTCGCCGAAGATCTCTTTGCGCCGAGCGACGTGCTCGGCAAGCCGTTCGTCGTCGGCGGCGGCGTCCCACCATGCGTCCCAGGCCAAGACGCCGTTGCGACGTGCCTGGTGCATGCGCCGGTGCCGCAGTGCTCGTTCTGCGCTGTTGAGGCGTGGTGTGCTCGCGTCGGGCATGTAGTCAGCGTTCATGAAGACACCGCCTTCGCGCAGCAGGCCCGCGACCTGCGCGTAGAGCTGCTCCAGTGACTCGGTGTCCAGCCAGTGGAGTGCAGTGGCGGTCAGAACGGCGTCGTACTCCCCCTGCGGCAGCAGATGCGTCCAGCACGGGTCCCGCAGGTCGGCGGCGACGAACGTGACGCGCTCGTCACCCGCGTGACTGCCCCGGGCGATGGTGAGCAGAGCCGGGTCGAGGTCGGCACCCGTCACTGTCGCGCGTGGGAAGCGCCGGAGCACGCGATCGGTGATGCTGCCAGTACCGCAGGCGAGGTCCAGAACGCGTGGTGCCGTGCCGGCAACGGCCTCGACGAGGTCGAGCATGCTCCGGAACTGTTCCTCGCGGCGGGGCATGTACCACTCCTGCTGGCGGTCCCAGCTGTCCTGCCACGCCTGCCAGTCGGTCGTCAATGCCATCGCATTCCTCACCAGGTACGCAGATCCAGACAAACGCACTCTGCGCAACATGAAAGGCGACTCCGGCTCGGTGACGCGCGTGAGCATGGCCGCGATCACCCGATCAGCCCACCGGAAGGAGCAGGCAGGGAAGCGGGGAACGAACATTTGTGTGTAGGCGCGCAGAGCGGTCGCCGCACGACTACGGCGACCGACCTCGGTTCGCGCTCGCTCCGACGAGTCAGTTGCGCACCCAGGCGCCCACAGGAGTGGAGACAAGCATGGAGATCCTGTTCGTCGACGAGCACTACATGAAGGCGCGATGGCCCGACATCGAGTCCGCGATCCGGAGATCGTTCGCAGGGGCGCAGTTCAATGACCCTGGCTACTCGGTGGACAACCCCTTGGAGTTCACGCGTTCCTCGTTGGACGGCAGACTCGGTCCCGGCATCAAGCACCTGGTCGCAGTGGACGCGCAGGATGACATACTGGGCGGTCAGTTCTGCATACCGACAGAGCGACCGCCGGGGCAGGATACGGCCGAAGTCGGATGGTTCTTCTGTCTTCCGCATGTCGATCCGGCGTCCCGCAGACTGATGGTCGACACGCTCATGCAGCGAATGTTCGATGTACTGCGTGAGGCGGGATTCGCGCGCATCGTAACCAACATGGGAACAGTGGCCGGCGCGAAGACGATCCACCGCTATGGCGCCGTCCACTGCCCCACCACCGGCCAGTACAACCGCTGGATCAAAGAGCTGTGAGCCTCCCGCCCCGATCGCGATCGTAGCGACGAAGTCGAGCGCACCGTAAACGCACTCAAGGGGTTCCGCGCCATGGCGACCCGGTACGACAAGAGCTGCCTCAGGGTATCGGTGAGCGAAGTCGCCGGTCAGGAAGAACGCGGCGGGCGCGTGCCGGCGGGCGAGTTCGCCGAGGACACGGTTCAGGCCGGCGTCGTTCCAGGCTGCGTTGAACGTCACTGCGACCACGAGCTCGCGCGTGCGGATCACGCGGTTCTCCGATCCGAACAGCGCCCGCAGGCCCGCTTGCTCCGCGGCAGCTGCCGGGCGCGGCGCGGCCGTCCCGGCGATCGCGGCCGGGGGCCTGGGTACCGCCATCCACAGGGCGACGGACAGCCCGATGGCCACTCCTCCCCCGTGCCCAGGGTCGTCCACGTGAGCGAACGCTGATCCTGTGGTCCCGTCCCCCATGGGGCGGGACCACACCGCTCTCACACGGGACGTGTACGTCCCTCCCAGTACGGGTCCCGCAGCCGCCGCTTGTACAGCTTGCCGTTGGGGTCGCGGGGCATCTCGGCGATGAAGTCGACGCTCCTGGGCCGCTTGTAGCCGGCGAGTCGCTCGGCGCAGTGGCCGAGGAGGGCGGCGGCCAGCTCCGGGCCCGGCTCCTGGCCCAGGGCCGGTTCGACGACGGCCTTGACCTCCTCGCCCCAGTCGTCGTGCGGGATGCCGAAGACCGCGGCGTCGGCGACGGCCGGGTGGGCGAGCAGCGCGGACTCGATCTCGGCCGGGTAGATGTTCACCCCGCCGGAGATGATCATGTCGATCTTGCGGTCGCGGAGGAAGAGGTAGCCGTCCTCGTCGAGGTAGCCGAGGTCGCCGACGGTGAAGAAGTCGCCGATGCGGTTCTTCCTCGTCTTGGCCTCGTCCTTGTGGTACGAGAAGCCGCCGGTGTTCATCTTCAGGTAGACGGTGCCGAGTTCGCCGGGCGGCAGCCGCTTCCCGTCCTCGTCGAAGATCGCGAGTTCGCTGATGGGCCAGGCCTTGCCGACGGTGCCGGGCTTCTTCAGCCAGTCCTCGGCGGTGGCGAAGGCCCCGCCGCCCTCGCTGGCGGCGTAGTACTCCTCCACACACCCGCCCCACCAGTCGATCATCGCCCGCTTCACATGGTCGGGGCAGGGCGCGGCCCCGTGGATGGCGTGCCGCATGGACGAGACGTCGTAGCGGGCCCTGACCTCGTCCGGGAGGGCCAGCAGCCGGTGGAACTGGGTCGGGACCATATGGGTGTGCGTGCACCTGTGTACGTCGATGACACGGAGCATCTCCTCGGGCGTCCACTTGTCCATCAGCACCAGGCGGTGGCCGATGTGCAGGGAGGCGCTGGCGAACTGGAGTACGGCGGTGTGGTACAGCGGCGAGCAGACGAGATGCACGTTGCCGTCGTGCGGTGTGATGCCGAAGATGCCGAGGAAGCCGCCGAGGTAGGACTCCTCGGGGCGCTTGCCGGGCAGCGGGCGGCGGATGCCGCGCGGGCGGCCGGTCGTGCCCGAGGTGTAGTTCATGACCCAGCCCAGCTCGCGGTCCTCCGGCGCCGAGCCGGGCTGTCCCTCGAGGAGTTCGGCGTACGGCCGGAAGCCCTCGACCGTGCCGACGGCGTACCGGTGGCTCGCCGGGAGTCCGGCCTCGTCGGCCGCGTGACGGGCCGGGCCGGCGAACCGCTCGTGGGCGATGAGCACCTTGGCGCCGGAGTCGGCGACGATCCAGGCGATCTCCGGGCCCACGAAGTGGTGGTTGACGGGGACGAGGTAGAGGCCGGCCTGGCTGGCGGCCAGGTACGCGGTGAAGAACTCGGCGCCGTTGGGCAGGACGACCGCGAAGGCGTCCCCGCGCCTCAGGCCGGCGGCGCGCAGGCCGTGGACGAGGCGGTTGGCGGCGGCGTGCAGCCGTCCGGCGGTCCACTCCTCGCCGTCCGGCGCGATCAGGACCGTACGGTCGGGGGCCTGGGTGGCCTGGGCCCAGAACCCGGCGGGGGGTGTGCTCACCGGCCGCTCCTTCCGGCGATGCGGTTGATGCGGTCCACGGCCTGTTCGAAGCCGCGGGTGAGGTCGTCGAAGACGGCCTGGACGCTGCGTTCGCCGGTCATGCGGCCCACGATCTGGCCGACGGGGGTACCGAGCAGCGGCTCGACCTCGTACTTCTGGATCCGGGAGACCGCCTCGGCGACCAGCAGGCCCTGCAGGGGCATGGGCAGGGTGCCGGGACCCGCCGGGTCGTCCCAGGCATCGGTCCACTCGGTACGGAGCTGGCGTGCGGGTTTGCCGGTCAGGGCGCGGGAGCGGACGGTGTCGCCGGAGCCGGCGGCGAGCAGCTTGCGGGTCAGGGCGGGCGAGTGGAGGTCCGCCTCTGTGGTGGTCAGCCATATGGAGCCCAGCCACACGCCTTGGGCGCCGAGGCTGAGCGCGGCAGCCACCTGCGGGCCGCTGCCGATGCCTCCCGCGGCCAGGACGGGCAGCGGGGCGACGGCCTCCACGACTTCGGGGGTGAGCACCATGGTGGCGATCTCCCCGGTGTGGCCGCCGGCCTCGTAGCCCTGGGCCACCACGATGTCGATGCCCGCCTCCTGGTGCTTGCGGGCGTGCCGGGCGCTGCCGGCGAGCGCGGCGACCAGGACCTCCTGGTCGTGGGCGCGCGCGACGACGTCGGCGGGGGGCGAGCCGAGGGCGTTGGCCAGCAGCCTGATCGGGTAGTCGAAGGCGACGTCGAGCTGGGTGCGGGCGACCTGCTCCATCCAGCCGGTGATACGCCACCCGGAGGCCTCGCCCTCGGCCAGCTCCGGCACCCCGTGCCTGGCGAGGGTGTCCCGCACGAACTGCCGGTGCCCCTCGGGGATCATCGCCTCGACATCCGCCTCGCTCAGTGTTTGATTTTTCGGGGCCTCCACCTTCTTCGCGGGCATGACCACGTCCAGGCCGTAGGGCCGGCCGCCGGCGTGTGCGTCGAGCCAGTCGAGGTCGCGTTTGAGGTCGTCGGGGGCGGTGTAGCGGACCGCGCCGAGCACGCCGAAGCCGCCGGCCCGGCTGATGGCCGCGGCGACGGCGGGGAACGGCGTGAAGCCGAAGACGGCGTGCTCGACTCCCAGTTTCCTGCTCAGCTCCGTCTGCATGGGCGCAGGATGCCGCAGCCGGGCGGACGACGGAAGGCCTTTTCTGATGCTCCGTCAGATTCTTGCCGAGGGTACACGCCCCGTTGACACGCCCAGCACCTGACAGGAGCGTTTCACCGGCAGGGCAAGCCCCGAAAGATACTTTCAGGCGGGAGGCCGCGATGACGGACGACCTTGCGAGCAGACAGGGGAGCGGACTGACGCGCCGTCGGCTCATGGCGGGCTCCCTGGCCACGGGCGGCGCACTGGCCCTCGGCAGCCTCCCGGTGTCCCCCGCCGCCGCGCCCGCGTCCGGACGCCGCACCCCCCTGCGCCACGGCTCCCCCGAACGCGCCGGGCTGCTCCCCGAGCACCTGCGGCAACTCGTCACCGACGCCGAGGCGTTCCTCGGCCCCTCCCCCCGCCACCCGTGGTACGCGGGCGCCGTCCTGCTCGCCGGGCGCGGCAGCACCGTGGCGCTGCACGAGCCGATCGGCATGGCGGTGCGCTACGCCGCGTACGACGAGAAGACCGACACCGGCGTCGAGTTCCCGCCCGACCGGCAGCTCCCGATGACCCGGGACACCGTGTTCGACCTGGCCTCCGTCTCCAAGCTGTTCACGTCCCTCCTCGCCGTGCAGCAGATCGAGCGGGGCGCGCTGGACCTGGAGGGGAAGGTCGCCTCGTACCTCCCGGACTTCGGACGCGCGGGCAAGCGGGAGGTGACGGTCCGCCACCTGCTCACCCACACCTCGGGTTTCCGCTCCTGGATCCCGCTGTACGACGCGCCGACGTACGAGCAGAAGCTGGAGCTGATCTGGAACGAGGCCCCGCTGCACCCGCCCGGCACCGCGTACCTGTACTCGGACCTGAACCTGATCTCCCTGCACCTCGTCCTGGAGGAGATCACCGGCCGGCCCCTGGACACGCTGCTGCGCGACGAGATCACCGGCCCGCTCGGCCTGGACAGCACCCGCTACAACCCGCCCGCCTCCTGGCGGGCGCGGATCGCGGCCACCGAGGACGCGCGCAGGCCCTGGTCCGGGCTGGACCGCGGGCTCGTGTGGGGCGAGGTGCACGACGAGAACGCGTACAGCCTGGGCGGGGTCGCGGGCCACGCGGGGGTGTTCTCGTGCGCGTGGGACCTCGCGGTCCTCGCCCGGGCTCTGCTCGACGGCGGCTCCTACGGCAGGACCCGGATCCTGCGGCCCGAGTCGGTGGACCTGATGTTCACCGACTTCAACACGGCCTTCCCCGGCGACGAGCACGGCCTCGGCTTCGAGCTGTACCAGCACTGGTACATGGGGGCGATGGCCACCCCGCGCACGGCCGGCCACACCGGCTTCACGGGCACCTCCCTGGTGCTGGATCCCACGACCGACTCCTTTCTGGTCGTCCTCGGCAACTCCGTGCACCCGGTGCGCACCTGGCGATCCGGTTCCGCGCCCCGGGTCGCGGCCGGCAACCACCTCGCCCGCGCGGTACCCGTCCGCCCCGCGCGGGGCCGTACGGCCTGGTTCTCGGGCATGGCGAACGCCACGGCCGCGACGCTCGCCCTGCCCGCGCTGGACACCTCCCCCGGCACGGCCCGCCTGCGCTGTGCCCTGTGGTGGGACACCGAACCCCGCTCCGACGCGGTGGCCCTGGAGTCCACGACGGACGGCGGGACCACCTGGCAGCCCGTCCCCTTCACCACCGTGCGCCACGGCGAGAACCCCGAGGAGCACCCGGCGGGCACGGTCACCGGCTGGTCGGGCCGCGTCTGGCACCGGGTGACCGCGGACCTCCCGGCCGACCCTCGGCTGACCCTGCGCTGGCGGTACTCCACCGACCGGCTGTACGTCGGCCGGGGCGCGTACGTCGACGCGCTCTGCGTCGAGGCGGGCGGGGCGGTGCTGTTCGACGGGGCCCGCCCGGCGGACGCGGCCCGGATCACGGCGGTGGGCTGGCAGGACGCGGCCGACTGAGGCGGACGCCGAGCGGCGCGTCGGTCACGCGGTGGTCAGGGCCGCTCCAGCACCGCCATCGCCGCGTTGTGCCCCGGCACCCCGCTCACCCCGCCCCCGCGCACCGCGCCCGCCCCGCACAGCAGGACGTTGGCGTGCCGCGTCGCCACGCCCCAGCGGCCGGAGTCCTCCTGGGCGTACGGCCAGGACAGCGCCCGGTGGAAGATGTTCCCGCCGGGCAGCCGCAGGTCGCGTTCGAGGTCGAGCGGGGTCCTGGCCTCGATGCAGGGGCGGCCGTCGGCGTCGGTGGCCAGGCAGTCCGCGAGGGGTTCGGCAAGGTGGGCGTCGAGCTGGGCGAGGGTGGACTTCAGGAGTTCCTCGCGCACGGCGTCGTTGTCCCGGTCGAAGAGCCGGGCCGGGGTGTGCAGGCCGAAGAGGGTGAGCGTCTGGAAGCCGCGCTCGGCGAGGTCGGGGCCGAGGATGGTGGGGTCGGTCAGGGAGTGGCAGTAGATCTCCGAGGGCGGTGTGGCCGGGAGTTCGCCCGCGGCGGCCTGGGCGTGGGCGGTGGCCAGTTGGCCGTAGCCCTCGGCGATGTGGAAGGTGCCGGCGAAGGCCTCGCGGGGGTCCACGGCGGGATCGCGGAGCCTGGGCAGCCGGGTGAGCAGCATGTTGACCTTGAGCTGGGCGCCCTCGGCGGGTTCGGGCGCCGGGCCGCCGGTGAGGGTCGCCAGTTCCTGCGGGGAGGCGTTGACCAGGACGTGCCGGGCGGCGGCGACGCCCTCGCCGTCCCGGGTGCGGTAGGCGACCTCGGCGGTGTGTCCGTCGGTGTCGATCCGGACCGCCTCGTGGCCGGTCGCGATGACCGCGCCCGCCGAGCGGGCCGCCGCGGCGAGCGCGTCGGTCAGCGCGCCCATGCCGCCGACGGGCACGTCCCAGGCGCCGGTCCCGCCGCCGATGACGTGGTAGAGGAAGCAGCGGTTCTGGGTCAGGGAGGGGTCGTGGGCGTCGGCGAAGGTGCCGATGAGCGCGTCGGTGAGGACGACGCCCCGGACCAGGTCGTCGGTGAAGTTCTCCTCGACGGCGACACCGATCGGCTCCTCGAACAGGGCCCGCCAGGCGGTCTCGTCGTCGATGCGGCGGCGCAGTTCGTCGCGGGTGGGCAGGGGTTCGGTGAGGGTCGGGAAGACGCGCTCGGCGACGCGGGCCGTCATGCCGTAGAAGCGCTGCCAGGCGGTGTACTCGCGGTCGCCGCCGGTCAGCCGGGCGAACGCCTCCCGGGTGCGCTGCTCGCCGCCGCCGACCAGGAGTCCGGTGGGCCGCCCCGCCCGTACCGCCGGGGTGTACGACGAGATGGTGCGGGCGCGGACCCGGAAGTCAAGACCGAGGTCGCTCACGATCTTCCGCGGCAGCAGGCTGACCAGGTAGGAGTACCGCGACAGGCGGGCGTCGACCCCGGGGAAGGGGCGGGTGGAGACGGCCGCGCCGCCGGTGTGGTCCAGGCGTTCCAGCACCAGTACGGAGCGGCCGGCGCGGGCCAGGTAGGCGGCGGCGACCAGGCCGTTGTGGCCGCCGCCGACGATGACGGCGTCGTACGCGCGGGTTTCCTCGTTCGCGGACATGGTTCTTCGTAGCACGTGGTGATCGGCCTGGGAAGCCAAACGTTTCTGTGGTGATGTGCGCCCTCCAATCGGACCAGCCGCCGTCAAGTCCTGCGGCCGGGGCGTCGACGCTCACCTGCGCAGACCTGCCACGGCGGAGGCGCGAGCGAGGAGTCGCACATGGGCAGAATGGCGGCGTGGGGAGCGAGGGCGCGTGCCTGGCTCGACAAGATGCCGTACTGGGCGTCCCGGGGCGAGATGGGACCGTGGGAGCAGCGGGAGCTGCTCCGGGCGAGGATCACGGAGCTGGAGGCCGTCCTCGACGCCATCTCGGCCCGGGCGCAGGCGGACAGCGAGCGGAGTGATCTGGCGCCGTCCTATGTGGCCAAGGCACGTCTGGAACTCGACGCCGCGCGCGATGTCCTCGGGCACAAGGCGCACTCGAGGATGCGGCGGGCCTCGCACCTGGGTGTGGCCCAGTCACATGTGGACGCCGCACTGAACCTCATGGTGTGGACGTCGTCGCTCGACGACATCAGGGCCCTCCTCCCGGACATGGCGGCCCTGGTCGACGAGCACTTCCCGGTCCGTGACCCGCGCAGGGTCCGCGTCAAGGAGATCACCCGCAGACTGAGCCAGCCGGACAACAGGATCCTGGAGCCCAGCGATCGCTTCTTCCTGGGCGAGACGGTCAGCCTCGCCCGGCGGCTGCTGCGCAAGGAGACCCTCCGTGTGCGCAGCTTCGTGCGGATCGTGACGGTCGTGACCGTCGGCCTGATCATCGCGGCGGTCGCCGTCGCCTGGGCCGCCTACCGCTGGGACAACCTGGTTCCCCTGTGCTTCACGCCCGAGTCCCACGGGAGCTTCTCCATCGTGTGCCCCACCCGGACCGTGACGGGTCTCGCGTCGCCGCCCGGGACGGGCGCCGTCGGCAAGGCGTCCAGCCCGGCGGACTACCTCGTCGTCGAGCTGGTCGGCCTGGTGGCCGCGGGCATCGCCTCCGCGGCGTCGCTGCGCCGGATCAGGGGAACATCGCTGCCGTACGACGTCCCGGTCGTGCTCGCGCTCCTGAAGCTCCCGACCGGTGCGCTCACGGCGGTGCTGGGACTGCTGCTGATGCGCGGTGGCTTCCTGCCCGGGCTCACCGCCCTCGACTCCACGGCCCAGATCATCGCCTGGTCGGTCGTCCTCGGCTACTCCCAGCAGCTGTTCACGAAATCCGTCGACAGCCAGGGGCAGGCCGTGCTGGACGCCGTCCGCGGCCCGCAGAGCGCCTACAAGCCGGGCGAGGACAACCGGCCTTGAGGCGGGACGGACCGTGCGGCTCGCGCGCGCGACGGGCGAGGGCCGGTGCCAGGGCGGCCTAGCGCCCCAGCTTGTCCCGCGTCGGTCGCGCCTGCGGGCCGAGTCTGGCCATCGCCCGCAGGATGTGTTTCGGCGGCAGTTGCCAGCGCAGCCGCGCCGGTATCGCGCGCAGCACGGCGCCCGTGGCGCGGAGTCGTCGGGTGACGGTGGCGGGCGCGGGGGCGGGCCTGCCGTACAGCTCGTGCGCGTACGGCGGCAGGGAGCCGTACGCCAGTCGGGCCACCCGCCGCCACAGCAGTGCGCGCGCCGGGACGAGGAGAGGGTGCGTGGGCGGGCGGCGCAGGAAGTCGTCCACCGTGCGGGCCTCGGGTCCCGCGGCCAGTTCCGGGCGCACCTTCTCGAAGTACGCGGCCAGTTCGGCGCGGCTCGCCGGCACGGTCCGCGGGTCGAGCCCCACCAGCCGGGCGCTGACGCGGTGTTCGGCGATGTACCGGTCGGCCTGGGCGTCGGTGAGCGGGTATCCGGAGCGACGCAGGACGTGCAGATAGGAGTCGATCTCCGCGCAGTGCACCCACAGCAGCAGTGCGGGCTCGTCGACGCCGTACCGCTCGCCGGTGTCCGGGTCGGTCACCCGCAGCAGGCCGTGGATCCGGCGCACGCGGGCACCGGCGCGCTCGGCCGCCTCGCTCGTGCCGTAGGTCGTCGTCCCGACGAAGTTCGCGGTGCGCATCAGCCGCCCCCAGGCGTCGCGCCGGAAGTCGGAGTTCTGCATCACCCCGCGGACCGCGCGCGGGTGCAGGGCCTGGAGATAGAGCGCGCGGACGCCGGCGACCCACATCATGGGGTCGCCGTGCGTCTGCCACGTCACCGAGCCGGGGCCGAAGAGGCCCGGGTCGCCAGGGGTGTCCATGCCGTCCACAGCGGCAGTGTGGGCAGTGCGCGGGCGCGGTGGCAAGGCCCTGGCCACGTGGACACCCGACGCGGGGCCACGGGAGTCCGGTCCGGCACTCCCCCTTCGTGTCATGTTCCGGCTACACCGGCACGACCGGCCATTTACCTCGCCTTTGCCGGTACATGGTCATCTGGCACGCGTTGGTCACCGGATCAGCACAGAGAAAGCGCCAAGGAGTCGCATCCATGCACAGAGCCACCCGCCGTCGCCTCACCGTCGCCACCGCCCTGGTCGCCGCGACCACGGCCGCCGTGGCCGTCACGAACGCCGCCGGCGCCTTCGACAACGCGCAGCGGGCGAAGGACGCGATCAAGGACGGGAAGGCGAAGAACGTCATCCTGCTCATCGGTGACGGCATGGGCGACTCGGAGATCACTCTCGCCCGCGACTACACCGTCGGCGCCAACGGCCGCCTGAACATGGACAAGTTCCCGCTGACCGGCGCCTACACCACCTACGCGGTCCACGCCGACGGCACCCCGGACTACGTCACCGACTCCGCCGCCAGCGGCTCCGGCTGGGCCACCGGTGTGAAGACGGTGAACGGCCGGATCTCCAAGACTCCTGGCACCGACAAGGCGGTCCGGACCATCCTGGAGCTGGCGCAGAAGGGCGGCTACGCCACCGGCAGCGTCACCACCGCCGAACTCACCGACGCCACCCCGGCCGTGCTCGCCTCCCACGCCACCGACCGCTCCTGCCAGGGCCCGGCCGACATGGCCAAGTGCCCCGCCGACACGATCGCGGCCGGCGGCCCCGGTTCGATCGCCGAGCAGTCCGTCAACCACAAGGTCGACGTCCTCATCGGCGGCGGCAAGCAGCGCTTCGACCAGAAGGTCACCGACGGCAGGTACAAGGGCCTCACCGTCACCGAGCAGGCGAAGAAGCTCGGCTACCAGGTCGTCACCGACAAGGCGGGCCTGAAGAGCGTGAAGGCCGGCAAGCCGGTGCTCGGCCTGCTCGCGAACGGCAACGTGCCGGTGGAGTGGAGCGGCAAGGCGGCGGCCGTCGGCGGCACGGACCCGCAGCGGTGCGTGACGTCCAACCCGAACCGCCCGTCGACGACGCCGAGCCTCGCGGACTCCGCCACCAAGGCGATCGAGCTGCTGGAGGCGAAGCAGCGGCAGAACCACTCCCAGCAGGGCTTCTTCCTGCAGATCGAGGGCGCCTCGATCGACAAGCAGGACCACGCCGCCGACCCCTGCGGCCAGATCGGTGAGACCGCGGCCTTCGACAAGGCGGTGAAGGTCGCCCGCGCCTACGCGGCCAAGCACCCCGACACCCTCGTCGTCACCACCGCCGACCACGGCCACACCAGCCAGATCGTCCCGCTGGAGGCCACCCCGCCCGGTCTGTCCTCCACGCTCGTCACCGACGAGGGCCAGCGGCTGAAGGTCAACTACTCGACCAACACCCCGGGCCAGTCCCAGGAGCACACCGGCACCCAGGTCCGGATCGCCGCCCAGGGCCCGCAGGCGTACCGCGTCCTCGGCGTCACCAACCAGACCGACCTGTTCACCACGATCCGCGAGGCACTGCGCCTGCGCTGAACCCGCCGCTGACGGGGGGAGCGCCGACCACGGTCGGCGCTCCCCCCGTCGCGTGTCGACTCGCGATGGCCGCCGCATGTGCGGGACCATGGAGAGACCCTCCGCCTCTGGCCGCCGGGCCTCCCGAGCGGCCGGCCGGACCGGAAGGAGCGCCATGCGCGAGAGCAGATCGGCCGCCGTCGTCGCGGCGCTGTGCACGGCCTCGGCACTCGTCCTGGCCGTGCCCCATGCCGCCGCGGCCGCCCCCGACCGGTGTGCCTACACGTCAGCGTCGTACCGGCCGACGCTCACGTACGGGGACTCCGGTACGGCGGTCAGGCAGGCGCAGTGCCTGAGCAACGTGTGGGGAGGCGAGCCGCCGAAGCTGGCCGTCAACGGCGTGTTCGGGTCCGTCATGCTGAACAAGATCGAGTGGATCCAGGGCTGCCACGGTCTGCCGCCGAGCGGTGTCATCGAGGGCCGCACCTGGCAGGTGCTCTATCACCCCGCTCTGGACTGCTACCTCCCCTATCCGGACTGAGTCCTCGGCGCGCCCTGCTGGTGAATCGTTGAAAAATTCCGGGACATACAAGTAAATTTCCGCCCACCGCTTCGAGATGTCACCGGCAGACGGGGGCAATGGGATGAGCACGGCCGACCGCGTCGCGGTGACGACCGGGATCGCGCGACTGCACGCGTCGCCCGGCCTCGCCGGGCCGGGCCGGCTCGGGCTGGTGACCAACCACACCGGTGTCCTCCCCGACCTGCGCCCGGCCGCGCCCGCGCTGCTCCGGGCCGGAGCGCGGCTGGTCGCCCTGTTCGGCCCCGAACACGGGCTGCACGGGACCGGCCAGGCCGGCGAGAGCGAGACCGCCCGGACCGACCCCGGCACCGGTCTGCCGGTCCACGACACCTACCGGCTGAGCGGCGAGCGCCTCGACAAACTGCTGGCCGGGAGCGGAGTCGACGCCCTGGTGTACGACCTGCAGGACATCGGGGCCAGGTTCTACACCTATGTGTGGACCATGTTCGACCTGATGGTCTCGGCGGCCCGTACGGGCGTCCGGTTCGTGGTCGCCGACCGGCCGAATCCCCTCGGCGGGCTCGTCAGCGAGGGCCCGCTGCTCGACCCGGCGTGGGCCAGCTTCGTGGGGCGCGCGCCGACACCCGTCCGGCACGGCCTGACCTGCGGCGAACTCGCCCGGCATCTCAACGCCTCGGCCGTGCCGCAGGCGGCGGGCAGCGCGGCCGACCTGACGGTGATCGAGGTCCTCGGCTGGCGGCGCGCCGCGGACGCGGGGGCCACCGGACTGCCGTGGGTCGCGCCCTCGCCCAACATCCCGACGCCCGCCACCGCCGCCGTCTACCCCGGCACCTGCCTGTTCGAGGGGACGAATCTCTCGGAGGGCCGGGGCACCACGCAGCCCTTCGAGCTCGTCGGGGCCCCGTACATCGACCCGCGGTTCGCACCCGCGCTCGCCGAACTCGCCCTGCCGGGAGTGCACTTCCGTGACCTGTACTTCGTCCCGGCCTTCCACAAACACGCCGGACGGCCGCTGCGCGGGGTCCAGCTCCACGTCACCGACCGCGAGGCGTTCGCTCCCGTACGCACCGCCGTCGCGATGCTCGCCACGCTCCGGCGGCTGTACCCCGACGACTTCGCCTGGCACACCACGGACGGTGGCGCGGAGGGGACCGGCCACCGTCACTTCATCGACCTGCTCTGGGGGTCCGACCGGTTGCGGCGCGCCGTCGACGCGGGCGAGGACCCGCTGACGCTGTGCGATCCGCCGGCGCCGCCCGGCCGGTGGGCCGGCGACGACGCGCTGCTCTACCCCTGAGGCGCCACGCCCCGCCGCGGGCCCGCGTATGGAAGGACACCCCCGTCGATGACCGTCAGCACCACGCCGTCCCACAGCCGCATTCCTGATATTCGTGACATTCGTGGCTTTCGCGCGGGCGACGGCCCGCGGCTGGTGGCGGCGTGGCGCCGGAGCGCGCCCGCCGACCCCATCACCGCGGACCGCTTCCGCTCCCTGGTCCTGCTCGACGCCAACTTCGACCCGGAGGGGCTCCGGGTCGCCGTCGACGGCGACCGTGTCGTCGGCGCGGCCTACGCGGTGCGCCGGCTGACGCCGATGGCCGGCACCGATCTGGAGCCGGAGCAGGGCTGGATCCCGTTCTTCTTCGTCGACCCGGCCGCCCGCGGGCGCGGCCTCGGCCGCCGGCTGCTGACCGACGCCCTCGACTGGCTGCAGAGTCACGGCCGGACCCGGGTGGACTTCTCGTCGTACACCCCGAACTATGTCTTCCCCGGCCTGGACGCAGAGGCGTACCCGGAGGCGGCGGGGCTCCTCGGGTCCCTGGGTTTTCGCACGCTGTACGAGGCGGCGGCGATGGACCGCCGCCTGGTCGGCTACCGCGTCCCGGAAGAGGTCGCGGGCCGCCTGGACGAACTGACGGCGCGGGGCCACCGGTTCGCCACCCCGTCCGACGACGACCTGGTGGACCTGTTCGCGCTCGCCGGGACCCACTTCGGCCCGGACTGGGCGCGCACGATCCGGGACTGCCTGACCGCGGGCACGCCGCTCGACCGGATCGTCGTCGCCCGGGACCCATCGGGCCGTATGACCGGCTGGGCGATGCACGGCGCGTTCGAGTCGGTGGACGAGCGGTTCGGGCCGATCGGTGTGCTGGAGGACATGCGCGGCACCGGACTCGGCGAGGTCCTGCTCCACCTCGTCCTGGAGCGGATGCGGGCGCGCCGAGCGCACTCCGCGTGGTTCCTGTGGACCGGCGAGCAGTCCCCGGCGGGCCACCTGTACCGCAAGGCCGGGTTCACCACGACCCGGAGGTTCCGCGTGATGCGCCGGGAGGCCGCCCGGTGACGCGGGCGCTGCGCACCGAAGACGTGAACCGCCGTCAGCCGCCGCGGACAGGTGCCCTGAGCCGCCGTCACTTCGCGCTCGCGCTCCCCCCGGCGCTGCTCGCCGCCGGATGTGCCGCGCCGCACCGGGGCACGGGTCGGCCCGGGGACCCGATCGTCCTCACCCTGCTCTCCCACTACGCGAGCGGGGCGCTCAAGGAGGCCCTGCGACGCCCGGTCGACGAGTGGAACGCCACGCACGACCGGGTCAAGGTGGAGACGAAGGCCGTCGAGTTCACCGACCTGCTGACCACGATCATGGTCCGACAGGCCGCGGGGCAGGGCACCGACATCCTGCACCCGTACTGCCTGTGGAACGGCCAGCTCGTCCGGGCCGGTGTCCTGCGGCCCGCTCCGCCCGAGCACGCCGAGGAGGTCCGGCGCGGCTACGGCGAGGCCGCGGTCGGCTCCTCGTCGGTGGGCGGAAAGGTCTACGGCTACCCCACCGAGGTCCAGACGTACGCCCTCTACTGCAACAAGCGCCTGCTGCGCGAAGCCGGCATCGACGGCCCTCCGCGCACCTGGCGGGAGCTGGAGGAGGCGGCGTACCGCACCACCAGGCGGGACCGGTACGGCAACACGCTGGTCCAGGGGTTCGGGCTGTCGACCTTCGACGACTCCACCACCGTCGGTCAGACCCTCGCCCTGCTGGGCACCGCCGGCGGAACCTTCGTCTCCGCGGACGGCCGACGCACCGCCATCGACTCGCCGGCCGGCCGGGCCGTGTTCGATCTGGAGCACCGGCTCGTCGCCGAGGGGGCGAGCGACCCCGGCGTCAACGTCTACAAGGCGTTCGCGTCCGGGCAGGTGGCCATGGTGATCAGCGCCGGCTGGTGGACGGCGAACCTGAAGCCCCTGATGGGCGGGGCCTACCGCGACGTCGGCGTCGTGCCGGTGCCCCTCCCCGAGGCGCGCGGCAGGCGGGCCACGCTCTCCACCGGCTTCATGCTCGGCGTCAACACGGCCAGTGAACACCCGCGTGAGGCCTGGGAGTTCCTGCGCTGGCTCAACGCCGAGAAGGTGCGGGAGAAGGGTGCGGCGGCGACCCGGATGAGCGCCCTGCAGGTGTCGGTCGGCTCCCTGACCGGCCGCGCCGACGACATGCGGACGCTCCTCGGCACCGGCGGCGATCCGAACCTGCGCCCGTTCCTGGACGCGCTGGCGTACGCGGTGCCGGAGCCGAACGTGCCGGGGGCGCAGCAGGCCAAGTCGCTGCTGCGCAAGAACATCGAGGCGCTGTGGACCGGCCAGCAGTCGGTCGACGAGGCCCTGCGCACCATCCGCCGTCAGGTCGACCAGGAGGTGTCGCGCTCATGGTGAACACCCTGACGCCGGAGCGGACCGGACGGGAGCACGGCCCGCGGTCCGCCGGGCCCGCCGTCGACGCCCGCGGCCCGGCGCGGCGCCGGCGCCACCAGGCCGTCGTCGCCTACCTCTTCCTCGCGCCGACGCTGCTGTTCTTCGCCGTCTTCCTGGTCCTGCCGCTCGGATTCGCGCTGCTGCTGTCGATGTCCCGCTGGGCCGGTTTCGCCCTCGGCGACATCGATCCGGTCGGCCTGGACAACTTCACGGGGCTCTTCGCGGACGGATCGACGTTCCTGGCGCCGGTCCTCACCAACACCCTGCTGTTCGCCCTGGGCACGGTGGCCCTCGCGCTCGCCGGCTCCGTGCTGGTCGCCACCTGCATCGACAGGCTGCGGTTCCAGGGGCTGTGGCGCACCCTGTACTTCCTGCCGATCGTCACGACCGTCGTCGCCGTCGGCAACGTGTGGAAGTACATGTACGAGCCGAGCGGCCTCGTCAACGGCGTCCTCAACGCCCTCGGGCTCGGCTCGATGGCGTTCCTCCAGGACCCGGACACCGCGCTGCCCTCGGTCGTGGTCGTGCAGGCCTGGGCCTCGGTCGGCTCGGCGATCCTCATCCTGACCGCCGGGCTGAAGTCGATCCCCGATGCGTACTACGAGGCCGCCGCGCTCGACGGCGCCGGACCGGTCACCGTCTTCTGGAGGATCACGCTGCCGCTGCTGCGGCCGTCCCTGCTCTTCGTGTGCGTCACCCAGTTCCTCACCGGCCTGCAGTCGTTCGCGCTGATCATCGTGATGACCAAGGGCGGGCCGGGCGACGCGACCGATGTGGCCGCGCTGGAGATGTACCGGCAGGCCTTCTCGTACGGCGACTGGGGCACCGCGAGCGCCGCCGCCTTCGTGCTGTTCGTGGTGGTCCTCGCGGTCACCCTGGTGCAGTTGTGGATCTTCCGGCGCAAGGGGGAGGACGCATGATCCGCCGCCGTTTCCCGTGGCTGTCGTATCTGGTGGTGGTGACCGGTGCCGTGCTCACGGTGGTGCCGTTCCTGGACATGGTGATGACGTCCTTCAAGGGGCCCGGCGAGGCCGGAACGCTGCCGTACCGGTTCCTGCCCGAGGCGTTCGACCTGTCCAACTACCGGGCGGCGTTCGACCAGCTCGATCTGCCGGTGCTCTTCCGCAACAGCGTCATCGCCACCGCCGTGATCACCGGATCGGTGCTGCTCACGTCGTCGCTCGCGGGCTACGCGCTCGCCAAGCTCCGCTTTCCCGGCCGGGACTTCGTCTTCCGTCTGGTGCTGTCGACGATGATGTTCCCGCCGTTCCTCTTCCTCATCCCGCATTTCATGATCCTCGTGCACTGGCCGCTGGCGGGTGGGAACGACCTGCTCGGGCGGGGCGGAGCGGGCCTGACGGTCAGCATCGCGGCGCTCGTCATGCCGTTCCTCGTCAACGGCTTCGGGATCTTCCTGACGCGCCAGTTCATGGTCTCGATCCCGGACGAGGTTCTGGAGGCGGCGCGCATCGACGGGGCCGGCGAGTTCGCCGTGTGGTGGCGGATCGTGGTGCCGCAGACCAAGCCGGTCGTGGTGACGCTCGGGCTGCTGACCTTCGTCGACGCCTGGAACGAGTACATCTGGGCGCTGCTCGTGTCGACCGCCGCCCCGGACGTGATGACGCTCCCTGTCGGCATCCAGCTCCTCCAGGACTACGTCGACCCGACCCGCACCCTGCCCATCGTCATGGCCGGCCTGGTCCTGAGCATCCTGCCGGTGCTGACCGTCTTCCTGCTGCTGCAGAAGCACTACATCCGCGGGGTCATGCTCAGCGGCCTCAAGTGACTGTGACCAGGGCGGCTCTCCAGGGCATCCACCGCCTCCTCGGCGAGGGCGGACGCGGCACGTGCGACGACGGTGAGCCCGCCGTACGCGGTCAGCGCGTACGGATCGTGCGGCGGGCCGCCCGGCCAGGGCTGAGGCGAGAGCGGCTGCCCGGAGGACCTCATGCCCCTTCCGCGCTCGCGAAACTCGGCCAGCAGGCCCTCTGCCACGCCAAGACAGAACTGGACGGAGACCAGACGTGCGGTCGGCGCGGCCGGCGAGGCGAAGGGTGACAGGAGTGGTGGTTCATCTGCGGCGATACCGCCTCCCCAGCACCACTGCCCCGCCGTCGACTTTCGCTCGATGCGGGCGGCACGGGTACGGTCGGCGAAGAACCGGGCGCTGCAGGACGGGAAGTAGTGGTTGCCCAGCGGGTGTCCGATGGCCCCGTCGGCCGCGGCAACGGTCCGGACGACCGCGTAAACCGTACGCCAGTCCCCACCGTCTCCCCCGAGTTCGGTCGGCGCGAGTGCGGCGGTGCACCGTGACGGGTCGGCTTCATAGTCCTTACGCGAAGCCTGGCGCCGCCGGACGGGGCCGGGATCCTGCCGGGGCTGCCCAGATCCGGGACGACGAGCTCGATGAAGTCGGCGAAGGTGCCAGGGGTGGTGGCGTAGACGAGGTCGAAGCCGTCGAACCGCGGCGATCACATGGGTCATCGCACGCTCCCGGCGTCGGCGAAGGGGACCTGGGCGACGGGGGCCACCTGCTGCCCGTACGGGTGCTGCCACAGACCCTGCGCCTGAAGCTTCGGCAGCACGCCCTCGCCGAACCAGTACGCCTCTTCCAGATGCGGATACCCGGAGAAGATGAACTCCTCGATCCCCAACGCGGCGTACTCCTTGATCCGCTCGGCGACCTCAGTGTGACTGCCGACCAGGGCGGTCCCTGCTCCACCCCGCACCAGCCCGATGCCCGCCCACAGGTTGGGATGGATCTCCAGCCCCTCCCGGCTCCCACCCCCGTGCAGGGCCAGCATCCGCTGCTGTCCCTCGGACTCACTGCGGGCGAGCCCGGCCTGAACCTGCCGCACGGTCTCCGCATCGAAGCCCGCCAGCAGTCGCTCCGCCTCGGCCCAGGCCTGCTCGGAGGTGTCGCGGGTGATGACGTGCAACCGGATTCCGAAGCGGACGCTGCGACCCTCCTTCGCGGCCAGCGCCCTGATCCAGACGATCTTCTGCGCGACGGCGGCGGGCGGCTCACCCCAGGTGAGGTAGACGTCCACATGCCTGGCGGCAACTTCTCCGGCGGTCGGCGAGGAGCCCCCGAAGTACACCTCGGGCACCGGGTCGGGCACCCGGGCCAGCCTGGCGTCCTCGACCTGGAGGTGCTCGCCGGCGAGGTCGACGGTCTTGCCCTCCCACAACCCCCGGACGATTTCCAGGAATTCACCGGTACGGCGGTACCGCGCGTCCTTGTCGAGGAAGTCCCCGTAGGCCCGCTGCTCGTGGCTCTCGCCGCCGGTGACGACGTTGAGCAGCAGCCGTCCGCCGGTCTGGCGCTGGAAGGTGGACGCCATCTGTGCCGCGAGCGTCGGCGAGACGAGGCCGGGGCGGAAGGCGACGAGGAACTTCAGACGCTCGGTGTTCTGGCTGACCATGGCGGTGGTCAGCCACGCGTCCTCGCACCACGCGCCGGTCGGCGTGAGAGCGCCGACGAAGCCGAGGTCCTCGGCGGCGCGGGCGATCTGACTCAGGTAGGCGACCGTCGGTGGCCGGTCGCGCCCGGACTGCGTGGCGGGGGTGCCGTGGCCGCCGCCGACGACGTGGCGGCTGTCACCGTTGGTGGGCAGGAACCAGTGAAAGGTGAGGGACACGTGAGGGCTCCGATCGGTGTTCGTCAGCGTTCGTCACAGGAGGCCGTGCCGGGGCGGCCTGGTGCCGTTGAGCACGTAACGGCCGATGTGCTGGACCTTCCAGCGGGCAGGGTCGTGCAGGGTGTGGGTGCGCGCGTCGCGCCAATGGCGATGCAGTCCCAGGGAGTCGAGCGCCGAGCGGGTACCCGACACCTCGAAGAGGGCGCTGGCGACCTCCACGGCGGCCTCGGCCGCCGCCACTTTTGCGGTGGCCACCGCGATCGAGGCCTCGGCAGCGGAGTCGTCGGTCAGGTCGGCACGGGCGTCGTCGACCGCGCGGGCGGCCTCGCGAAGCAACGCTTCGGCAGCCCTTTCCCTGATCGCCAGTTCGCCGAACCGCTGGATCAGCAGCGGATCGTCCGCGGCGGTCGCGTGCCCCTCGGCGGCGCTCTCGAACCAGGGGCGGCTCTTCGTACGGACGAACTCCACCGCCTCGGCCAGCGCCCCGGAGGCGATACCGGCGTCGATGGCCGCGTGCAGCAACTGAGCGACCGCGCCGTGGAGTTGGGGTCCCCGGAAGGTGAGGTGGTGCGGTACGACGCGGTCGGCGGGCACGGGCACCGACTCCAGGCGGACGGTTCCGCTGGCGGTGGTGCGCTGTCCCATTCCGTCCCAGTCGTCCACGACGGTAAGGCCGGGCGCGTCGCGCGGGACGTACGCCACGTGCAGGGTCTCGTCCTCGGTGCGGGCGAGGACGGGGATCCAGTGGGCGAACAGCGCGCCGGTGGAGTAGTGCTTGACCCCGTCGAGGACGTACGACCCGTCCGGGAGCCGGGCGAGGCGGGTGCGGATGTCCTGGACGTGCTGGGTGCCCGCCTCGGACTGGGCGTTGCCGAACCGCTTTCCGGCCAGTACCTCGCCGAAGAAGAACTCCTGCTGCTCGTCGGTCCCGTGCCGGCGCAGCACGTTGACGTACACGAAGTGGCTCTGCGGGATCTGGGCCAGGCTGGCGTCGGCGGCGGCCAGCAGTCGGAAGATCTCGGCGAGCGTGTCCGCACGGACGTCCGCGCCGCCGAACCGGGCGGGCACGGTCACGGCGAGCAGCCCGGAGGCAGAGAGTCGCTCCAGCTCCGCGTGGGGGAGCCTGCGCCGCGCGTCCCGCTCGGCGGCGTCCTTGCGGAAGTCCGCGGCCAGCTCCGCGGCCACGGCGAGGGCCTCGGCGTCGTCCGCGATGACGTGCGCGGCGCTCATCCGGCGGCCGCCAGCAGTGCCGTCCGCCCGCCCAGCGCGACCGAGAACTGGTCCGTGACCTGCGCCAGAGCCTCGGCCGGTCCCGGCGCGACGTTCAGCGTGCCGTCCTCGCCCACCGTGATGTCCTTGTCGAGCGTGAACCAGCCCGGCGTGATGTGCGCGGGGCCCATGGAGGCCAGCACCGGGCGCAGGGCGTAGTCGATGGCCAGGACGTGGGCGGTGGTGCCGCCGGTGGCCAGCGGGAGGACCGTCTTGCCCGCCAGGGCGTACTGCGGGAGCAGGTCGAGCAGGGACTTCAGCAGTCCGGAGTAGGCGGCCTTGTAGACGGGGGTACCGATCACCACCCCGTCCGCCTGCTCGAACAGGGCGGTGGTGCGGACGATCGCCGGGTGAGCGAAGTCGGCCCCGAGCAGCGCCTCGGCAGGCAGGGTGCGTACGTCCAGCGCGATCACCTCGTGCCCCTGCGCGATGAGCCGCTCGTCCAGATGGCGCAGCAGCCGAGCGGTGCGGGAGGTGGCGGAGGGGCTTCCGGAGACGGACAGGACAGTGGCCATGGGAGGACCTTTCGGTTCGTCGTTTCGTGTGCGGGCCGCGGTCAGGCGTGGGCGGCGGCGGGCTCGGACGCGGCTTCCTGTGCCTCCAGTTCGCGCACCAGGGGCAGCACCCGCTTGCCGAAGTACTCGACCTCCTCCAGGTAGTGCAGGAAGCCGAAGAGGAAGAGGTCGACGCCGAGCCGCTTGTAGGCGACGATCCGCTCGGCGATCTGCTCAGGGGTGCCGATCAGACCCGTACGGAAGCCGTCGTTGTACTGGACGAGGTCCTCGAAGCTCGAGTCCTGCCACATGCCCTTGCCGTCGGCGGTGGACGGGCCGGCCTGCTGGACGGCGTCGCGGAAGCCGTGCACGGCCTGCGTGTCGGCCTTGGCGACGATCTCGCGGAGCGTCTCGCGGGCTTCGGCTTCGGTGTCGCGGGCGATGAGGAAGCCGTTGAGGCCGAACTTCGGCGGCGTACGGCCCGTTCGGGCGGCGGAGGCACGGACGTCGGCGATCTGCTCGGTGACGCCGTCGAAGTCCTTGCCGTTGGAGAAGTACCAGTCGGAGACGCGGCCGGCCATGGCACGGGCGGCGGTGGAGTTGCCGCCCTGGAAGATCTCCGGGTGCGGGCGCTCGGGGGTGTTCAGCGGTTTGGGCTTGAGGGAGAAGTCGCGCAACCGGTAGAAGTCACCGGCGAGTTCGGCGTGGTCCTCGGTCCAGATCTTCCGCAGGGCGCGGATGAACTCCTCCGAGCGCCGGTAGCGTTCGTCGTGTTCCAGCCAGGGCTCGCCCAGCGCGGTGAACTCGCCCTTGAACCAGCCGCTGACGACGTTGACGGCGAAGCGGCCGTTCGACAGGTGGTCGGCGGTGGCGCCGAGCTTGGCGAGGACGCCCGGGTGCCACAGGCCGGGGTGGACGGCGGCGATGACCTTCAGCCGCTGCGTGGCGAGCAGCAGGGCCAGGCTGAAACTGGTCGACTCGTGCTGGTACTCGGCGCCGTAGCTGGCCATGTAGCGGACCTGGCTGAGCGCGTAGTCGAAGCCGTTGTTCTCGGCGAGGACGGCGAGTTCGCGGTTGTAGTCGTAGCCCCAGTCGGTGCGCTGCTCGATGGTGCTGGTGACCAGGCCGCCGCTGACGTTCGGGACCCAGTAGGCGAAGCGGACGGGGTCGGATACGGGGTGTGCGGAGGATGCGGGCATGGGAACTCCTGGCAGGAGAATGCTGCGCGGGCAGGACGAATGAGCTCCGCGGAATTCAGGCACGCTGGAGCGGCGTTTCCGGGAAATCCGTCGTCACGACGGAAACAAGCCGGGCCCGGAATTCACGGAAGGAAGTCACAGAGGGAGCGGGTGGGAGGGTTTCCCTCGGGTGCGCTCAGGCTCGACAGCGACAGAAGGCGCTGGAGACACGCGCAAGGTCGACGTGGCGTCGCCGCGTGAGGTCCTGTCGCTTCATGCCACCGATCGAACCAGGAGGGACTCCGGCCGGTCAAGAATGCCCGGTGGTGATTCCACATGGTGAGAGTCGGTATTCACGAGGTTGTGACAGGGATTCCCTTGAACCCGCTCCGGGGAAGGCTCAGTCTCCTTTTCGTGCGTATCGAACAGCTCGAATACATCGCTGCCGTCACGCGGCTCGGTTCGCTGCGGCGCGCCGCCGACGAACTGCACCTGTCCCAGCCCGCGCTCAGCGAAACCGTACGCAATCTGGAGCGCGAGCTCGGCGTGGACCTGCTGGAGCGCAAGCGGTCCGGGGCAAAGATCAGCGACGAGGGACGCGAGCTGCTGCCGCACATCATGAGCGTGCTGGACGCGGTCGACCGGCTGCGCGGCGCGGCCGGCGACCAGCACCGCATCAGCCGCATGGTCCGGCTCGGCACGGTGAACACGGCTACCGTGCCGCTGGTCATCCCGACCGTGCGCGAGTTCCGGGCCTCGCACCCGGTCACCCAGGTGGAGTTGGTCGGCGCGCAGCAGGCCGACATCCACCGCGGGCTGTTGGAGGGCGCCTTCGACCTGGGACTGGTGAACTACCTGCGGGGCGACGACCTGCCGCCCGGCTTCGAGACGACGGAGTTGCTCTGCGGGCGGCCGGTGGTGTGTGTGCGTCCGGACAGTCCGCTGGCGGCCCTGGATGCGGTGGACGCGGACAGTCTCCTGGCCGAGCCGTTGATCGTGATGCGGTCCGGGTATGTGATGCACCGCTTCGTGCACCGGCTGCTGCGCGGCCGGACGCCGTCCTTCTCGTACTCCACCGACGGCGCTGAGATGGGCAAGCTGATGGTGGCCGAGGGGCTGGGGGCCACGGTGCTGCCGGACTTCAGCGTCGTCGGCGACCCTCTGGAGCGAAGTGGCGCGATCACTGTGCGGCCGCTCGCGCGGGATGCGACAGACGTGCTGCTGGTGCTGCAGCGCCGCCATTCCGGCGCCGTGCCGCGGGCGGTCCGCGACCTGCACGACCTCTTCGTGCGCAACGCCCAGGCGTACGGCGCTTCGTCGCGACGGCTGACGGTGGGATGACCCGTGATCACGGAATCGGTCAATCCGCTGAGTGTGACGCGTGACGCCTGGCGGGACACGGCCGCCGGGACGGGCGTGCGTGTCGTGGGGGTGGAGGTGGTGTGCTCGGATCCGGCGGAGCACCAGCTCCGCGTGACCTCGCGGTCGACCCACATTCCAGGCCTGCCGCTGCCTGACCGGCAGCAGGTCGTCGACCGCGAGCACGTCATCGTCGACACCGCGGGACAGAGCCCGCAGCAGTCAGTGGCTCTGCTCCTCCGCGGCCTGGCAGCGGGCTGACCGATACCGGGCGGCTGTGCAAGCGCCCGGCTCGGCCAAGTCGTCACGTTTGTCCTGCGGTTCAAGCACCTCGATGTGGGGACCGGAGGTGCGGGGGCCGCGGGGAGAGGTCAGCCCCGACAGCGAGCGCGGCCCGGCGTACACAGCGCGCTGTGCACGCGGAGCAGATCGACGCCATGGCGTCACCGTCACTCTTCCGGCCCTGTGGGCCTCGCGCTTACCGAAACTTCATCGGCCGGGTCGTCACCTGGGGCACCCCACCGCGGTGGGAGGGTTGCCGGTCAGCGAGCCAGGGCTTGTGGCTGACGCTCTTGACCGTTCTGGGCGGTGGTTGAAACAACGGCCCGAACACTTGTCAACGCCGGTCCGGCAGAGCGGGTCCTCGACCCGCGGCGCGGGCGGACTCCCGCCGCTCCGGGAAGCGGCGGGAGTCGTGAGCGGGTCAGCCATGGAACTGGTTCGCCGGGACCGGCAGCCCGTAGTGCTCACGCAGGGTCGTGCCCTCGTACTCCTCGCGGAACAGGCCCTTGCCGCGCAGGATCGGCAGCACGTGCTCGGCGAAGGCCACCAGACCCGACGGCAGGGCGGGCGCCATGATGTTGAACCCGTCCGCGGCACCGCCCTCGAACCAGTTGATGATCGTGTCCGCGATCTGCTCGGGTGTGCCGATGAACTCGAAGTGACCGCGTCCGCCGCCGAGCCGGGAGATGATCTGCCGGACCGTCAGCTGCTCACGCACCGCGAGGTCGATGATCAGGTCGGAGCGGCTCTGCGAGCCTTCCAGCTTCGGCCTGGCGAGGATGAAGTCCGGCAGTGGCTTGTCGAGTTCGAAGACCGACGGCTCGGTCTCGAACACGGCGGCCAGCTGACGCAGCCCGTACTCCGGAATACGCAGCTCGTCGAACTGCCGGGCAAGCGCCCGGGCCTCCTCCTCGGTCGACCCGATGTACGGGACGATGCCGGGCAGGACGATCACACCGTCCGGGTCGCGGCCTGCGACCCTGGTCCGCGCCTTGATGTCCGCGTAGAAGGCGGCCGCGCGCTCGTACGTCGTGTGCGCGGTGAAGATTGCCTCGGCGTGGCGGGCCGCGAAGTCCTTGCCGTCCTCGGAGGAGCCGGCCTGGACGAGCAGCGGGTAACCCTGCGGTGGACGCTCGACATTGAGGGGGCCGGCCACCTTGAAGTACCGGCCCCGGTGGTCGAGGCGGTGCAGACGCGCGGGATCGGCGTAGCGTCCGGTGGCCCTGTCCGCCAGGACTGCCTCGGACTCCCAGCTGTCCCACAGCGCCTTGGCGACCTTCAGGAACTCGTCGGCGCGGGCGTAACGTTCGGCGTGGCCGGGGCGGTCGTCGAGGCCGAAGTTGGCGGCCTCGTCAGCCCCGGCCGAGGTGACGATGTTCCAGCCGGCGCGGCCGCCGCTTACGTGATCGACGGACGCGAGCCGACGGGCGAGGTTGTACGGCTCGTTGTACGTCGACGACACGGTCGCTATGAGGCCGATCCTGCTGGTCGCCTGGGACAGCGCGGTCAGCAGCGTCAGCGGTTCGAGCTGCCCCGGCGGCCGGAACTCGCCGGTGCCGATGAGTGCCGGGCCGTCCGCGAGGAACAGCGAGTCGAACTTGGCGCTCTCGGCCAGCTGCGCCAGCTCGGTCCAGTGCCGCAGGTCGAAGTCCGCCCGGGAATTGCTGTGCGGGAGCCGCCACGCCGCCTCGTGGTGGCCCGCCTCCATGAGGAAGGCGTTGAGGTGGAGACGCCGTCTCGCGCTCATGAGGTGACCTTCAGCTTGGAGCTGTCGTAGCCGGCCGGGAGGAGGTTGTCGGTGATCGACTTGACGTCGACCCTCTTGGTGATCTGGCCGGCCTCCAGGAAGGCGTCGGCGAGCTTCTGCTCCAGTTCGAGGTCCGACTGCTCCACCGGGGTCACCCGGTTCGAGTAGGCGGCCAGGGACGCCTTGGCGTCGGCCGGCGGGATGCCCTGCTCCTTCGACAGCGCCTGCGCGTATTCGTCGGGGTTCTTGACGGCCCAGGCGAACTCTCGCGAGAGCCTCTTCAGTACGTCCGTGAGAGCGGCACGCTTGGTCTTGTCCTTCAGCGACGTGTCACTGGCGACGTAGTAGCTGCTCGTCTGGTCGATCGGCGGGAGCCCCTTCACCAGGATCCGCGCGCCGTTCTTGACCGCGATGGCGGACTGGGGGTTCCAGATCGACCAGGCGTCCACCTTGCCGGTGTTGAACGCCGTAGCGCCGGCCGCCGGGTCCAGGAAGGTCAGCTTCACGTCCTTGGGGGTGAGGCCGACGCTCTTCAGCGCGTTCAGGGCCAGGCCGTGGGCTGAACTGCCCTGCGGAACGGCGATCCTCTTGCCCTTGAGGTCGGCGGCCGTCTTCAGCTTCGAGCCCTCCGGAACGATGATGTTCTCCACCGCCTGGTCGGGCGTGAGCGAACGGTTGACGGCGACGACCTTGAAGCCGTACTCCTTCGCGGCACCGGTGATCGGCGGCACGTCGCCGACGCTGCCGAGGTCGATGTCGCCCGAGGCGGCGGCCTGCACGAGGGGCGGGCCGTAGGTGAAGCGGGCGAACTTCACCTTGTAGGGCGCATTGTCGAACACGCCGGTGATCTTCGCCAGCTCCTGGCTGCCGTCGCCGCCGTTGTCGCCGATGGTGAAGGTGTACTTGCTCCACTCGGGGTGTCTGGCGTCGCTCGCTGCGACGGCGTTGCTCAGGGGCGCGGCGCTGTCCGAAGACGACGATCCGCAGGCGACGAGGGTGCCCGCCAGGGCGAGCGAGCCGACGGCGCCGATGAGTCGGGGGGTTCTCTTTCGCATGGTTCTCGTGCTTTCTGTGCTTGAGAGGAAGAGTGTTCGGGGAGGTCAGTGCTGGCCGGCGAGGCCGAGGTCTTCCAGGAGCCGGGCGCGGAGTTCCTCGCGTGCGACGCTCGCTTCGCGGTCCGCGGCCAAGAGGTGAACCTCGTGCGAGGTGCCGATACGGCCATTGCTCATGACGACGATGCGGTCCGCCAGGGCGATCGCCTCGTCGACGTCGTGGGTGACGAGCAACATGGCGGCGTGATGCTTGGTCCGCAGCGCCCGTACGAGGTCGTGCATGCGTAGCCGCGTGATGGCGTCGAGGGCCGCGAACGGCTCGTCGAGCAGTACGAGTTCGGGTTCCGAGACCAGCGCTCGCGCGAGCGACACCCGCTGGGCCTCGCCCCCGGAGAGCTCCTTGGGCCATGCCTTCTCACGGCCCGAGAGCCCGACCTCGGCGAGCACTTCGAGGGCCCGCTGCTCCGCGTCGGGCCCGTGCAGGCCGAGGGTGACATTGCGCAGCACCCGCTGCCACGGCAGCAGCCGGTCGGCCTGGAAGACGATCGCACGCCGTGCCGGGACCTCCACGCGCCCTCCGTCGGGCCGGTCCAGTCCGGCGAGCAGCCGCAGAAGGGTGCTCTTGCCGCAGCCCGAGGGGCCGAGCAGGATCACCAACTCCTCGTCGGCGATGGTGAGGTCGAGGTGGTCGAGGACCGTCCGGTCACCGAACCGACGGACCACCTGCTCGACCACGACCCCGGTCTGCCGACGGGGCTCCGTCGCGATCGTGCTGCTCATGACGCCTCATAACTGGGGCGCCACCTCAGCAGCACCCGCTCGAGAACCCGGACGAACTGGTCGGCGAGCAGACCGAGGAGCGAGTAGATCACCAGCCCCACGAAGACCTGGTTGGTCTGGAGATACGTCTGCCCCTGAGTGATGAGGAAGCCAAGTCCCTGGTCGGCGTTGACCGTTTCGGCTGCGACCAGGCCCAGGACGCTGTAGGCGAGAGAGAACCGGAGGCCGACGAGGAAACCGGGCAGGGCTCCGGGCACCAGCACCCGCGTCACCAGGCGCCAGGTGCCCGCACCCGTCGTGCGCGCCATCTCGATCAGCCGCTGGTCGACGCCCCGGATCGCGGCGAACAGGTTGAGATACATCGGGACACCGGCTCCGAAGGAGATCAACAGCACCTTGGTGAGTTCGTCGATGCCGAACCACACGATCATCAGCGGCAGTACGGCGAGGAGCGGGATCGTGTTGAGCACCTGCACGAGGCCGTTGAACAGGTACTCGCCGCTGCGCAGCAGCCCACCGAGCACGCCGGTGACGATCCCCACCGTCAGCCCGATCGCCAGACCGATGCCGGCCCGCTGCAGCGACATGGTCAAGTCGGGTCCGAGGACGCCCTGTTGCCACAGGTCGGCGGCTGACTTCACGATCGAGGTCGGCGCCGGGGCGTAGGTCTTCGACACCACTCCGGCCCGGGCGAGCGCCTCCCAGGCGATGAGGATCGCGACCGGAGCCGTGTAGATGCCCAGCGGCCAGCGCAGGCGCTCGCGGATTGTGCTGAGCGGTGTGCTTCGGCGGACGTCGCGCGGCAGGAACACTTCGCGTTCCCGCACGCTCGTCGTGTCGGCGTCCGGGTGCTCGGTGACGGCCGGCGCCTTGAGGCTGAGCTCGGTCATGCCGCCACCGCCGACACGCCGCTGTAGTGCGAGGGATCGCCGACGAGCTGCTCGCTGCGGCGGCCGTCGACACCGGTCGGCACCTCACCCGCGACCGTCACCCGGTTGAGGCGGCGCGGGTGGTCGTCGTAGTTGTCCACCCCGTAGTGCTGCGTGATCTGGTTGTCGAAGATCAGCAGCTGGTTTCGGGACCACCTCCAGCGCAGGATGTTCTCCGGACGCGTCACGTACGACTGGAAGATGCGCAGCAGATCCGCCGAGTCGCTGCTCGACAGGCCGACGATCTGCTTGGCGAACCCGCCGATGAACAAACCGCGTTCGCCCGTCAGCGGATGCACCCGCACGACCGGGTGCTCGGCCTCGTAGGGCGTCGAGACGAAGATGCGGTCGTACTCCCGTTGTTCGGCGGTCGCGGCTGCTGGGCGCGCGTAGTCGTACTGGTTGGTGTGCACGACGCGCAGCGTGTCTGCAAGGGAGCGCAGCGGTTCGGGGAGGTCGCGGTAGGCCGCGGCGGCGTTGGCGATGAGGGTCTCGCCGCCGTAGGGCGGGATCACGACGGACCGGAGTGTGGTCAGCTGCGGAGGGTTGACCACGAAAGTGACGTCCGTGTGCCATGCGTTGGCCTTGGAGGTCCCACTGTCGACGGCGAGCACGTTCGTCGTGCCCTCTGCCGCCGGCACGTTCGGATGAGCGGTCGTCAGCTCGCCGAACCACCCGGCCACACGCTCCTGGTCGGCGTTGTCGAGCCGCACGTCGTCGAACACGATCGCCTTGTGCTCGTTGAGGGCGTCTCGGAGCGTGGTGATCGTCGAGAGGTCCGGCGGCGTCGCGAGGTCGACGCCCTCGACGACTGCGCCGATACGGCCGGTGAGCTTGCGGATGGACGGAGGCATGAGGGGGTCCCTCCCGGATGGATGGGCACACCGAGGCGTGCCGGGCAGCTGGATGAAGGCGCTGGTAGCGCGCAGGACTGATCGACCCGGCACACGGAACGCCGAATCGGCCGGGCCGGAGAGAAAAAGCGTGGTCGCAGGACCGCTACGGCCGCGTTCTCAGCGACCCGGTCGGCGTATGCGAGGAGGCTCCCGGCTCATACGAGGCGGAGAGCTCACAGGAGGTGGATACGACGATCCGGTGGGGAAGCAGCGCCGTGCGGGCGGTTTCCGCCTCAGCCAGGCGCGCGCCGACTACGCACACCGGCCAATGCCGACGACCGCTTGCCGGGTCAGCGACAACAGAACGCGCTGGAGACGTGCGCCAGATCGATGTGGCGCCGCCGGGTCAGGTCCACGCGCGGGTTCATGGGACGGGAGTTCAGCAGACGGCCACCACGTTGGTCAATGCTTTCCAGGACAGGTCTTGCATTACGGACACGCGGAACCGCTGCGCCTGTCGAGGGCCGCCGCTCGGTACTGCTCGCCCACCGTCGCCGACAGCCGCGCAGGATCCGCTCGATCGAGGGGCAAGAAGGAGATTCCTGGCAGCCGGAGGCCACGGGATCGCGCTGGCGCCGTTCAACATCCCGGACGCCGGCGACCTCAGTATCGGCCGCCGCCTCAGCCCCGCACGGCACTCAGTGCCGATCATCCCGCTTTTATGCCAACTAAAAGCCTCGTCACACAGACGGTCAGCGCCGTACCCGGGGCATGCCCAGGCCGATCCAGGAGATGATCTCGCGCTGGATCTCGTTGTTGCCGCCGCCGAAGGTGAAGATGACCGCCGAGCGGTAGCCGCGTTCCAGTTCGCCGTGCAGGACGGCGCTCGCCGAGCCCTCCTTGAGCGGGCCGGCCGCGGCGACGATCTCCATGAGCCAGGCGTAGGCGTCCCGGCGGGCCTCGGAGCCGTAGACCTTGACCGCCGAGGCGTCCTGCGGGGTGAGCGTGCCGTCCTGGACGGCGGAGACCATCTGCCAGTTGAGGAGCTTGAGCGCGTCGAGGCGGGTGTGGGTGCGGGCGAGGAGCCGGCGTACCCAGGGCAGGTCGGCGACCCGGCGGCCGTCGGCGAGCTTGGTCTCCATCGCCCAGCGCTGTACGTCGTGCAGGGCGCGGATCGCCATGGTGCCGTGGGCGGCGAGGGTGACGCGTTCGTGGTTGAGCTGGTTGGTGATCAGCCGCCAGCCCTGGTTCTCCTCGCCGACGCGCCGGGAGACGGGGACGCGGACGTTCTCGTAGTAGCTCGCGGTGGTGTCGTGGGAGGCGAGGGTGCGGATGAGCGTGCAGGAGTAGCCGGGGTCGGAGGTCGGCACCAGCAGCATGGTGATGCCCTTGTGCGGCGGGGCCCCGGGGTCGGTGCGCACGGCGAGCCACACCCAGTCCGCGGTGTCGCCGTTGGTCGTCCAGATCTTCTGCCCGTTGACGACGTACTGGTCCCCGTCCCGTACGGCCCGTGTCTTCAGCGAGGCGAGGTCGGTGCCGGCGTCGGGCTCGCTGTAGCCGATCGCGAAGTCGATCTCGCCGGAGAGGATGCGGGGCAGGAAGTACGCCTTCTGCTCGTCGGTGCCGTACCGCATGATCGTCGGGCCGACCGTGTTCAGCGCCATCAGCGGCAGCGGTACGCCGGCCTGGGCCGCCTCGTCGAAGAAGATGAACTGCTCCATCGCCGTCGCCCCGCGCCCGCCGTACTCCTTGGGCCAGCCGACGCCGAGCCAGCCGTCGGTGCCGAGCCGGCGGATGGTGTCGCGGTAGAACCGCTTCTGCGCGGCCGGGTCGGCGTACCGGGCGTAGGCGTGGTCCGGAACCAGCTCGGCGAAGTAGGCACGCAGTTCGGCGCGCAGCCGTTGCTGCTCGGGCGTGTGGTCGAGGTGCACGGCGCCTCCAGGCTCCCCAAGGGCGGTCCTGACGGCGCACACCGTAGAACGTGTTTCAGAAATTGGGAATGCCGGGGCCGGGGCGAATTCGGCTCACGGCCCCGAGGTACGGGTACGGGGAGTCATCCGAGCATCTCCAGGAAGGCCGCGCAGGCGTCGGCGCAGGCCCGGCAGGCGTCCGCGGCCGCCTCGGAGCCGGGATGGCCGTCGAAGGCGCGGGCGCACTCCAGACAGACCGAGCGGCACCCGTCCACCCGGACCCGCATCCCTTCCTCGTCCTGCCGGTTCTCCTCGCTCAGCACCCGGCAGGTGGTGTCGCACACCTCGGCGCACATGATGCCCAGCCGGCGCATGTGCTCCTGCCCCTCGGTGCCGCCCGGGTCGACGAGGCTCGCCCGCACGGCGCAGGCCCGGGCGCACTCCGTGCACGCCTGGGCGCAGGTGAAACGGTCCTCCAGGAACCGGTAGAGCTGCTGCTGCGAAGTCGGCGTTGTCACAGCGTCCGGGTAGCCGGGGCGGGCGGCCACAAACCACTGGCCGTGGTCAGGGCGGACCATGCCGTGCACCGCACTCACCCTGCATCACCATCGGTCACCCATAGTGTCCGGGTTCGTCCCGTTCTGGGTGGGGTATTCCTGTCCTATGAACACCGCATCGATGCAGCTGGCCGCGGCGAGCGGCCTGATGAGCCTGGTTCTGTTCATCGTGGCCCTGGGTGTCCTCGCGCTGCTCGCCGGCGGCTACTGGCTGACCTCCCGCGAGAAGTACCGCGAGTCCCCGCGCCCCCGCCCCGAGGAACAGCCCAAGATGCCGGAGGACGGGCCGGTGCGCGAACTCCGGGAGAACAGGGAGTCCGCGGAGATCCCACAGATCCCCAAGGGCGAACGCCCGCTCACCCCGTACGAACTGACCAACATGGACACCAAGCCGAGTGCGTCCAAGGACCGCCCGCGCTGGAGCAGGGGCTCCAGCGGCTCGTTCGGCGGCGGCGGACTCGGCGCCCACTGAGCCCCGGCCCCCTCCCCTCCGCCCCGGCCCGCGCCGGACCGCCGTACGCCCCTAGGAAGACTTCCGGGCGGCGTCCAGGCGGCCGACGCGGGCCACGTTCTGGACGTCCTCGGGATCCCGGCTGGGCTCGGCCGCGAACCAGGCGTCGAGGATCTCCTTGAGCACCGGCTCGGAGGTCAGTCTGAGGCTCAGCGCGAGGACATTGGCGTCGTTCCAGCGGCGCGCGCCGTCGGCCGTGGCGGCGTCCGTGCACAGCGCCGCGCGTACGCCCGGCACCTTGTTGGCCGCGATGGACGCGCCGGTGCCGGTCCAGCAGCACACCACCGCCTGGTCGGCCGTGCCCTCGGTCACCTCCCGGGCGGCGGCCTCCGAACAGGCCGCCCACTGCGCGTCGGCCCCGGGCCGCAGCGCGCCGTGCTCCCGGACGTCGTGGCCACGGCGCCGCAGCTCCGCCACCAGCAGGCGGGCCACGGGTTCGTCCATGTCGGAGGAGACGGAGATCCGCATACTCCGGAGCGTAGCGCCTGCCCCCGGCCGGCCGGACACCCTTGTACAGGGCGAACGGCCCCTCAGGGCCGTTCGGTAGGCATCGCGCGGGTCAGGGATGATCGGGCCGCTGTGCCGGAGGCACTCCGCCGCCCTCTCCCCCGCCCTTCTCGCCCTTGTCCGAACCGTGCGGACGGGCTTCCGCGTCGCGGCGGGCCGCCTGCCGGGCCTTCAGCTCGCCGCTGTCCTGCGGGGTGGCGCCTCCCTTGTCACTGCGCCGGCGTTCGGGCTGCTGCGGATTGGACATGCGCCGGACTCCCTCCGGGTTGTGCGTGCTCTGTGCGGGGTCCGGGTTCCCAGGGCGGCCCGGGTGACGCACGCCGCCTAAGGCGGGGGTCAGTGACCGGTGGAGATGTTCGAGGGCGTCCGTGAGCACCGAGCGGTGGTACCAGCTGAGCCAGGCCGCCGTGTCCGTGGCCAGCAGGGTGAAGGCCGCGGCCTGTGCGGCGGTCGGGCGGTGGCCTGCGTCGGGCCAGTGCAGGGTGATCACGCCGGTGCACAGGCCGGCGGAGGAGAGCACCGGGACGCTGTGCAGGGCGCGGGTGCCGGTGGCCAGCAGGGCGCGCCGGCACGCGTCGGCGAGCAGCGCGTCCGTGGCGACGTCGGGGATGCTCACCTGGCGGCCCCGGGTGCGGGCCGCCGCGTCGGCGGTGCCCTCGCCCCGGCCGCCCGCGAGGTGGTCGAGGAACGCCTCCCCGCAGCCGTGGTGGGCCTCCAGCGTCAGGGCGTTCACGGCCGGGTCCACGAACTGCACATGACCGGCGGGTGCCCGGCCGATGGCCAGCGCCTCGTGCAGGACGGCGTCGATCATCTGCCGCCGGTAGCGGGGGTCCCGGTCGGCGCGGGCCAGGATCCGCAGCTGGGGCACGGGCAGGGCGCGGCGGCCGAGGAACCACACGTCGCCGTCCGGCGGCCGGGCCGCCACCACGGCGGAGACGAGCACGCGCAGCGGCACGTTGAACCGCTGCGAGGCCTCGCGCAGGGCCCGGAAGGCACTGCCGGAGTCCGGCAGGCCGTAGCGGACCATGAGCGCGCCCTGCGCCATGCCGATCACCGGCGCGGTGCGCACCCGGGCGCGCAGCGCGCGGACCTCCTTGTGCAGGTCGTCGTACGAGGGCCGCAGCGGGTCCGCCATCTGCGACCGCCAGGCGGGCAGCTCCTCCACCCGGGAGGCGGTGCGGGCCAGCTCGCGCAGTGCCTCGTCGAGGGTGGCGTAGAGCCGGACGCCGTCCAGGCGGGCCAGGTGCACCGCCTCGCGCACCCCGGGCCGGGCCCGGACGATGATCAGGTCGGGGCGTCCGGTGCGCGCCCGGGTCGTCTCGCTGAGCGTGCGCAGCACGGCGGCGCCGCCGAGCTGGACGTGGGCCATGTCGAGCACGGGACGCAGTCCGGCACGGTCGGCCTGGCGCAGATGACCGCGCAGCGCGTCCGACCACGCCTGGGCGCCGTGGGCGTCGAGGCTGCCCGACGTGCGCAGCAGCAGGGCGCCCTCGGCGGGCAGTCCTTCGATGACGGAGGACTCGATGACGAGGGGCACCGGTGCGGCCGGGCGGCCGGAAGAGGGTTTCATCGCATCACCCAGACAGGACGTCACAAGGAACTCGCTCGGCCTCTTCCCGACCGCTGCACCACCTCGCACGGTAGAGCCCCGCCCTGGACCGCGCCATCCACCGCGCCGCGCGGCAGCGGCGGGCGCGGGTGCGCTAGCCGGGCCCGCCGGACTCCGCGCGTGCCGGTCCGTGGCCGGCCAGGGCGTGCAGGGCGGACGCCAGGGTGCCGTACACCCGGACCCCCGGCAGGCCGGCCGCGGTCAGGGTCTCCCGCACATGCGGCCGGGGCTGTACGACGGACAGCGCGCGGCCGCAGCGGGCGAGGCCCCCGGTGGCCAGGTCCAGGGCGTGCACCGCGGCGGCACAGGCGAGATACACCTCGGTCAGGTCCAGCACGGGGTGGTCGCCGGCCCGGCCGGCGTCCGCGACGTGCTCGCCGAGGGCCTCGGAGAACCGCCCGGCGTTGCCGGCGTCGACGGTGCCCCGTGCCTTCAGAACGCTGATCCCGCCGAGCCCGACGCGCTGCTCGCGCGCGGTCGTCAGGAGCAGCGGGGCCGGGCCGCCGGGGCGGGCGGGCGCGGGGGACGACGGACCGATTTCCATGGGGACGGGCTTCCTGGGCGGGGAGGAAGGATCGGCCGGCCGCTTCTTGACCGGGAGTTCACTGTGCCCTCACCTGGGGTTCGCACGCAACAACGTCTCCGGGCGTGTCGTGGCACCGGCGCCGGCGCCCTCAGCCGACGTACCGCCGTGCGGTGGAGCCCCGGCGGGCCCGTTCCAGCGTCGCCAGCCGGCGTTCCAGGTCCGGGGGGACCGGGTCGCGCTGGCGCAGCACCCACGGCAGGCCGGCGGTGGCGTGGGCGAACGCCCGGGCGGAGGCGGCGTCCCGGGGCACGGTCCGGATGAGGTACCCGGTGCGGCGCAGCGCCGGCAGCAGCGGGCGGCGCAGCCAGGTGAACCACAGCGTGTTGCGCAGTCCGAGGACGCGGCGGGCCGTGCTGTCGCGCAGTCGGGAGGCATGGTGGTGGACGGTGAGTTCCTCGGCGTAGGCGAGCCACCAGCCCTGGCGCAGCAGATCGCAGGCCAGCAGCTCCTCCTCGCCGCCGAGCCACAGGCCGGGGTGGAAGCCGCCGCCGGCCCGGAAGGCCTCCGTGCGCAGCACGGTGGCGGCGGCGAGGAAGGAGCCGAGGGCGGGGCCGGGGAGCCAGTCGGGGCCGGGCAGCGGGGACTCGCGCAGCTCGCGCACGACCGGGTCCTCGGTGCCGCCCGGTTCGACCAGGATCCGCGCGGTGACGGCCGCGAGGCGGGGCCGGGTGTCCAGCAGGTCGGCGGCCCGGCCGAGGCTCCCGGCCGCCCACCAGGTGTCGTCGTCGCAGAACGCGACGTAGGGCGTGCGCACCCGCTGGACGGCCAGGTTGCGGCCGACGGCGCCCAGGTTGCGGCCGGGGCGCAGCAGCGTCATCTCCGGGAAGTCCCGGGCGACCGCTTCGGCGGTACCGTCGGCGGAGGCGTTGTCGGTGACGATCACGGGCGGGCGTTCGGGCAGCCGCCGCAGCCGGGCGAGGGTGCGCAGCAGTTCGTCGCGGCGGTTGTGGGTGATCAGGACGACGGTCGTACGGTCGTCGGGGCCGGCCCTGGTCATCGTGCGGTGCCTCCTCGCGTGCGGCCGGCCGCCTCCCGGTCGAGCAGACGGGCGGCGTGTTCGACGTGCGGGGGCAGCGTCCGGCGACGGGCGAGCGCGGCCGGGAACCGGGCGACGGTCTCCTTGAGGGCGCGGCGCGCGCCGGGGCGGCCGGCCGCCGCGGCCAGCGCCAGGTCGGTGCCGGCCCGCAGGGTGACCGGCCAGGGGCGGCGCAGGCAGGTCGTGAGGACGTGGTTGCGCCTCACGAGGCAGGAACGGCCGGTGCGGCCGTGGTCCTCGGGGTGGTGGCGGGCACGCAGGGCGGGCTCGTAGGCGATGCCCCAGCCGGCTGCGGCCAGGTCGTAGGCGAGCAGGGTCTCCTCGCCGCCGAAGAAGAGCAGCGGGTGGTAGCCGCCGACGGCGAGGAACGCCTCCCGGCGGGCCACGCAGGCGCAGCCGAGGAAGCCGAGCACCGGGCGGCCGGGCAGGTCCGGGTCGGGCGGCAGGGGCGAGGCGGCGAGCACGGCGTTGAGGGGATCGTCGGCGGCCTCGGCGCCGACCAGGGTGCGGGCCGCGAGCAGGCCGAGCCGGGGGTGCCGGTCGAGCAGGTCGGCGGCGCGGGCGAGGCTGCCCGGATCCCACCAGGAGTCGTCGTCGCTGAAGGCGACGTAGGGGGTGCGGGCGTGCCGCACGGCCAGGTTGCGGCCGAGGGCGCCGGTGTTGCCCGCGGGCCGCAGCAGGCGGGTGATCGCGGGGTGGCCGGTCACCGCCCGGCGCGTGGTGTCGTCGCGGGAGTTGTCGACCACGATGACCGGCGGCTGTTCGGGCAGCGCGGCCAGCGCGTCCAGGGTGCGCAGCAGGCTGGCGCTGCGGTCGCGGGTGATGACGGCGACGGTGATCCGGGGATCGCCCGGGGCGGCGCGCCGGCGGGTGCGGTCCGGGGCGTGCTCAGTGGACATGGGACACCTCCGGTCCGGGCTGCCGGCGGTGTCCGCGGACGTCCCGCAGGAGCATCAGACAGGCCGCGGCGACCTCGCCGGTGCCGATCCGCAGCAGGCGGGTGTCGGGGGTGCGGCCGTGCGGGTCGCCCGGCGGGCCGGGTTTCCACAGGGCCAGATGGTCCGGGCTCGGGGGCGGCCCCCACAGGCGCGGGGAGACCGGCCCGAACAGGGTGACGGAGCGGGTGCCGTGGGCCACGGCGAGGTGGGCGAGGCCGGTGTCGCCGCTGAGCACCAGGGACGCCTCGGCGACCAGCGCGGACAGCTGCTCCGGCGGCAGGCCGCCGCTCAGCACGTCGCCGCCGGCCTGGCCGCTGCGTTCGGCGACCGAGCGGACCAGGGGGTCCTCGCCGGGACCGCCGGTGAGGACCACGTGGTGTCCGGCGGCGCGCAGGCACCGTACGACGGCGGCGAACCGCTCCCCGGGCCAGCGGCGGGAGCCCGAGGCCGCGCCGGGGTGCACCACGACCGCGCCCGGGGCGGGGGACGGCGTCGTGGGCGGGTCCAGCCGCAGGTCCAGGGGGTCGGCCGGTATGCCGTAGGCGCCCAGGAAGGCGCACCAGCGGTTCCGTTCGTGGGTGTGGCCCAGCCAGGGCGGGCCGTCGGGGCAGGCGTGGGCGAGCAGCCGGCGCGGGTGCAGCGCGGCCAGGGCGTCACGGCTCTCGGGGCCGTTGCCGTGCAGGTCCACGGCCACGTCGGGCGGCGGGCCCGGCCAGTGACCGAGGTCCGGCACGGCGCGGCCCGGCGCCTCGGCGGGGAGGACGGCGTCGACCGCTCCGGTGGCCAGGGCGAGTCCGGTGAGGCCCGGCGGCTGGGCGAGGACGACCTGGTGGCCGGGGAAGGCCCGGCGGATGCCGCGCAGTGCGGGCACGCCGGCCAGCAGATCGCCCAGTCCCAGCGCCCGCAGGAGCAGGACGCGCGGAGCGGGCTCGGGGGCGGTCCCGTCCGTCTTGCGGTCGCGGGCGGTCGCCGGGTACTGCCGCCGGTCGGGGGTGGTCACCTCGTCCGTCCTCCGGTCGGTGCGGGGGCCAGGGCCGCACGGCGGGCGAGGCCGGTGGTGGAGCGGCCGTCCAGGTAGGGCAGCAGCAGGACCTGGCCGCCCCAGCTCTCCACCAGGGGCTGTTCGGGCAGCCGGGTCCGGGCGTAGTCGCCGCCCTTGGCCCAGATGTGCGGGCGGAGTTCGCCGAGGATGCGTTCGGGCGTGTCCTCGTCGAAGACGGCGACGGCGTCCACGCACTCCAGGGCGCGCAGCACCCGCACCCGGTCGGCGGCCGGGACGAGGGGGCGGCCGTCGCCCTTGCGGCGGCGCACGGAGGCGTCGGAGTTGAGGCAGACGACGAGGCAGTCACCGGCCCGGCGGGCGGCCTGGAGCAGGGCGACATGGCCGGCGTGCAGCAGGTCGAAGCAGCCGCCGGCGGCGACGACGGTGCCTCCCGCGGCCCGGACCCGGGCGGCGGTGCGCACGGCGTCGGCGGTGGTGTCGCCGTCGGCCGGGGGCTCGGCGGCCGGCTCGGGCTCGTCGTCGGTGGCGACCGCGCGGGCGCCGCCCTCGGCGACGTAGCGGGTGGCGGCGTGGACGGCGGCCTGTACGGCGGCCTCGGTGAGGGCGCCGTCGGCGAGCAGGCCGGCGGCGGCAGCGGCGAACCGGTCGCCGGCGCCGCAGGGGTCGCCCGTGGCGGCGGCCGGGGTCGGCACGAGCAGCGGGGTCTCGCCGTGGGAGAGCAGGGCGCCGCGCTCGCCCAGGGTCACCGCGACGGCCTGGGCCCGCCAGGCCCGGACGAGGGTACGGGCGTCCCGGGCGGCGGTGCGCAGCCCGGCCGTGTCGCCGGCCTCCTCCTCGTCCGGCCGCCGGGCGAAGGCGCGGGCCTCCTGGGCCGAGGGGGTGGCCAGGCGGACGCCGGGGACCGGGGGCCGGCCGCGGACGTGGGGGTCCCAGACGACGGGTGCGGCCGTACGGGCCACCGCGGCCCGGAGGACGTCGGCGGTGCCGCGGCCGTAGTCGGCGACGAGGACGCCCCCGGCCGCCGCGATCGTGGACACCGCCTCCGGGGTGGCCTCACGGGCACGGCCCTCGCCGTCGTCGAGGCGCAGCAGCGGCCGGTCCCCCGCCATGACCCGGGTCTTGCTGCTCAGGGTGCCCTCCAGCGGCACCTCGACCAGGGCGACCCGGCCGGCCAGCAGCTCCCGGAGGGTGTCGCTGGCGGCGTCGGTGCCGAGCGCGGTGACCAGGGTGACGGGGCGTCCGTCGCCGGCCGCGAGGCAGGCGGCGAGGGCCGCGCCGCCCGGCCGGGAGCTGCGCCGGGTGCCGTGGACGACGGGCACGGGCGCGTCCGGGGCCAGCCGCTCGGCCCGGCCGCACAGGTCGTGGTCGAGCAGGGCGTCGCCGACGACGACCAGGGGTGTGCGCGTGGGGGTCATGCGTGCCCCTTCCTGGGCGCCGCGGGCGCGCCGGGCCCGGTCCGGGCGACGGTGCGGGCGCGGCCGACCAGCCGGCCGACGACACCGGGTTTGCCGTCGGCGGCCGGTTTGCCGTCGACGCGCTCACCGTCGGCCTCGCCGCGTTCCACGGCCTGGTCGAAGGCCTCGCAGAGCATGTGCACGGCTACCAGGTGGAGTTCCTGGACGGTGGCGGCGACGGGGGCGTCGACGCACAGTGCCTCGTCCGCGCCGAGCTGCAGCGGATTGGGGGGCCGCCCGGTCAGGGCCCACACCGTCATGCCGAGCCGGTGCGCGCGCTCGGCGGCGGTCAGCAGATTGGCGCTGGCGCCGCTGGTGGACAGCAGCAGGAGCACGTCGCCGGGGCGGCCGTGGGCGGCGGTCTGGCGGGCGAACAGCTCCTGGACGCCGTAGTCGTTGGCGATGGCGGTGGTGGAGGAGGTGTCGGCGTGCAGGGCGATCGCCGAGAACGGCGGGCGGTCGTCGCGGTAGCGGCCGACGAGTTCGGCGGTGAGGTGCTGGGCCTGCGCGGCGCTGCCGCCGTTGCCCGCCACGAGCAGCCGGGCGCCCGCGCCCAGCCGCCGGGCGAGTCCGGTGCCCCAGCGTTCGATGAGCGCCCCGCTGTCGCGGAAGGTCTCCAGGGCCTTCATCAGGTCGTCGCAGTGGGTGGTGTCGGTGACGGCGTGGCCCCGCGTGGTGCCGGTGGCTGTCTTCATCGGACGACTCCCGAGAGCGAGCGGACACAGGACACGGCGCCGTAGACCCCGGCCACGCCGTCGGCCACCCGGTCCCAGGTGTACTGGGCGAGGACCCGGGTGCGGCCGGCGGCTCCGTACCGGGCGAGCCGGTCCGGGTCGGCGAGGAGGGCGCGGACGGCCGCGCTGAGGTCGTAGTCGTCGTCGGCCGGGACCAGGAGGCCCGTGGTGCCGTCCACGACCGTGTCGAGCTGGCCGCCGACCGCGGTGGCGACGACCGGCGTGGCGCAGGCCATGGCCTCCAGCGGGACGATGCCGAAGGGCTCGTACAGCGGCAGTGACAGCACCAGGTCGGCACCGCACATCAGCCGGGGCATGCGGGCCCGGCCGACCCCGCCGAGCAGGGTCACCCGGTCCGCGACCCCGTGCTCGGCGGCGATGCCGTAGAGGCGTGCGGCCTCGGGGTCGGCGCCGAGCAGGTCGGCCTCGGGGCCGCCGGCGATGAGGAGTTCGGCGTCGGGGATGCCCGCCAGGGCCCGGATGGCGCGGTCGAAGCCCTTGCGGGGCACGAGCCTGCCGACGGCCAGCAGCCGCCTGCGGGCGCCGGGCGGCCGGGTACGGGCGGCCGGCGTGAACTGGTCGGGGTCGACGCCGCACGGTACGACGCTGATCCGGTCCTCCGGCAGCCCCATGGCCTTCAGTTCGGCCACCTCGTCGCTGCAGGTGGCGATGACCCCGGCGCACTCGTGGCCGATGGTCTCCTCGATGGCGAGGCGCTGCTGCGGGCTGGTGTCGGCGGCGCCCTGGTAGCGCTTCTTCACGGTGCCCAGCGCGTGGTAGGTCTGTACGACGGGGATGCCGAGGTCGCGGGCTCCGGTCAGGGCGGCCAGTCCTGACATCCAGAAGTGGGCGTGCACGACGTCGGGCGGGCTCTGCCGCCACTGCCGGGCCAGGAAGTGACCGAACTCGGCCATGTGCGGCAGGAGTTCGTCCTTGGGGACGGGTGCGGGCGGCCCGGCGGGCACGTGCACCACCTGCACGCCGTCGATGAGGGTCACCCGGTCCGGCAGGCCCGCCGAGTCCCGCCGGGTGTACACCGTGACCCGGTACCCCTTTCTGGCGAGCTGCCGGGCGACCTGTGCCACGTACACGTTCTGGCCGCCCGCGTCCGGTCCGCCGAGCGCGGCCAGCGGGCTGGCGTGCTCGGAGACCATGGCGACACGCCCGGCCGTGTGCGGAATGCGGCTCATCGGGTGACCTCCTTGATCAGGCGCTCCCAGTCGTCCAGGAAGCGCCGCTCTCCGTAGCGGGCCTGCGCCGCGGCCCGGGCCGCCTCGCCCGTCAGGCGCGCGTGCTCCGGCTCGGCGAGGAACTCCCGCACGGCGTCCTCCAGCACGTCGATACGGTTCGAGACCACCCCGGCGCCGTCGGGGACGGCCTCCCGGACCTCGGTGGTGTCCAGGGCGACCACCGGCATGCCCAGGAACATGGCCTCCAGCAGGGACAGGCCGAGCGAGGTCCAGCGCACGGGGTGCAGATAGAGGCGGCACCTGGCCATCTCCCGGTGCAGCGCGTGCTGCGGCAGGTCCCGGGTGCGGCAGCGCTCGGGCGGCAGGCCGAGGTGCCCGGCGAGTCCTTCGGTGCGCATGCCGAAGACGTCCAGGGGCGCGGACCGGGCGAACCGGGGCAGCAGGTCGGTGCCGGTGGTACGGCCCCTGCGCACGGGCTCGTTGACCACGACGGCGGCGCGCCGTTCGGTGCCGGTCCACAGCGGGCCGGGGTCGATGATGCCGTGCTCCACGACCTCGGTCGGGGCCCGGCCGCTGTCCCACATCAGCCGGTTGAAGTGGGTGACGTGCACGACGGGGATCCTCGACTGGCCGGCCAGCGGGTGGAGTTGCCGCTCGGGGGACGCGTCGGGGCTGTTGTGCTCGACGTACACGGCGGGCACGTCCACGCCGGGGCGGCGGCCGGTCCAGCGCTGGGCGAGGTCGAGTTCGCGCGGGCGCTGGAGCACCATCAGGTCGATGGCGCAGTCCCGTAGTTCCTCCGGGGTCCTCTCCCGTACGGACCCGGGCCAGTCCCAGGTCACGGCCCGGCCGAGCCCGTCGGGTCCGCGGTCCTCGGTGACCGGGACCAGGTAGGTGTGCGGGCCCTGGACGAAGGCGGTGAGCCAGGATCCGTGCACATGCCAGACGAGGATGTTCATGAGTGCCGCTCCTGGACGATCTTGTGCACCGCGCGCACCACGTCCTGCCCGGTGACCTCGTCCAGGCAGGGGTGGCCGGGCACCGGGCAGCTGAGGGCCCGGGTGTCCGCGCACGGCGCCGACTGGTCGCCGAGCAGGATGACGGGGACGCCGTACGGCGCCCAGCGCTCGGCCGGTACGACGGGGGCGAACAGCGAGACGACGGGGGTGCCGACGGCGGCGGCGAGGTGGGCGGGTCCGGTGTTGGCGCTGATCACGGCGTCGGCCATGCGCAGCACCCCTGCGAGGGTCCGCGCGCCGGTCCGGCCGCCGAGGTCCACGGCCACGTCGCCGCTGACCTGCCGGGTGAGGGCCTGCTCGCCGGGGCCGCCGGTGACGACGACGCGGTGCCCGGCGTCGGCGAGCAGGGCGACGGCTTCGGCGCAGCGGTGCGGGCTCCAGGCGCGGGCGGGGGCGCTGGCGCCCGGGTGCAGGACGACATAGGGGCCGTGGCCGGTGAGGGCGCTGGTGTCCGGGGGCGGGAGCACGCGCAGGCGGCCGTCGTCGCCCGGGGGCAGCGGAAAGCCCAGCGCGGCGGCGGTGTCGAGAGCCGCCTCGGCCTCGTGCCGGCCGTCCCGGCGCCGGTGGCGTACGTCGAGGAGCCGGCCGGGGTGGTCGACGCTGTCGGCGCCGATCCGCCCGACGCCGGCGAGCCGCAGCAGGAGGGCGGTGGGCAGCGGGCTCTGGTGGAAGGAGGTGAGGATCAGCGCGGTGTCGTAGGCGCCGGCCCGCAGCCGCCGGACCAGTGCGTCGATGTCCTCCGGACTCACCGGGGGCGGGTCGAAGCCCTCCCAGGGGGCCTCCCACACCAGCACCTCGTCCACGCCGGGCAGCAGCCGGGCGGCGTCCGTACCGCGCGGGCCGCACAGCAGGGTGACGTGCGCGCTGCGGGCGGCGACAGCGCGTACGGCGGGCCCGGCGAGCAGCACATCACCGAAGCTGTCGAGCCGCACGACAAGGCACTTCACCCCAACCACCTCCCCACCGACACCACCCACACAGGGGCGACCGCAGGACCGTGCCGGGACAACCGCTCACCGGCCGCGACCGTTCCGTCCGGCGAGGACGAGCGGGCCCCGCCCACGAGCGGCGTGGCCAGCTCGGACAGCCGCCGACCGCCAGCCGCCGCGGAGCCCCGCCGGGACGACCGCACACCGCCCGCGACCGCCCCATCCGGCAAGGACAAGCAGGCCCCGTCCACGAGCGGCAAGCCCGGCTCGGACGGCCGCCGGCGGCCAGCCGTCGCCGCAGAGTCCTGCGGGGACAACCGCGCACCGGCCGCGACCGTTCCGTCCGGCGAGGACGAGCGGGCCCGGTTCGCGAGCGGCGTGGCCGGTTGGGGTGGGCCGTGCCGGTCAGGGGGTGCCCGCACCGCCGTCGGTTCTGCCGCCTCCGTCAGGGCCGTGCGTATCGCGGTGAGGAGGTCGGGGGCGCATTGGGCGGCGAAGTGGGCCACCTCCGCCGGGGCCGTGGCCGCGTTCGGCACGAGTACGCCCCGGGCACCCGCCGCGCGGGCGGCGAGCACGTCGGCGGCGATGTCGCCGATGACCAGGCACTCGGCGGGCGGTACGCCCAGCCGGGCGGCGGCGGTGTGGATCAGGCCGGGCCGGGGCTTGCGGCAGGCGCAGCCGGCGTCCGGGGTGTGCGGGCAGAAGACCCAGGTGTCCAGCCCGCCCAGCAGCGCGTCCGCGCGCTCGTTGACGCGCTGCACCTGCTCGACGGTGAGCAGTCCGCGCCCGATGCCGGACTGGTTGCTCACCACGCCGGTGGCCAGGCCCTGCGACCGGGCCAGCGCGACGGCCTCCGCGGCGCCCGGCAGCAGCCGTACCCGGCCGGGGTCGCCGTTGTACGGCACGTCCGCCACGAGGGTGCCGTCCCGGTCGAAGAGGACGGCCGACACGGTGCTCACCGGGCACCTCCCAGGGGCTCGGCGTGCCTGTGGCGGACGACTCCGCCCAGCCAGTGCCGTACGGCGAGGGGCGGGATGAGCACGCTGGTGCCGAGCATCCCGGCGATCTCGCGGGCGGTGCGCGGGCCGGGCAGGATGCGGGCGAGGGCGAACTCCGCGGTGCCGAGCGTCCACAGGACCGCGCAGGCGGTCGCGGACCGGCGCCGCCCGGCCAGGGCGCAGGACGCGGCGGCGAGGGCCGCGCCGGTGACCGCCAGATGGCGGGGCAGCCGACCGCGGGGCGCCTGGGCGCGGTCCCACCAGTCGCGGCCGTGCAGCCGGTTCATCAGGGCGTCGTCGGCGTTGCCGCGCTGCGCGGCCAGCGAGGCCCACCGGGGGGCCGGGCGGACCGGGTGCCGGGTGACCCGCGCGCCCCGGACCAGGGTCCAGCCGGCCCGCTGTACGCGCAGGGCGAGGTCGGCGTCCTCGCGGAAGGCCCTGGGGAAGCGTTCGTCGAAGCCGCCGGTGCGTTTGAGGGCCTCGGTGCGGTAGGCCATGTCGGCGGTGGCCCAGGCGGCGTTCTCCAGGCCCTTGGTGGTGCGTTCCCAGTCGGTGGGCCGGCGGTCCGGGGGCAGGGGGACACGCAACCGCCCCTGGTCACCGCCGACGTCCGGGCCGGCCTCCCGCAGGTCCGCGGCGAGCCGCCGGGACCAGTCCGGCAGCACCTGGACGTCGTCGTCCAGGAAGACCGTCCACGGCGTACGGACGGTCCGCCAGCCGGCGTTGCGGGCGGCGGCCGGCCCCCTGCCTCCGGTGCGCAGGGTGCGGACCCGGTCGAGCAGCTGCCCGGCCGCTTCCAGCGGCAGTGCGCCGTCGGGCGCGGGCCGGTCGTCCACGACGATCACCTCGTGCGGCGGATGGTCCGCGGCCACGGCGAGCGCGCGCAGGCACTCGGCGAGGCAGGGCCGGCCGATCGTCGGCACGACGACGGTGTAGGCGGGCGCGCCGGTCATGCGAACGCCTTCCCGCGCCGGACCGCGAACGGGCCGAGCACCAGCAGGTCCACGGGGGCCGAGCCGAAGCACTCCAGGGCGTCGCGGGGGTCGTCGACCATCGGCCGCCCGGCGGTGTTGAGGCTGGTGTTGACCACCACCGGCAGTCCGGTGCGCCGTTCGAAGCCGTCGATCATCCGGGCCACCAGGGGCTCCTGGGCGCGGTCCACGGTCTGGATGCGGGCCGTGCCGTCCACGTGGACCACGGCCGGTATCCGGGCCTTCCAGTCGTCGGCGACCTCGTGCACGAACAGCATGTGCGGGCTGGGCAGCGGCCCGTCGAAGATGTCGGCCGCGCGCTCGGCGAGCACCATGGGCGCGACGGGCCGGAACTCCTCGCGCCCCTTCACGGCGTTGAGCCGCTCCAGGTTGGCGGCCTCGCCCGGGTGGGCGAGCAGTGAGCGGTGGCCGAGCGCGCGCGGCCCGTACTCGCCGCGCCCCTGGAACCAGGCCACGATCCCGTCGGCGGCCAGCGCCTCGGCGGCCGTCTCGGCGATGTCGGCGGGCTCCTCGTACGGTACGGCCGCCCGCTCCAGCCACGCCCGCAGCTCGGTGTCGCTCCAGCCGCGCCCCAGGGCGGCCGTCGGCATCGGCTCCAGGGCGTCCTTCTGTCCGGCGACGTGCGCCGCCGCGCCCAGGGCGGTACCGGCGTCGCCCGCGGCGGGCTGTACCCAGACGTGGGTGAAGCCGCTCTCCCGCCACAGCCGGGTGTTCGCCACGCAGTTCAGCGCGACCCCGCCGGCCATGGTGAGCGCGTCCTCGCCGGTGCGCTCGCGCAGCCACCGGGCGAGGGCCAGCATGGCTTCCTCCAGGCAGAGCTGGGCACTTGCGGCGAGGTCGGCGTGGTCCTGGCTCCAGGCGCCGCCGGCCGGGCGCGGCGGGACGAGGTCGGCCCAGGGCACCGGACGGGCCCGGAAGCCGCCCGCGTCGTCGGCGTGGACGTACTCCCGCAGCCGTGCGGCGAAGCGCGGGGTGCCGTAGGAGGCGAGCGCCATCACCTTGAACTCGTCGCTGCTGCGCAGGAAGCCGAGGTGCTGGGTGAGATCCTCGTAGAACAGGCCGAGGGAGTCCGGCAGTTGCTGGGTGCCGAGGACGGTCAGTTCGCGGTCGGTGTAGCGTCCGGCCAGGTGGGAGCCGCATTCTCCGCGTCCGTCCAGGACGAGGACGGCACAGTCGGGGTACGGCGAGACCGGCCCGGCGGAGGCGGCGTGCGCCACATGGTGCGGGACGAATTTCACCTTCGCCGGGTCGAGTCCGGGCAGCGCCTCGGCGAGGAAGTCCGGGGCCTCGCGGGCGTACCGCTGGCGCAGATGGTCCCAGGGGTCGTGCAGACCCATCCGCTCGGCGGGACGGGCGAGGTCCGGGTCGTAGGAGTACGCGACGGCGTCCAGGTCGGACGGGGTGAGGCCGGCCTGCTCCAGGCACCAGCGGGCCGACTGCTCGGGCAGCTCCCAGGCGGAGAAGGGTACGGGCCGCTTGCCGTGCTTGCGGCGGGAGAACCGCTCCTCCTCTGCCGCCGCCACGATCCGGCCGTCGCTGATCAGGGCGGCGGCGGGGTCGTGGAAGAGTGCGTTGATACCGAGGACGTGCATGCGCTGTCTCCAGTGCCGGGGACGGGCGGGGGTCAGGACTGCGCGGCCGGGTCCTGCGCGCGCGGGACGGGTTCCGGGGGCAGGGCCGCGAAGTAGGCGATGGTCTGCTTCAGGCCCTCCTCCCACGGGACCTGCGGCGACCAGCCGAGCAGCTCGCGCGCGAGGGTGGTGTCGGGGCGGCGCCGGCCGGGGTCGTCCACGGGCCGGTCGATGAACGCGATCGGGGAGCGGGAACCGGTGAGGGCGACGACCCGGCGGGCCAGCTCCGCCATGGTGATCTCGTCGCTGCCGCCGATGTTCACCGGCCGCACGGACCTGCTCGCGGCCACCTGCAGGATGCCGTCGACCGTGTCGTCGACGTAGCACAGCGAGCGGGTCTGGCTGCCGTCACCGGTCACCGTGAGCGGCTCGCCGGCGAGGGCCTGGGCGATGAAGGTGGGCACCGCGCGGCCGTCGTGGGCCCGCATACGCGGCCCGTAGGTGTTGAACAGCCGCACGATCCCGGCGTTCGTCCGCCGGGTGCCGACGTGCGCGGTGACCAGGGCCTCGGCGAACCGTTTGGACTCGTCGTACACGCTGCGGGGCCCGACCGGGTTCACGTTGCCCCAGTAGCCCTCGTGCTGCGGGTGGACCAGCGGATCGCCGTACACCTCGGAGGTGGAGGCGAGGAGGAAGCGGGCCCGGTCGCGTGCGGCGATCGTCAGGGCGTTGCGGGTGCCGAGGCTGCCCACGTCCAGGGTCTCCAGCGGCATGCGCAGATAGTCGGCGGGCGAGGCCGGGCAGGCGAAGTGCAGCACCAGGTCGTACGGGCCCGGCAGCCGCTCGGGGCATTCGGCGGCCGAGACGTCACAGTGCACGTACCGGAAGCCTGACCGGTCCTCCAGGTGTGTGACGTTCTCGCGCCGTCCGCAGGCCAGGTTGTCGGCGCAGTCGACTTCGACTCCCGAATCCAGCAGCCGCTCGCACAGATGGGAGCCGAGGAAGCCGGCGCCGCCGGTCACGAGGGCGCGCCGCCAGGAGAACGGTGTGTCACCAGTCATGGAGGCTTTCCCTTCGTCGTCCTTCGTCCTCGCCGTGCACGCCACGGAACGCGTCGTCCGCGGCCCAGGAGGGGCTCTGCGCGGGCGATCGGCGCGTGCGTGCCGTCGCCGGGGCGACGACATCGTCGGCCCGGCGGGGCGGAAACCGGGTGAGGAAGATGGGGATGGCAGGGCTCGGGTCCCGCGGATCCTTCAGGACCACTCTGCCGGCCGCCGCTGGCTGGACGGCACGGGCAGCTGGGTTCCCCTGCCAGTTGGTTTCACACGTTGACTCATTCTCCGGCATCAGGGGTGCTCGTGCGACTCCGGCGACCGCCTTACCACAGTGGAGACACTCATGCACGACGACGTCGCGGCGGCCGTGCCGCACACGCTGTGCGCGTCCGGCCGGCCCCTCGACCGGCTGCTGCTCACCGGCTGGTTCAGCTTCCGGGACGGCGAGGCGACGGCCGGCGACGTCCTCGCCCAGCACCGTATGTCGGCCGCGCTGACCGGGTCGGGCATCCCGCACGACACGGCATGGAGTCCCGTCTTCCGGCCCCGCGCGCTGTCGTTGGAGACGGCCGACCCGCGGGCGTACGACATGCTGCTCTTCGTGTGCGGTCCGGTGTACGGACCCAAGTCGCCGCCCTGCATGCCAGGTTCAAGGCCTGTCGGCGACTCGCGGCCGGCGTCTCGGTGGTCGATCCGGCGGATGCGGCGGCCACCGGTTTCCACACGGCCGTCGCCCGGGACGGCACCGGCGCCCCGGCCCGGCCCGATGTCGCGGCCGACGCCCCGGCGGGGCCGCTGCCGCCGGTGGCCGGCGTGGTGCCGTCCCACGGGCAGGGCGAGTACGGCGAGCGCCGGCGGCACGCGGAGGTGAACGCGCGGATCACCGGCTGGCCGGCCGGCAAGGACCGCGCGCGGGTGCCGGCCGAGACCCAGCCGGCCACCGACGACTGGCGGCTGTGCGCCACCGCCGAGCAGTTCCTGGCCCTCGTCGCCCGCTTCGACGTGGTCGTCACCACCCGGCTCCACGGCTTGGTCCTCGGCCTGCGCACCGGCACCCCGGTGCTCGCCGTCGACCCGGTCGCGGGCGGCGCCGAGGTCAGCGCCCAGGCTCGGGCCGTGGGCCGGCCGGCGCTGGTGGCGGAGGATGCGCTGACCGCGCGGCTCCTGGACCACTGGTGGGAGTGAGCGCTGTCCGGGGCGGGGCGGATGGCCGCCGCCCGCCACGCGAGGGCTGACCGGGCCGTGTAGCGGGCCGTGCCCGGGGCACTCGGCGCGGCGACGGACGGCCGTTGCCGGGCCGCCGCGTTTCACGCAGGGAGGTAACCACCATGGGTCACGGCGGAAACGTCATCCAGGAGCTGATCACGGACCACCGTGAGGTCGAGGAGTTCTTCGGCCGCATCGAGGCGCTGCCGCCCGGCTCCGCGGAACGCAAGAACCTCTGCGACCAGGCCACGATCGAGCTGGTCCGGCACTCGGTGGCCGAGGAGGCGTACCTGTACCCGGCGGTGCGCGAGCATCTGACGGACGGGGACGCCCTGGCGGACAAGGAGATCGAGGACCACTCCAGGGCCGAGCGGATCATGAAGGATCTGGAGGGTCTCCAGGCGGACGATCCGCAGTTCGACATGCTCATGGCGCAGCTGACGAGCGAGATCCGCTCCCATGTGGCCGACGAGGAGCAGAACCTCTTCCCGAAGATGGAGGCGGCCTGTCCCGCCGACGCGCTGATGGACCTCGGCGAGAAGGTCCGCCGGGCGAAGAAGATGGCGCCGACGCGCCCGCACCCGTCGGCACCGGACACTCCCCCGGCCAACAAGCTGCTGGCACCGGGAGTCGGCCTGGTGGACCGGATGCGCGACGCGCTGACGGGCCGGGGGAAGGAGCGCTGAACACGCCTCCGGCGAGCACGCAACACTTGTCTCCACCACCGCACCGCCCGGCCCGCCCGGGCGATGCGGTGGGGGGCTCGGGTGCCGGGGGCGTATCCACGGGGTTCAGCGCGGCGGTGCCCCACGCGCCGGGGTGGGACCGGAGAACAACCCCGGCTGTCTCCACCAGCACGCCAGTCGTACCCACGCAGTCGGGCGGCGGTATTGACTGGGCCCGCGGTGCCGGGGGGCAAGACCACCGAGTTCAGCGCCGCTGCCACCCGAGCACCGGGGCGGGACCAGACACCGACCCCGATTGTCTCCATCAGCACGCCACCCGGCCCACGCGGTCGGGCGGCGGCATCGACTGAGCCCGCGATGCCGGGGGCAAGACCACCGAGTTCAGCGCCGCTGCGACCGGAGCACCGAGCTGGGACCGGACACCGACCCAGTTGTCTCCATCAGCACGCCACCCAGCCCGCACGATCGAACGGCGCCATCAAGGGGCCCGCGGTGCCAGGCTCGTACCCACGGGTTCAGTGCCGCGGCGACCCGGGCACCGGGGCCGGACCGGACGGCGACCCCGAGTTGTCTCCACCGGCACGCCACCCGGCCCGCACGGTCGGGCGGCGGCATCTGCTGGGCCCGCGGTGCCGGGGCATGACCACCCGGTTCAGCGGCGTGGAGTGACCCGGGCGCCGGCGGCCGGACGGGGGCGGACCGCTCGGCACAGCAGTCGGAACGCCTGGCAGAGAGTCAGCGGCCACAGCAGCGCGAAGCACCACAGCAACGCGGGGTCGGAGGTGCGGATGCCCATCACGGCGACGAACACCGACGCCGACGCCAGCAGCAGCACCGCCACGGGGAGCCAGACCTCGTGCCGTACCGCGTGCCGTGCCGGGCTCATGCGGCGCGCGAACCGCCGGTCCTGCCGGAGGTCCGCCTCGATCTGCAACAGCGCGAGCCGCTCGCGCAGTGACAGCTGGACCTCGTCATGCTTCTCCCACATCTCCCAGTCGTCCACGGCGACGGCACCTCCTCCGCCGGTCGGCGACCCCCGGTTCCGCGCCACCGAGTTCCCCGGACGGCCCGGCCGACGCGGTGTCGCCATGGGAGAGCGGGCCGGAGCCGGTCCCGCTGACGGATCAGGTGGAAGAAACCCCACCCGGAGACCGGTGGCCACCCTGACTGAAACACGCCCGCGCGCGGTCCACGATGGAGGCGATCCCGCCTCGCCGTCCGCTCACGAGGAGCCATCGTGTCCAAGTCCACCGAGGTGCAGCCGCCCGAGGAACACCCGATATGGCCCTGGGTGGTCATCGGGGCCGTCACGGCCGGCATCGTCATCGTCCTCGCCAACCTCCTTCTGGCGGCCTGACAGCGCGGCGCCCCGACCAGCGGGTGGGCGCATAGGATCGCCGGCATGGCACTGCGACCCGTGATGGTGAACGTAAAGGCTCTTGACGCCTCGGCGGTCGGCCGGTTCTGGGCGCAGGCACTCGGCTGGACCGCCTACAGCCCCGGCGTGACCACCTACGTCGGCCCCGCCGGCGGCCTCGTCTGGCCGGACCCGGTCGCCGTCTGCGTCGACGTCGTTCCCGTCCCGGAACCCAAGACGGCGACGAAGAACCGTGTGCACCTCGATCTCGCCACCACCTCCGCGGCCCATCAGGCGGAGTTGGTCGCACGTCTGAGGGCGCTCGGTGCGACGCCCGCCCACGTGGGCCAGGGCGACGTGCCGTGGACGGTCCTCGCCGACCCGGAGGGCAACGAGTTCTGCGTGCTGGAGCCTCGGGAGATCTACCGGGACACCGGGCCGATCGCCCGGGTGGTGATCGACTGTGCGGATCCGCGGGCCATGGCTCGGTTCTGGGGTGAGGCGATGGACTGGACCGTGCATGAGGTGACCGACGATCAGGCGGTGTTGCGCTCCGCCAAGGGTGTCGGCTCGTACCTGGAGTTCCTCCGCACGCCCGGTGTGAAGACCGTGCCGGACCGCGTCCATCTCGACCTGCTGCCGTACCCCGGTGACGACAAGGCAGCGGAGGTGGCCCGGCTACGGGCGCTCGGCGCCACCGACCTCGACCTCGGCCAGGGCGACGTCCCGTGGACGTGCCTGACCGACCCGGAGGGCCACGAGTTCTGCGTCCTCGCCCTGACCTGAGGCGGCGACGCACCGTCAACTGCTTGGTTCCGCACGGGCGATGAGCAGGGCGACGTCGTCGTGCCCGGCGGGGTGCCTGAGTTGTCGCAGCAGGCGGTCGCAGGTCTCCTCCGTGGAGTGATCCGGCCGTCTCAGGAGTCGCAGGAGGTCGTCGAGGCGTTCGTCGATGGGATCGTTGCGGGTTTCGACCAGGCCGTCGGTGTAGAGGACCAGTTGATCGCCGGGTTCCAGGGCGAGGGTGGTGGTCTCGAAGGGGACACCTCCGACTCCGAGAGGCGCGCCGGTGGGCAGGTCCAGGAGTTCGGGTGGTCTGCCGGACCGGATCAGGACCGGGGGAAGGTGGCCGGCGGAGGACACCTGCAGGCGGGCGCGGTGGGGGTCGTAGACGGCGTACACGCAGGTGGCGATGTACGGGTCCAGGCCGAGGATGATCTTGTCGAGGTGCGTGAGGATCCGGGCGGGGTCGAGGTCGAGGTCGGTGAGGGTCGAGGTGGCGGTACGCAGACGGCCCATCGTCGTTGCGGCCGCAACGCCATTGCCCATGACGTCGCCCACCGTGAGGGCGGTGCGGTCGCCCTCGAGGGGAATGACGTCGTACCAGTCACCGCCGACTTCGCTGAACGCCTGGGCGGGCCGGTAGCGGGCGGCCACCTCCAGGCCGGGGTGCCGGGGTGAGAGCTGCGGGAGCAGGCTGCGCTGGAGGGTTTCGGCGGCGCTGCGGATGTGATGGTGGAGGACGGCGTTGTCGATGCTCAGAGCAGCAGTGGAGGCGAGTTCGCAGGCGAGGGCGACGTCGTCCTCGTCAAAGGCCAGGGGGTTGCGGGCGCGGGCCAGCCCCATGACGCCGATGACCTGCTCGCGGGCGATGAGCGGTACCGCCATGTCGGTGTGCACACCGGCCTCGGCGAGCAGGCGGGCGGCCTCGGAGTCGGCGGCGATCCGGTCGTGGTCGCCGCTGTTCAGATGAGTGACCAGGTGGGGTTTGCGGGTGCGGACGCAATAGGCCGCCGGGTGGTCGGCGTGGTAGGTGGTGAGCCGGCCCGGCGGAACGATCGCGCCGGCGGCGGCCGTGGGGTAGGCGGTCTTCACCGCCAGGGCGCGGAACAGCGGCGGGCTGTCGTCGATGTCCGCGTGGCCCGCCTGCAGAATGGAGTCCAGGAGGTCCACAGCCACCATGTCGGCCAGGTCGGGCACGACGACGTCGGCCAGTTCCTGCGCGGTCCGCTCCACCTCCAGGGTGGTGCCGATGCGGGCCGAGCCGCTGGCCACCAGGCGCAGGCGCTGCTGGGCCCGGTCGGCCTTCCTCGCCGCCCGGTACCGGTCGGTGACGTCCACCACCATGTTGGCGACACCGAGCACGTTCCCGTGCTGGTCCTCCAGCCGGTACAACGACACCGCCCAGGCGTGGTCGCTGCGCGGGTCGGCGTTCGTGCGGCCCACCACCTGCTGGTCCACCACGGGGACGCCGGACGCCAGCACCCGGCGCATCGCAGCCTCCGCCGCCCGGAAGTCCGCACCGGGCAGGATCTCGCCGAAGCTGCGGCCGACGTGGTCGTCCTCGGGGACGCCGTGCATCGCTGCCAGCGCCGGGTTGACCACCACGTACCGCAGGTCGGCGTCCAGGATCGCCAGTCCGATCGGCGCCTGGGTGACCAGCCGGGTGGACAGGGCCACGCCGCGTTCCACCTGCCGGAGCGTGGTGCGGTCGGTGGCCAGCCCCAGGGCGTAGTGGTCGCCGATGTTGTCCGTCAGCCGCATGTTGCGGAACTCGACCATCCGTGTGCTGCCGTCCTTGTGCCGGATGGGGAACGCGCCCGCCCAGCCCCGGCCCGTCTCCATCACCTCGGCGAACAGCATGATCGCCGCGTCCTGGTGCTCCGGGTGCAGCAGCAGGGGAGCCGCGTAGCGGCCGAGCGCTTCGGTGCCCGTGTAGCCGAAGAGCTTCTCGGCCTGCGGGCTCCACATGTCGATGCGGCCGTCGGCCTCCAGCAGTACCGCGGCGACGCCCAGCAGATCCATCAAGCCGCTCGGGCCCGAGGCGGCGTCCTCCGGGTGGCCTGATCGGTTTGAACGCTGTTCCGCCGAACTCATCGCACTGGCCCCTTTCGCCTGCTGACCTCACCGGCGTGCCAGCCTCACCACGAAGTTCAGATGCGACGGCCTTCCTGGAGGTGAGCGGGTCTCTACACGATGCGACACGGGCGCCGGGACGGCCAGTGGGGCGCGCTGCGGATCCGGCACGGACACAGATTGCTTGTGTCTACAACAAAGTGGTGCGCAAGCGTCTGACCTGTAGTTACTATCTGGCGGCTCCATAAATTCTTCACCGCTCAACCATCGAACGGGACCACTCATGCACAGCGCACCCCTGATGACCTTCAAGAGTCACATCGAGGGCAGGAACGCCGACGTGGCGATCTACCCCGACCGGATCGAGTGGTCCAGGAACCGTGGTCTCAGCGGGAAGAAGCTCACCGCGGGCCTTCTCACGGGAGGCGTGTCGCTGCTGGCCACCGGTGTGCGCGGCGGCGGCGCGGGGAGCGAGATGATTCCCGTCAAGAGCGTCTCCAGCGTGGTCACCAAGCGGGACGGCCTGATGTTCACCAAGGTGGTGATCGTCGCGTCGGGGAACACCATCGACTTCCGTGTGCCGCACGACGCGGCCGCGGGTATCAAGTCGCTGCTCACGGATCTGGTTCTCGGCAAGCACCCGGCCGTCGGTCAGGCGCCCGCCGCCGCCCCCTCCCCGACGCCCGCCGCTGCCCCCTACCCGGCGCATTCCGCTCCGCCGTCGCCGCAGACCACCACGCCGGTCGAGCAGCTGCAGCAGCTCGCGCAGCTGCGGGACGCCGGCATCCTCTCCGAGGAGGAGTTCACCGCCAAGAAGGCCGAGATCCTCGCCCGGATGTGACACGGGGTCGGCCGCGGAGGCCGGGCGGGGAGCCGATCGCCGGATCCCCGCCCGGACCCGCTCAGGTGCGGTAGGCGTAGTACGCCGAACGCGGATTCGACGCGATGATGCTCGGCAGCGAGCGTCGGTAGGTGTCCAGCGCGTGGTAAGTGAGGTACGGGACGCCGGCGGAGTCGCGATAGGTGGTCATCATGGAGTGGTCCTTGGACCCGTCCTGGTCGAAGTCCATCTGCAGCACGTCACCCTTGTCCATCTGGTAGGCGTACTTCAGCGGAGTCGTCCGCCTGGCGGTCTGCGCGAACCAGGACCACTCGTTCACACCCACCCAGGTCTCGGACTGGTCCGAGGAGCCGTACCACCAGGTGCCGTAGCTCTGGCGCGACTTGGTGACCGCCTTCCAGCCACCGGCCTTCAGCGACTGGCTCAGGAAGTTGGTGCAGTCGCCGCCGCCGCGGTGGCGGTTGAAGTTCCGGTAGGAGGCGTTGTACTTCTTCCAGTACTTCTCGGCGTAGTTCGCCATCGCCGGATAGTTGTACTTGGTCCTGCCGGTGAGCTTCTTGGGCCTGGCCGGCGCCGGGTAGGCGGTGGAGGCGCGAGGGGCATCGATGACGGCGCCCGGCCGCACCGAGCCCTGCGTGGCCGCGGTGAGGGGCTCATTGACCGGGCGGGGGCCGTCGTCCGTCAGCCGGACACCTGTCAGTTGCCATGTGCCGTCCGGCCGCGCGGTGAAGGTGAGCCGGTGGTGCGCCCTGAAGCCCGTGGTGGGCGGCTCGTCACCGTGGATCCGCCGGTACGTCAGGACGGTGCTCTCGGTGACGTCGACGGTCGCCCCGGCCCGGTGCAGCCGGGTCCGTTCCACCGTGACCTCGGTGGTGGCGGCGCTGTACGACTCGCCCATCGCGGCGAGCCGCGCGCGCGTGCCGTGCAGGGCGGACAGGGCCGTCCTCTCGGAACGGGCCAGGGCGGTGGACAGGCCCACACCGTGTACGGCGCCCACCTCCCCGCGCACGGCCGGCACGCCGTCGAGCAGGGCGCTCGTACGGTTGCCGAGGACGGCCTGCGCGACGCGTCCGAAGCTGTCGACGGTCGTCCGGGACAGGTGGGGCGTCGCCGGGGCGTCGGCGGCGTACGCGGCGGACAGCGGGGGAAGCCCGGCGCACAGGGCCACCGCCGCCACGACCGGACAGCCGCGGCTCAACACACTTGATTTCATGGGGGGGTTCTCCTCGCCCGGGTTGATCGGAGACCGGGCGATGGAATCTTTGCATGTCCTCCTCAACCTTCGCGATCTCTTCACGATCGACTGGTCCGGCTCGTCACCGTCGACGACGAATGTCCCTCGGGGGTCCACGGCCAGGCGGCCTCGCGGCCCGCTTCGATGAGGCCGACCATCCGGAACGCGGCGTCCGTGAGGCCGCCGAAGGTGTGCCGGTGGGGGCCCGTGGGGGCGTGGGCGGGCCGGTACCCGGCCAGGTTCCACGTGTAGACCGGGATGTCGGCAGGGACGGGTTCGGTCGGATCGCCGGGGCCGTAGGGGGCCGCCTGCTCGTCGGTGACGATCAGGACCCGGTCGTGCTCCCGGTAGTGCCTGCGCACCGCCTTCGCGGTGTAGGTGCCCCCCATACTGCGGAACCGTTTCATCACTTCGAGCACCGGCTCGCCCGGCTCGAACGGCACCGCTGCGCTGCCCCAGCCGAACTCCACCAGATCCGCCTGCTCGGCACGCAGGGCGAGCGCGGCACCGAACACGGCCGCCGCGTCCGCCCGGGTCAGCTTGGACCGCTCGGAGACCGTGTCCCAGAACATGGAGTCGGACCGGTCCACCAGGATCAGGGCCCGGCCGGGCAGGGACGGCACGTTGGCCAGGGAGTGGCCGAGCGCCCGCTCCAGCGCGGGTGCCCAGCGCTGTGACGGGGCGTGCTGGTGGGCGGCCAGGTAGCGGAAGGGGAACTGCCGGGACCGGGCGACCTCGGAGGCGTCCGCGAGCCGTGCGGCGACCCGGGCCGCGGCCTCGTCCGAGATCCCCGCCTCGTCGAAGTTCCGCAGGTTCCGCAGGAGCGCCATCGGCGCCATCGTGGGGATCACGGCCTCCCAGACGGCGGCGTCCATCGGTCCGTGGAGCCAGCCCGCCAGGGCCTCCCACGTCATGCCCGCCGCGGCCAGCCGCTCGCTGCCGCCCGGCCCGGTCACCACCGCCCGCCGCTCGTCCGCGGGCGACGCCATCAGCGCCCGGTGGGCGGTCAGCAGGTGGTCGGAGGCCGGCGGAACCGCCTGCTCCGGGTGGTGGCGGCGGTCCAGGGCGTACCGGAAGAGCGCGCCCTGCCAGGGCTTGTCCGGGTCGGGGGAGGCGTGCACCAGGTTGAGCACGTCGCCGAAGCGGAAGGCCTTGGACGCGGTGTCGTACTTGAGCAGGGACCGGGACGTGTACAGCCGGCGCACGCCGTCGGCGATGCCTCGTTTCACGGGTTGCGGCACGTTCCGCCCGTACGCGGAGATCCAGTGGGCGAGCAGCTCGCCGGGCTCGTCGGCGCGCTGGAGCACCGAGTCGATCACGGACCGGTTGGACGGTCCGCCGGACGCCCCGGCCGCGAGCCGGGCCCGCACGTACGCGGCAGCACCCACCAGGGACGCCGTGCGCATGTTGCCTTCGCCGCGGAGCCAGCGCAGCAGGCCGGCCGTCCACACGGGGTCCTGGACGGCGAGTTCCCCGACGAGACGGGCGTACCGGTCGTCCCGCTCCTCACCGCTCTCGTAAAAGGTCCGCTGGGAGACGAAGTTGCCGACCGCCAGGAGGAAGAGCTCGTCGCGGGGCTCCCGGACGAAGGCCGGGCCGCCCTGATGGGTGCGGAAGTCCGGCCTGGCGGGCCCGTGCTGGAGCCGGGGTGGTGGGGACAGGGAGCGGGCAGCCGCCGAGACGTGCGGCGCCACGAGCATCTCGGGCCAGATCTTGGAGACACGTGGGGTGTGACGAGGCAGCGAATCCCCCCGGATTCAGAGTATGGGGCGCCCGGCCAAAAGGTCCGGCCGGGCGAAGACGCCCGCGCCTGCCGAGATCAAAGAGGGCGGCGGCGTCACTTGGTTGTCAGAAGGAAGTAGCCGCAGCCGGGCGCATCGGAGGCGCGGTCGCGCTGCCAACCTACAAGGGCCACCGGACCGCACACCAGCGATTAAACGCGGGCCCGGCCCCGGGCTCCGACGACACGGACGGTGTGCCGCTGACCGACGCGCAGCGGGCACAGAAATCATGATAACCGTTGGTTCATATAGTGCTACGAAGCGTGAAAACACAGAGACGCAGGTGACCTTCCCTGACGCGAGGTCGATACTGCCAATACAACCAAGCAGGTCATGCGCCCCCGTGCCGAGCTCGCGAGGAGACACCCATGAGGATGCTGATCAACGTGCCGGAGACCGTCGTGGCGGACGCGCTGCGCGGCATGGCCGCCGCGTATCCCGACCTGAACGTGGACGTGGAGAACCGGGTGATCGTCCGCCGGGACGCCCCTGTGGCCGGGCAGGTCGCACTGATCTCGGGCGGCGGTTCCGGGCACGAGCCGCTGCACGGCGGGTTCGTCGGCCCGGGCATGCTCTCCGCCGCCTGCCCCGGAGAGGTCTTCACCTCGCCGGTGCCGGACCAGATGGCGCGCGCCGCGGCGGCCGTGGACAGCGGGGCGGGTGTGCTGTTCGTCGTGAAGAACTACACCGGTGACGTGCTGAACTTCGACATGGCGGCCGAGCTGGCCGAGGACGAGGGCATCCAGGTCGCCAAGGTGCTCGTCAACGACGACGTGGCGGTCACCGACAGCCTCTACACGGCCGGCCGGCGGGGTACCGGCGCGACGCTCTTCGTGGAGAAGATCGCGGGCGCCGCCGCGGCCGAGGGGCAGCCGCTGGAGCGCGTGGAGGCCGTCGGCCGCCAGGTCAACGAGAACTCCCGCAGCTTCGGCGTGGCCCTCAGCGCCTGTACGACCCCGGCGAAGGGCAGCCCGACCTTCGATCTGCCGGAGGGCGAACTGGAGTTGGGCATCGGCATCCACGGCGAGCCGGGTCGGGAGCGGCGCCCGATGATGACCTCCGGGGAGATCGCCGACTTCGCGGTCAACGCCGTTCTGGAGGACCTGCCGCCGCGCAGCCCCGTCCTGGTGCTGGTCAACGGCATGGGCGCGACGCCGCTGCTGGAGCTGTACGGCTTCAACGCCGAGGTGCAGCGGGTGCTGCGGGAACGGGGTGTCGCCGTGGCCCGCACCCTCGTCGGCAACTACGTCACCTCCCTGGACATGGCGGGCGCTTCGGTGACGCTGTGCCAGGCCGACGAGGAGCTGCTGCGGCTGTGGGACGCGCCGGTGAAGACCCCGGCGCTGCGCTGGGGGATGTGATCCGGCGCGGCATCCGGCCACCGCTTCGGCCCTACGCCCGACAGCCCCACCACGCAAGGAGATCCAGTGCTCGACGCCGACTTCTTCCGCCGTTGGATGACGACGGCCGCCGCGTCCGTCGACCGCGAGGCGGAACGGCTCACCGCCCTCGACTCGGCCATCGGGGACGCCGACCACGGCAGCAACATGCAGCGCGGGTTCCGGGCCGTGACGGCCGCCCTGGAGAAGGAAGGGCCGGGCACCCCGGGTGCCGTCCTGGTCCTGGCCGGACGGCAGCTGATCTCGACGGTCGGGGGTGCCTCCGGGCCGCTGTACGGCACGCTGCTGCGCCGGACCGGCAAGGCGCTCGGCGATGACTCCGAGGTCGGCGAGGAGCAGCTGGCCGCGGCGCTGCGCGCGGGAGTGGAGGGCGTGATGACGCTGGGCGGGGCGGCCCCCGGCGACAAGACCATGATCGACGCCTTGCTGCCGGCCGTGGACGCGCTCGGATCCGGGTTCGCCGCCGCGCGGACCGCCGCGCAGGAGGGCGCCCTGGCCACCACGCCGTTGCAGGCCCGCAAGGGCCGGGCGAGCTATCTGGGCGAGCGCAGCATCGGCCACCAGGATCCGGGGGCGACCTCGTCGGCGCTGCTGATCGCCGCGCTGGCCGACACGGCGGAGGCGGACGGTGAGTGAGGAGAAGCTGGTCGGGATCGTGCTGGTGTCGCACAGCGCGGAGGTCGCCGCCTCGGTCGGCGAACTGGCGAAGGGCCTGGCGGGCGGGGCGACCGCGGTGCCGGTGGCCGCTGCGGGCGGCACGGAGGGCGGCGGGCTCGGCACCAGCGCCGAGCTGATCTCCGCCGCGGCGGCCTCGGTGGACCGCGGGGCCGGGGTGGCGGTGCTCACCGACCTGGGCAGCGCGGTGCTCACGGTGAAGGCGCTGCTCGCCGAGGGAGACGAACTGCCGGACGGCACGCGCCTGGTGGACGCGCCGTTCGTCGAGGGCGCGGTGGCCGCGGTGGTCACCGCCGCAGCGGGTGCCGATCTGGACGCGGTTCAGGCCGCGGCGATGGAGGCGTACAGCTACCGGAAGGTGTGACGGGTTCCCCGTCAGGGCTGGTCAGTTCTTCCCGACGAAGCGTCTGGCCAGCCGCTCTCCCGTCGAGACCGCCGCCGCGTGGTCCTCGATGGGTTCGATCCGGGAGTCCCGGAAGACGATGTACGTCACGCCGGAGGCCACCCCGCCGTCGCGCGGGTCGGCACGGATGCCGAGGCTGCGGGCGGTGGCGTAGGAGGCCTCGCCGATCAGGTCGCGCGGGCCGGTGTCGCCGACGACCGCGTACCGCACCCGGCCCCGGTAGACCACGGCGGCCACGGCGCCGCCCCGTACGCCGTGCTCGCGGAAGTCCCAGCGGCGGCTCGGCGCCGGGACCACGATGTAGGGCAGCGTCGCCGCGTTCAGCTGGCGGCCGTCGGACTGCTGGAAGGCGGTGGTGGCGGCGAACAGCGGGTCGGTGCGGCGGTTGCAGCGGGCGGTGGGCCGCCCGTCGCAGTCGATGTCCAGATCGGCCTTCCAGAAGACGACGTCGCGGGTGCCGCAGACGCGGACGGTCGCACGGTCGTCGGCGTCGGTGCGATACCGGCGGGGGGAGAGCTGGGTGCACTTGTCGACCCGGGCCAGCAGGTCGGCGGCGGTGACCGCATCCTCGCCGCCCGCCGCGTTCCGCCGCTCGGAGGGCGGGACAGCGGTGGCCGGGGCGGGCAGCGCCGCCGGGGCGAGCAGGGCGGCACCGGCCGCGGCGAGCGTCAGCGACGGGACACGCACGATGAGGGACCCTCTCGTCGGGGGACAAGGCGGACATTCAGGCCACTGTGCGGCGGGGGCAGGCCCACTGCCACGGAAGCCGCCGTGAAGGGGCCGTATGGAGCACGCCCTTGACACTCCGTCAGGGGACACCCCGGAGGGGGAGACGGAACCGGGTCGGCGGAGGCGACAACAGGGGCCGGGGATCCAGACCTGCTCCGGACCGGATCCCCCGGCCACCCGCGCCGGGCGCGGGATCGGCGACGACAGCGTGTCCGCGCCACAGGCATGAACTGCCCTGCCCTCTCGGGTAGTTCAGCCGTAGGGAGCCTCAGCATACGTAACGTCCGGGGATGGTCACCAACGCCCCCTTGCCGTGGCCGCACCGGCCGGGTCATATTGGTCCGGACCTTTACGTGATGCCGAGGCCGTCCCGGGGAGGCAGAGCCGTGCGACGCGTTCCCCTTCCGCCCGTGCTGGTCTGCGGGGCGCTGCTGCTCGTCGCGTCCTGCGGCTGGAGCCGGGCCGACGACGGCGGCGAGGGCCGGGCGCCGGGCGCGCCGGCCGGGATCACCGCGGCGGCGGGCAGCGCCACGAGCGTGCATGTGATGTGGAACGCGGCGCCGGAGGGTTCCGGGGTCCGCTCCTACGAGGTCTATCGAGGCACCACGAAAGCGGCCGAAGTACCGGGTTCGCAGCACATGGTGGACGTCACCAGGCTCAGGCCGTCCACCCTGTACACCTTCACCGTGCGGGCCCGGGGCACCGGGGACCGGCTGGGCCCGCCGAGCCGGGAGGTGCGGGCCCGGACGCCGGCCGTGGCGGCGGCGGACCGCTCGGCACCGACCCGGCCGCCGAGGACCACCGGACGGGCCGTCGGCAGCCGCGCGGTCCAGCTGGCCTGGGGTGCGTCCGAGGACGACCGGGGCGTGGTGTCGTACGACGTCTACCAGGGCGGGGTGAAGATCCACAGCGTCGGCGGGAACCAGACCGCCACCGTCGTCACCGGCCTGCGCCCGGGCAGCCGTTACGTCTTCACGGTGCGCGCCCGGGACGCCGCCGACAACCTCTCCCCCGCCGGTCCGCAGGTCCGGCTCACCACGCCGGGCAGCGACGACGGCCGGAACACCGCGCCCACCGCGTTCACCGCCGCCACCCGCCGTTCCGGCGGGGCCTACTACCTCGACCTGGCCTGGGACCCGCCGCGCGCGGACGGGGTGATCACCGAGTACCAGATCCAGCTGGACGGCACCGCGGCCACCTCGCTGGTGTGGGGCGGCACCCCGCCGCCCGGCCGGGCGCACCACAGCTTCTATGTGGGCACCGCCGCCGGGGAGGAGCACCGCGTACGGCTGCGGGCGCGACTGCCGGACGGCACCTGGGGCGGCTACTCGGCGGAGCGGACGGTGACCACGGGCGGCTGACGGCCGTACCCGGGGGCCGGTCGGAGGAATTCGTCACCCGACCGGGTCCGCCCCGCGTGCGGGCGTGCCCGGGGCGGCGTTGGCTGCGGTTGAGGCAGCACGGGCGTTTCCCGACCCTCGGCGGCGCATGGGACGTACCGCCAACCGTGCCGCCGGAGGCCACCCCATGCACAACTCGCGACTCCTGCTCCGCTCCGGCCTGACCCTGGCGGCTGCCGCGCTCCCGGCCGCGCTCGCCGGGCCGTCCGCCGCGGCCTCGGGCATCTCGGTCAGCACCACGGGCTCCACGGTCTCGGTCGTCACCAGCGCATGCACCCAGATCAACGGCAGCTGGGGAACCGCCGCCCTGCTCACCAGCCGGCAGGCGAGCTTCGCCCAGGGCCGGCAGGTGAGCCTGTCCGGCACGTCCGTCAGCCAGTCCGCGGCCTGGTCGGGGGTGAGCCCGGGGACGTACACGGTGGTGGTGGTCTGCTCCAGCGGCAGCACCGCGGGCAGCCAGTCGGTGATCGTCTCCTCGTCCACGAGCCCGACGATCTCGGCGACCTCCAAGCCGGCGCCTTCCCGGGGCGTGATGGGCGGCCTCGGCGGCGCCGCCCGCGACTACGGCCCGCTGACGCTGGGGATCGGTGCGGCCCTGGTCGGCGCCGGGGTCGTCGCCACGGGCTGGGTGCTGCGCCGCCGCTCCAAGCCGTACCGGCTCTGAGCGGCCGTGACTGCTCCGAGCGGCCGTAGCGGCTCGGAAGGACCGTAGCGGCAAGGGCACCCGGCGCGGCGTCAGTTCTGCTCGGGCGCCTCCCCGGGCAGTTCGGCGAACTCCGCGAGGGCGTGGGTGAGCCACTGGGTCCAGAAGGTCTCCAGGTCGATCCCCGCCCGCAGGACCAGATGGCGCAGCCGGTCCTCGGGGGTGTCCCGGTCCGGCGGGAAGTCGCGCTTCTCGATCTCCTGGTACTCGGCCAGCTGCCGCCGGTGCAGCTCCAGATGGCGCCGCAGATCGGACTCCAGGCCGCCGGTGCCGACCACGGCCGCCGCGCGCAGCCGCAGCAGGAGCGGATCCCGCTGCGGCTTGGGGTCCTGCGCGGCGGCGGCCCAGCGGGCCAGTTCGGCGCGGCCCGCCGGCAGCACCTCGTAGCTCTTCTTCTGCCCGCGGGCCGGCTGCTCGGCCGGCAGCGTGCGGATGAAGCCCTCGGCCTCCAGCTTTCCCAGTTCGCGATAGATCTGCTGGTGCGTCGCGGACCAGAAGTAGCCGATCGACTTGTCGAACCGGCGCGTCAGCTCCAGCCCCGACGACGGCTTTTCCAGCAGGGCGGTGAGGATCGCGTGCGGGAGTGACATGGGCTCATCCTAGGGACGGGCTACAGCGCCGCCGCCAGTTCCGTGCCCTGCTTGATCGCGCGCTTGGCGTCCAGTTCGGCCGCGACGTCCGCGCCGCCGATCAGGTGCGCGCTGCGCCCGGCGGCGACCAGCTCCTCGTACAGGTCGCGGCGCGGCTCCTGGCCGGTGCAGAGCACCACCGTGTCGACCTCCAGGACCGTGCTCTCCTCGCCGACGGTGATGTGCAGGCCGGCGTCGTCGATCCGGTCGTAGCGCACGCCCGGGACCATGGTCACGCCGCGGTGCTTCAGCTCGGTGCGGTGGATCCAGCCGGTGGTCTTGCCGAGTCCGGCGCCGACCTTGGTGGTCTTGCGCTGGAGCAGGTGGACCTGGCGGGGCGGCGCGGGCCGCTCCGGGGCGGCGAGCCCGCCCGGCGCCTCGTAGGCCGTGTCGACACCCCAGTGCCGGAAGTACGTCTCCGCGTCCTCGCTCGCCTTGTCGCCGCCGTCGGTGAGGAATTCGGCGACGTCGAAGCCGATGCCGCCGGCGCCGAGGACGGCGACGCGGTCGCCGACGGGGGCGCCGTCGCGCAGCACGTCGAGGTAGCCGACGACGCGGGGGTGGTCGACGCCGGGGATGTCCGGGGTGCGCGGGACGACGCCGGTGGCGACGACGACCTCGTCGTAGTCGGCCAGGTCCGCGGCGGCGACCCAGGTGTCCAGGCGTACGTCGACGCCGTGCGCGTCGAGCTGGTGGCGGAAGTAGCGCAGCGTCTCGTCGAACTCCTGCTTGCCGGGCACCTTGCGGGCGACGTTGAGCTGGCCGCCGATCTCGCTCGCCGCGTCGAACAGGGTGACGGTGTGACCGCGTTCGGCGGCGGAGACCGCGCAGGCGAGGCCGGCCGGGCCGGCGCCGACGACGGCGACGCGCTTCTTCAGCCGGGTGGGGGCGAGGACCAGCTCGGTCTCGTGGCAGGCGCGCGGGTTGACCAGGCAGGAGGTGATCTGGCCGCTGAAGGTGTGGTCGAGGCAGGCCTGGTTGCAGCCGATGCAGGTGTTGATGGCCTCCGGGGTGCCCGCGGCGGCCTTGGCGACGAAGTCGGGGTCGGCGAGCATCGGGCGGGCCATGGAGACCATGTCCGCGTAGCCGCCGGCGAGCAGCTCCTCGGCGACCTCCGGGGTGTTGATGCGGTTGGTGGTCACCAGGGGCACGGAGACCTCGCCCATGAGCTTCTTGGTGACCCAGGTGTAGGCGCCGCGCGGCACGGAGGTGGCGATGGTGGGGATGCGGGCCTCGTGCCAGCCGATGCCGGTGTTGATGATCGTGGCCCCGGCGGCCTCGACGGCCTTGCCGAGGGCGATCACCTCGTCCAGCGAGGAGCCGCCCGGGACCAGGTCCAGCATGGACAGGCGGTAGATGACGATGAAGTCCTCGCCGACGGCCTCGCGCACCCGCTTGACGATCTCGACGGGGAACCGCATCCGGTTCTCGTACGAGCCGCCCCAGCGGTCCGTGCGGTGGTTGGTCTGGGCGGCGATGAACTCGTTGATCAGGTAGCCCTCGGAGCCCATGATCTCGACGCCGTCGTAGCCGGCCCGCCGGGCCAGGCGGGCGGCGCGGGCGTAGTCGTCGATGGTGCGTTCGACGTCGGCGTCGGTCAGCTCGCGGGGCACGAAGGGGCTGATCGGTGCCTGGACGGCGCTGGGCGCGACGAGGTCGCGGTGGTAGGCGTACCGGCCGAAGTGCAGGATCTGCATCGCGATCCGGCCGCCCTCGCGGTGCACGGCCTCGGTGATCTCCCGGTGCTGTTCGGCCTCCGCCTCGGTGGTGAGCTTCGCTCCGCCCTCGTACGGCCGTCCCTCGTCGTTGGGGGCGATGCCGCCGGTGACGATGAGCCCCACTCCCCCGCGCGCGCGGGCCGCGTAGAACGCCGCCATCCGCTCGAAGCCACGCTCGGCCTCCTCCAGGCCGACATGCATCGAGCCCATGAGCACGCGGTTGGGCAGCGTGGTGAAGCCCAGGTCGAGCGGGGTCATCAGGTGCGGGTAACGGCTCATCGGGCCCTCCGTGCGCGGTGTCGTCGCTTCTTGTTGTAGAGGACACCCGCCCTTTTATGCAACTAGTTGCACAACCGAGGAGGAGTGACTCCAACCACTCTGTACCTACTAGTATGTACACGCATGCCGCGACCGACCGCCGCTCGAAAGGACCCTCACCATGCCCTTCGTCCGCATAGACGCGCTAGGCACCGACCCCGCCCGCCTCGACGCGCTCGGCCAGGCCGTCCAGGACGCCCTGGTGGAGACGCTCGGGGTGCCGCCCGAGGACCGCTTCCAGGTGCTGACCGGCCACGACGGCGTCACCAGCACGTTGCGCCACGACGACTACCTCGGCGTGCACCGCGACGACTCGGTGGTGTTCGTCGCGATCACGCTGCGCGCCGGGCGCGGCGCGGACCGCAAACGGGCGATGTACCGGCGGATCGCCGAGCTGGTGCACGAGCGCACCGGCACCGAGCCGCGCAACGTGTTCATCACCCTGACCGAGAACGGCCCCGCCGACTGGTCCTTCGGGCACGGCCTGGCGCAGTACGCCCCGGCCGACGGTGAGCCGGCCGGGGCGCTGCCCTAGGTCTTCAGCGGCTCTCCAGGCGCAGGTGCAGGTCCCGCTCCTGGTCGCCGGAGGCCGTGCAGGTCTCCTTCACGGTGAAGATCGAGTCCAGGGTGTGGCGGAAGCGCTCCACCGCCCAGTAGCTGCCCTGCAGGTCCGCCTGGACGGGCGAGCCGAGGTGGACCGGCGGGCAGCCTCCGCCGCGGGCGTCCGCGACGTCGTACGTGCCGAGCCACACCATCGGACGTGTCTCGTGGAGCTGCTGCGGCACCTCTTCGGGAGCCCGGTCGGAGGCGAAGCAGGCGCTGAGCGCTTCGAAGACGAGCCGGGCGTCGTCCTTGGAATACCCGCTGATCTCCACCGAGACGGTTTCCGGATGCGACCGCTCCGTGTCTGCCATGATCGCTCCTTTCGTGGCCGCGCTGCGGTGGAACGGGGTACCCCGCCGAACCGCGTCCACCCTCAGGAAAGCACCACGGACCGCCCCGCACACCTCAGCCGCGGGAGAACTTGTACGTCTTGCTGTCCGTCAGCACGCAGAAGCCGGGCGAGACCACGATCACGCGCAGGATGCCGCTGCGGCGGTCGTAGTCGATGCCCTCCGCCTCGAAGGTGCCCGAGCAGGAGCTGCGCAGCGGCAGCTGCCGCAGGGCGGTGACATGGCCGAAGACGTCCGTGGTGCCGTTCGGTGCGGCCGACAGGTCGACCTGGAGCAGCGGCTTGGTGATGCCGAAGAGGCTGCCGTCCGGGTCGTCGGAGGAGCACAGCAGGGTGGTCGGGCCGGAGAAGTCGCAGCCCTGGACGTCGCGCACGGCGTGGTCCAGGCGGACGGCCGAGACCTGCGGGAGATTCGCCGAGGGGGAGGTGGACGCGTTGACGCCCGGCGTCGGGAAGACCAGCAGGCGGTTCATGGTGCCCCATTCGCCCGACAGCATCCACTGGCCGTCCGGTGAGATCGCGTCCCAGGAGTTGTTCAGGGCCTCGCCGGGACTCAGCGTGTGGACGTACTCCGACCAGGTGCCGCCGGGCGCCTGCACACGGAACATCTTCGAGTTGCCGGAGTCCCGCTGGTAGGGCTCGATGTAGTAGCCGTTGTACGAGGCGTCGGGGTCGCCGACGTGGTTCCAGCCGCGGCTGGAGACCCCGAGGGGGATGGTGCCGATGCCGGTGTACCGGTTGGGGCTGTTCGCCGGGACCTCCACCGACGTCAGGCCCTGGCTCTCGGTCAGCGGGTCGGCGCGGTCGGAGCCGGTCTCGGTCCAGGTGTCGGCCGCGCTGGCCGGCACGGGTGCGGCGAGGGACACGACGGCGGCGGTGGCGAGGGTGACGAGTCCGGCGAGAACTGCGTGACACCGTTGCCGGGCGGACGCGGGCATGGCCGACTCCTCTGAGGGGGGTAGGGGTGGGCGGGGACACTCGGTCGGCGGACAGTCTGGCGTGGCGTCGTGGTCATGTACAGGCCAATACAGCAACATGAGCGTGAACTCTCACGGCCCGCCGCACCGCGCTGTACGGTCTCGGCAGGAGGCCCCGTGCGCGCGCACCACCGGCGCGGCGGCTTCGGCGGACGTCCGCCGCCGTGTTGAGGGATGGTGGAGATACACGGCGAAGGCGTCGGAGAGTCGGGTGTGAGCGCGGTAGAACAAGGGGAGTCGGCACGGGGGACGGCGTGCCGTGCGGACGGGCGAAGGCGGTGCGTGGCATGAGTGCAGCCGAGGCTCCGGCGACGGAGAGCGGCGAGCCGGCGCGCGGGCCGATGCGTCCGGGCGGTCTGCTCGACGTACTCGGCGTGGCGTCGGTGGTGCTGGACACCGCCGGCCGGATCGTCCTGTGGAGCCCGCAGGCGGAGGAGCTGTTCGGCTACACCGCGCGGGAGGCCCTCGGCCAGTACGCCGCCCGGCTGATGGTGCACGAACGGCACATCCAGCTGGTCGGCCAGCTCTTCGCCGACGTGATGCGCACCGGGCAGAGCTGGGCCGGCGGCTTCCCCGTCCGCCACAAGGACGGCAGCACGCGTCTGGTGGAGTTCCGCAACATGCGGCTGATGGACGACCGCGGCGACGTGTACGCGCTCGGGCTCGCCGCCGACCAGTCGACCGTACGGCGGCTGGAGCAGGACGTGGCGCTGTCCGAGCGGATGGTGAAGCAGTCCCCGATCGGCTACGCCGTCCTCGACACCCGACTGCGGTACGTCTCGGTCAACCCGGCCCTGGAGAAGATCAACGGCGTGCCGGCCGCCGAGCACGTGGGGCGGACGCTGCGCGAGGTGCTGCCCCTGCTGGACTCCGGTCCCCTGGAGGAGAGAGCCCGGCGGGTGCTGGAGACCGGCGTGCCCGTGATCGACGACACGCTGGCCGGTCGTACCCCCGCCGACCCGGACGAGGACCACACCTGGGCGCACTCGCTGTACCGGCTCGAAGACGCCATGGGCAACGTGCTGGGCGTGGCGGTCTCGGTCGTCGACATCACCGAGCAGCACCGGGCCTCCGTGGAGGCGGAGGCCGCGCGGCGCCGGCTCGCGATCGTCGCCGACGCCTCCGCCCGGATCGGCACGACGCTCGAACTGGAGCGCACCGCCTGCGAGCTGGCCGACGTCGCCGTGCCGGAACTGGCGGACGTTGCGGCCGTGGACCTGCTGGACGCGGTGGTCGAGGGCCGCCCCGTCACCCTGGGCCCCTCGGAGCCCGCGGTGATCCGGGCGCTGGCCCTGCGCCCGGCGCAGGGCACGGACGCCGTACGGGCCGCCGATCCGCCCGGCCACATCGCCCGGTACGCGCCCGACCGCCTGGTCACCGAGTGTGTGCGCACCGGCGAGGCGGTGCTGGTGCGCCAGGTGAAGGACGAGGACCTGCCGCGCATCGCGCGCTCCCCCGAGGCGGCCGTCCTGCTCGGCCGGGCGGGCCTGCACTCGTACCTCGCGGTGCCGCTGATCGCGCGCGGTGAGGTACTGGGCGCGCTCGACCTCAAGCGCACCCGCAATCCCGTCCCCTTCGACGAGGACGATGTACTGCTGGCGCGGGAGCTGGCCGCCCGAGCGGCCGTGCAGATCGACAACGCCCGCTGGTACCAGAACGCCCGCAACACCGCGCTCACCCTGCAGCGCAGTCTGCTGCCCAGCCATCCGCCGGTCACCACCGGCCTTGAGGTGGCCTCGCGCTATCAGCCGGCGGGGGCCACCAGCGAGGTGGGCGGGGACTGGTTCGACGTCATCCCGCTGGAGGGGGGCAAGACCGCGCTCGTGGTGGGTGACGTGATGGGCAGCGGCATCAGCGCCGCGGCCACGATGGGCCGGCTGCGTACGGCGACGACCACCCTGGCCGCCCTCGATCTCGACCCGGCCCGGCTGCTGGAGCACCTGGACAAGACGACCTCGGCGCTGGACCACTCCATCGCGACCTGCGTGTACGCCGTCCACGACCCGCATCTGCGCCAGTGCCGGATCGCCAACGCCGGCCATCTGCCGCCGGCCCGGGTACGGCCCGGCCGTCCGCCCGAGCTGCTCGACCTGCCCACCGGGGTGCCGCTGGGGGTGGGCGGGGTCGGCTTCCTCACCGTCACGGTCGACTTCGAACCCGGCGACGAGCTGGTGTTCTACACCGACGGCCTGGTGGAGACCCGCTGTCACTCGCTGGACGAGCGCCTGGCCGCCATGCTGTCCCTGCTCGACGACCCCGCCCGCCCGCTGGAGGAGATGTGCGACCTCCTGCTGCGCACGCTCCACCACCCGGACAACCACGACGACGTGGCGCTTCTCATCGCCCGGGCGCAGGAGCTGTCGTAGCGGCGGCCGATCTCGCCGTAGATCCGACGTACGGCTCCTTGCGCCGGCCGAGCGGCGGCAGCCGGCCTAGGGCAGCACGCCGATCACCACGTGGGCGTACAGCTCGTCGGACACCGCCAGACGGGTCGTCAGGCCGGCGTCCGTGAACGCCGCCACGGCGTCCGGTGCCTGGCGCTCGCTGGTCTCGGTCAGGAGGCAGCCGCCGGGGGCGAGCCACTCGGGGGCCCCGGCGGCCACCCGGCGCAGCACGTCGAGGCCGTCGGCGCCGCCGTCCAGTGCGACGAGCGGCTCGTGGTCGCGGGCCTCCGCCGGCAGCAGGGCGACTTCGGCGGTGGGTACGTAGGGCACGTTGGCCGTCAGGACGCCCACCCGGCCGCGCAGGCCGGCGGGCAGGGCGCCGTACAGGTCGCCCTGGTGGGCCCGGCCGCCGAAGGCGGCGAGATTGCGGCGGGCACAGCGCACGGCGGCCGGGTCGATGTCGGCGGCGTGCACCTCGGCCCCGGCCAGGGCGGCGGCCAGGGCCGCGCCGAGCGCGCCGGAACCGCAGCACAGGTCCACGACGACGGTGGCGTCCGGCGCGAGGGCCAGCGCCTGGTCGACCAGGAATTCGGTACGGCGTCGGGGGACGAACACCCCTGGTTCCAGGGCGACACGGAGCCCGTGGAACTCGGCCCAGCCGAGGACCTGTTCGAGCGGCAGCCCGGCGGCGCGCCGGTCCACCATGAGGGCCGCTTCCTCGGGGGTACGGGCGGTGCCGAGGATCAACTCGGCCTCGTCCTCGGCGAAGACACAGCCGGCTGCGCGGAGCGTGGCGACGACGGCGGACGGGGAGAGCGGTACGGGAAAGGGCATGAAAGCCGGAGCCTTTCGGGAGCGCGAAACTGCAGGGCGCTCCCGCGGTCACCGCTGCCGGTGAGCCGCGCCGTCACGAGGAGAGAGCACCCCAGCCGACACAGCGGTAATGGGTCTCACCTCCTCATCTTCGGGGCCACGAACGTCCGCGACCGGACGGCCACCTTACCCCACCGCCCGTGAGGTGGACGGGGCTTGCGACACGCCACCGGCCACGCCGAATCCGGGAAGACGGCGTGGCGCGGTGCGGGTGTCAGACGCCGACCGTCTCCTCGACCTCTTCCTCGGCCTCCTGCTGGGCCTTCCGTCCGGTCTCGTGCTCCGTCTCCGTCTCCGCCCCGGTCACGGCGGACGTGGTGGCGGACTCGGCGGAGTCCTGGCGGGGCCGGCGGGTGCGTTCGTACAGGGCCGCTGTCGCTGTGACGGCGAAGCCGGCCAGCAGCCAGGCCGCGAGGGTCCAGAGGTTGCGGGAGAGGCCGTCGTCGGCGAAGTAGAGCAGGCTGCGGGTGCCCTCGACGAAGCCGGCGCCGTTCCAGAACGCGTGCAGGGTGCCGAAGAAGCCGTCCTGCAGTTCGGGCCGGAACAGGCCGCCGGAGCTGGTGAAGTTCAGCATCACGAACAGCACCATCATGGTGAGCGTGGTCCACCGCTTCAGGAAGGTGTGCAGGCCGACGCCGATGAAGAGGATGCCCGCCGAGTACAGCCAGGCCATGCCCCACACGCCCGCGAGGTCGTGGTGGGCGAGGTGGAACACCGGCCCGGCGAGCAGCGCGCCGATGCCGCTGACCACGGCGGAGACACCGAGGGCGAGCAGTGCCCGGACCCGCATCGCGAGGCCCGCCCCGGCGGCGCCGAGCGCGGCGACCGAGGCGTAGGAGCCGATGCTGACCGCGATCAGCAGGAAGAAGAGGCCCTGGCCGGTGGGGTCGTCGGCGACCGGCGGGGCCACGTCGGTGACCTTCAGCGGTACGCCCTGCTCGGCGGCGACCGGAGTGAACACCTTCTCCACGGCCGTCGCCCCCATGTCGGAGGCGGCGCTCGCCACCAGCAGTTCGGGCGCCTTGGCGCTCGGCACATAGGCGCCGGTCACAGCGCGGGACGTGAGCAGGTCGACGGCCTCGGCACGCGTGGCCACGGTACGGACGTCGAGCTTGTCCCCCGCCGTGTCCTTGACCGTCTGCGCGAAGACCTTGGCCTTCGGGGCGGTGCCGACGACGGCGACCGGCATGTGGTGCGGCTCGGGGGTGACGAACGCCCCCATGTACGCGAGCCCCATGCCTATGCACATCAGCAGCGGGGTGATCAGGTGCGTGAGCACATGACGCAGTGCCGGTGACCTCATCGCGCGCGACCCTCCAAAGGTTGGCTTATGCAACTTTCACTTCAAGTTGTACTATACAACTAGAACGCCGGAGGAGGTATTCCCGTGAGCGCAGCGGAGTCGGCCGTCGAGACGATCCAACGCGAGATGACCATCTTCGCCCGCCGGGCCCGCGCCTCGGCGGGCCGGATGCACCCCGAGCTGTCCCTGGTGTCGTACACCCTGCTCGGCCACCTGGAGGAGCGCGGCGGCTGCCGGGCGACGGACCTGGCGGCGCACTACGCGCTGGACAAGTCCACGGTGAGCCGCCAGGTGGCCGCGCTGGAGCGGGCCGGGCTGATCGAGCGCCGGCTGGACCCGGAGGACCACCGGGTCCAGGTGCTGCATCTGACGGAGGCCGGCCAGGAGATCCTGGCCCAGGTCACCCGGAGCCGTCGGGCCGCCTTCCGGGAGCGGCTGGAAGGCTGGGCGGAGGAGGATCTGGTGCGGTTCGCGGCCTATCTGGAGCGGTACAACGCGGGGGCGGCGGACGTCGATTCGGACTGAGGGATCACCTGGGCAACGGCACCGGCACGGCCGCGTGGTCGTCCGTCAGCCGCTGCGGCGCCCGGGCCGCGAGGAACATCGTGCGGCGGCGCAGCCGGAAGCCGAGCGCCTCGTACAGCCGGATGGCGCCCGCGTTCTCGGCACTGGTGTGCAGGAACGGCGTCTCGTCGCGCTCCCGGATGCCGTGCGCGACCGCGAGGATCAGACGGGTGGCCAGGCCCTCGCCGCGGAAGGCGGGGTCGGTGCAGACCGCGCTGATCTCGGTCCAGCCCGGCGGGTGCAGCCGCTCCCCCGCCATGGCGATCAGCGCTCCGTCGCGCCGGATGCCGAGGTAGGTGCCGAGTTCCACCGTGCGCGGGAGGAACGGTCCCGGCTGGGTGCGCGCCACCAGGTCGAGCATCTCGGGCACGTCCGCCGGGCCGAGACGGACCGCCTCCGGGTCCGGCGCGGCGGCGAGGCCGTCGTCCACGAACTGCACGCCCTCGATCCGGAGGGTGATCTCCCAGCCCTCCGGCACCTCGCCGCGGAATCCGGGCAGCGGGACCTCGGCGCCGGGACCGGCCAGCGCGGCGAGGTCCGCCCAGTCCCGCGCGTCCGGTTCCTCGGGCAGCGCCAGCCACGGCGAGACGTCGACGGGGTAGCGCAGCACCCGGCCGCGCCGCTCGGCGAAGTGGGCGTGCGGGCCGGTCAGGGAGGCGAGGGCCGGGTTGTCGAGGACGTGCGGGTCACCGGTGACGGTCCGGCCGGGGCCGCCCGGGCTGCTCACGACGCTCATCCGGTCACCTCGACCACGGTCCTGGAGACGTACGGCTGGGGCATCCTCGTTCCTCGCTTCTCTCGCGCTGTCACCGGCGCACCGGTGCCGGCACTGGGCGGCAAGGAGCGGCGCCGGGCCGGTATTCCCGGCCCCGGACAGTGTTCACACGGCCGCAACGATGGCGGCGTCCACCAGGGCCGGAGCATCCGGCACGGCAGGTACGGTTGAAGCATGAACGTCACGCGAGGCTTCACGGGCCGCCCGCGCGTCCACAACCCGGGGCTGCCGCCCGGGCAGTACGACGCGCGCGACGACTGGCCCGTCCTGTCCGCCGAGGTCACCCCGGACCTCGCGGCCACCGACTGGACCTTCCGCATCGACGGCCTGGTGGAGCACCCGCACACCTGGGACTGGGACGCCGCCCACGCGCTGCCGGCGTCGGCGTACGACGGCGACATCCACTGTGTGACCGGCTGGTCGAAGTTCGGCGTGCGGTTCGGCGGTGTCTCGCTGGACGCCTTCCTGGATGTGGTCCGGCCACATGGGTCCGCCACCCATGCCGTCGCCTACTCGCACACCGGGTACACCGCCAACCTGCCGCTCGCCGACCTCACCGGCGGACGGGCCTGGATCGCCTGGGAGTACGACGGCGCACCGCTGCCGCCCGAGCACGGCGGCCCGGCGCGGCTGCTGGTCCCCCACCTGTACTTCTGGAAGAGCACCAAGTGGATCGCGGGCATCACGCTCCTCGACCACGACGAGCCGGGCTTCTGGGAGCGCAACGGCTACCACGCGCGCGGCAACCCGTGGGAGGAGCAGCGGTACTCCGGTGACTGAGACGACGACTCCCAGGACACGGTTCGCGGTGCCCGGCCGGATCGCCGTGGACACCGAGACGGCGGCGGTGTGGCAGACCGCCACACTGACCGAGATCCGCCGCGAGACACCCCACGCGGCCACGTTCCGCCTCGCGGTGCCGCGCTGGGCGGGGCATCTGCCGGGCCAGCACCTGATGCTGCGCCTGACCGCCGCGGACGGCTATGTGGCGCAGCGCCACTATTCGATCGCGTCGGCGCCGGACGACTCCGGACACATCGAGCTGACCCTGGACCGGGTGCCGGACGGCGAGGTCTCCGGCTGGTTCCACAGCGTGGCCCGGCCCGGCGACACCGTCGAGGTGCGCGGCCCGCTGGCCGGCTTCTTCGCCTGGCCGGGCGACCGGCCGGCGCTGCTGCTCGGGGCCGGCTCCGGGGTCGTACCGCTGATGTCGATGGTGCGGCACCACCGGGCGCTCGGTCTCACCGTCCCGCTGCGGATGCTGGTGTCGGCGCGCAGCCCCGAGGAGCTGATCTACGCGGCCGAGCTGGGCGCGGAGACGACACCGGTGTTCACCCGCAGCGCTCCGCCCGGTGTGCGGGTGGGACGTATGGAAGCCGCACATGTGGCGCCGCTCCTGGCCGAGCAGCCCACCGGTGGGTGGGAGGCCTATGTGTGCGGATCCAACGGATTCGCCGAGCACGCCTCCCGGCTCCTGGTCGCGGCAGGCCAGCCGGTGGACCGGATCCGGATCGAACGGTTCGGCTGAACGCACGCGTCGAACGGTTCGGCTGAGCGCCCGGGTCGCGCGGTCGGGACCGGCGCGCGATCGTGGGGCGCATGGCACGTGTCGTGCGCCAGGTGGGCTGGAACTTGCGGTTCACGGCATGCGCGAGGTGCGCCGAACGGGGTACGAGAGGGGTGTGGAACGTTCCTGTGCGTGAGCGGCGGGCAGCGGACCGGCGACCCGGCTCCTCCGGCTCTCCGGCTCCGGCCGTGCGAGGAGGTGGACATGCGTATCCGGGTGCGTGGCTGGCGCTGGCGGCGCAATCCGCTACGACGCCGGTCGGACATCGTGGAGGCATGGACGCTGCTCGTGGTCGGCGTCCTGCTGTCGGTCGTCGCGCCCCTGGCCGGCGTGGCCGCGGGCCTGCACGCACATGACCGGGCCCGGACGCTCGCCGCGACACAGCGGGCCGAACGCCACCAGGTGCGAGCCGTGGTGATCGGCGACACGCCCGAGCGGCTGTCCGCGGTGGAGAGCGAACGCGAGCACCCCTACCGCGCCGAGGTCCGCTGGACCGAGCCGGGCAAGGGGGTCCGGACGGCGTGGGCCCGGGTGCCGGCGGGGACCCGCGCCGGTGAGTCGGTCTCCGTGTGGTTCGACTCCCGGGGCCGCAATGTCGCGCCACCGCCGGACGACGCGGCCGTCTGGCAGCACACGATCACCGTCGGGCTGACCGCGGCGGGCTGCACGGCGACCGTGGTGTTCCTCTGCCACGCGGTCGAACGCAGGATCGCCCTGCGCCACCGGCTGGCCGAGTGGGAGCGGGAGTGGGCCCGTACGGGACCACGCTGGACACAGCCACGGACCTGACACCCCGATGACCCGATCACGCGAACTTCTCGACACCCTCACGTAGTAAGCGCTTGCACAGCCCTCCGCACAACCCTGGCGAGTCATTCGATCGCCCACGTACGGTGAGACCGGACGGTCTCCCTTCACAAAGGCGGTTGTTGATGGCCCTGTTCGATCTGCCTCTCGACGAACTCCGCGCGTACCGCAGTGAGTCCACCGAACCGGAGGACTTCGACGCCTTCTGGGGCAAGACGCTCCAGCAGGCCCGCGAGCACGAACTGGACGCACGTTTCGAGCCGGTGGAGACCGGACTGTCCACCGTCGAGGTGTACGACGTGACGTTCTCCGGCTTCGGCGGCCACCCGGTCAAGGGCTGGCTTCGGCTGCCCGCCGGGGCCATGGAACCACTGCCGCTGGTCGTGGAGTTCATCGGGTACGGCGGCGGGCGCGGCCTGCCGCACGAGAACCTGCTGTGGGCGTCGACGGGCCGGGCGCACTTCGCGATGGACACGCGCGGGCAGGGCAGCGCCTGGGGCGGCGGGGGCGGCACTCCCGACCCGGTGGGCGCGGCGCCCGCGTACCCCGGGTTCATGACGCGGGGCATCGACACCCCCGAGAACTACTACTACCGCCGGGTGTTCACGGACGCGGTGCGCGCCGTCGAGGCGGCCCGCTCCCATCCGCTGACCGACCCGGCGCGCACCGTGGCGACCGGTGGGAGCCAGGGCGGCGGCATCGCCCTGGCCGTCGGCGGGCTGGTCCCCGACCTGGTCGCGGTCGCCCCGGACGTGCCGTTCCTGTGCGACTTCCCCCGCGCGGCGACCCTGACGGACCGCCACCCGTACCGTGAGATCGGCCTGTTCCTCAAGACCCACCGCGGGCGCTCGGAGGACGTGCTGCGCACCCTGTCCTACTTCGACGCGGTGCACTTCGCGGCCCGGGGCCGGGCGCCGGCCCTCTTCTCGGCGGCCCTGGAGGACCAGACGTGCCCGCCGTCGACGGTGTTCGCGGCGTTCAACGCGTGGGCGCACGAGGACAAGGCGATCGAGGTGTACGACTTCAACGACCACGAGGGCGGCGGCCCCTTCCAGGAGGCGGCGAAGGTGCGCTGGCTGAGGTCGTACGCCTGAGCAGGCGGCTGATGCCGCCTCACCCGCCCGCGGCGTGCCACACCGTGGCGACCGCCCAGATCGGGTACCAGAGGATCCGCTCCGGAAGGAGGCGGGCCGCGGTGAACCACAGGAGGGTCGGGGCGGTGATCAGCAGGAGGCAGCACCAGCCGGTGCGGTCACCGGCGGCCGGCTGCGGTGTCGGGTTCTCTGGCACCCGGAGACGGTAAGGGCGCGCCGGCGGTCCGCGCATGAGTACCCGTACTCAGGGGGTTTGCGAGGCGGCGCGCGGCCGGCCGCGCAGCCGCCCTTCCCCACGGTCCGACCAGTCGGTACGTTCGGAGCGCCCGGGCCGCTGCGCCGCGGCCCGGGGTTCCCGGCGACGACGGAGGCCACCACATGTCCGCACAGGAGACGCAGCAGACACCGGAGACGCCCGCACGGATCCACGGGCACTGCGATCCACGGTTCGCCGCGGTACGGGAGGCGTTCGAGGAGAACTTCCGGGTACGCGGCGAACTCGGCGCCGCGGTGGCGGTCACCGTCGCCGGAGAGACCGTGGTGGACCTCTGGGGCGGCTGGGCGGACGCGGCGCGCACCCGGCCCTGGGAGCGGGGCACCGTGGTGAACGTGTGGTCGACCACCAAGGGGCCGGTGGCCCTGTGCGCGCACATCCTCGCCGACCGGGGGCTGCTCGACTTCGACGCGCCGGTGGCCGCGTACTGGCCGGAGTTCGCCGCCGCGGGCAAGGACAAGGTGCTCGTACGGCACCTGCTGTCGCACCGCGCCGGGCTGTCCGGGCTGCGGGAGCCGCACAGCCTGGAGGACCTGTACGACTGGGAGCTGACCACCGCGCGGCTCGCGGCCACGGCACCCTGGTGGGAGCCGGGCACCCGGTCCGGGTACCACGCGCTGACATACGGCTTCCTGGTCGGGGAGGTCGTGCGGCGGGTCTCGGGGCTGCTGCCGGGGGCCTTCCTGGAGCGGGAGGTGACCGGACCGCTCGGGATCGACTTCACGGTCGGCCTGCCGGCGCGTGACTCCGGCCGGGCGGCCGAACTGGTGCACGCGCCGGCCGCGGCGGCCGGTGGACAGGCGGCGGTCTTCAGTCAGTTGGCACCGCCCGCGCTGGCCGCCCTGACCAACCCCGCCGTCGGAGCGGCTCAGGCGAACAGCCCCGGCTGGCGGGCGGCGGAGATCCCGGCGGCCAACGGCCACGGCACCGCGCGGGCGGTCGCGGCGCTGTACGGGGTCTTCGCCGGGCGCGGCTCGCACGGCGGCCGGCGGTTCCTGTCGCCGGAAGCTGCGGAGCGGGTGCGCGAGGGACAGGGCAGCTGCCGCGATCTGGTGCTCGGCGCGGCCTTCGAGGGCGAGACCGAGGTCGGGCTCGGCCTGTGGCTGAGCGGGCCCCACGGGGCGTACGGGCCGAATCCGCGGGCTTTCGGCCATGACGGATTCGGCGGCTCCTGCGGGCTCGCCGACCCGGACGCGGGGGTGTCGCTGGGCTACGTCATGAACCGGATGGGGGCCCGCATCGCCAATGATCCACGGAAGGCGGCGCTGGTCGACGCTGTCTACAGCGCTCTGTGAGGTCGCGCCCCGACGCCTGGTGACGGTCGTGCGCGCGGGTGGATTTCGGTCGAACCGACGGACCGCTCTTCCCTCGTGGTTTAGACCAATGCTAATTGTGGTCGCGCACCGAACCCGCACGACTACGTCTTGTCACCGACAGGAGGGCGCGGCATGGCCCGCACCACCCCGCACGACCCCCCGAACGACGACGACCGGCCCCTGTACGGGCGGATCGCGGCTCTGCTGCTCGACGAACTGCGCAGCGGCACCATTCCACCAGGTGAACGACTGCCGGGCGAGCGGCACTTGGCGGCACACTTCGGGGTCAGCCGGGAGACCGTCCGACAGGCGCTGGAGGTGCTGCGCCGCGGCGGCCTGGTCGCCACCGACCGGCGGGGCAGCCATGCCACGCTGCCCGGCCGGCCGGTCGAGGCGCCCCAGTCGCTCACCTTCCCGGTGGGGGCCCGGTCGGCGGACCCCTGTGCGGTCGACCGGGCCACGGTGACCTGGGAGGCGCCGCCGCCGGAGCACGCGCAGGCACTGGGCCTGGCCCCGCACCGGCCGACGCTGGTGCACCGCTATCTGTCGGTGACGCCGGACGGCCGGTCGCTACGGACGGCGGTGTCGTCGTTCTCGGCGGTGGCGCTGGCCGAGGTGGCGGAGCTGGCCCGCTACCGGGACCGGGCCGACGGGGCCACCCCCGCGCAGCTGCGGCGGGCCTACGACTGGATGCGCAAGGCCGGGCTGACCCTGCACCACCGGGACGCCATCACCCAGGTCGGTGACGCCTCGTCGGTGCGGGTGACCCGGCGCGTGCACGACCAGTACGCGCGCCCGCTGGAGATCACCGATCTGGTGGTGAACGCCGAACAGGACGCGCTCGTCTACGAGTTCACACTGCCCGCCGCGGGATGACCTACAGGGTCGCCGGCGCGGCGGCGGTGCGGGCCACCACCAGCCGGCCGCGCGGGCTGCCGTCGGCTCGCCGGCCGAACTCGGGCAGGGCGCGCAGCTCGACCGAGAAGCCGGCGCGCTCCAGCTCCCCCAGGAACGCGCCGAGCCGGAGGGCCCGGTAGTACATGACGAAGGGCGGTCGCCACAGCGCGTTGCGCACCCGCATCACCGCGTCGAAGCCGAGCAGCAGCCAGAAGGCGGGGTGCGATGGGCCGGGCGGGGCGAACACCGGGAAGGCGAAGCGGCCGCCGGGCCGCAGCACCGACCGGACCTGGGCGCAGAGTCCCGGCAGCTCGTGCGGCAGGAAGTGGCCGAACGCCCCGAAGGAGACGACGAGGTCGAAGGCGGCCCTGAACGGCAGGGCCCGGGCGTCGCCGCGCACCCAGGCGACCCCGGGTGCCCCGGCGGGCCGCACCCGGTGCCGGGCGACGTCGAGCATACCGGCGCTGAAGTCGACCCCGGTGACGCTGCGATGGCACAGTCCGGTCAGCAGCCGCGTCCCGGCACCGGTGCCGCAGCACAGGTCGAGTCCGTCGGCGAACGGGCCGAGCGGCGCCAGCGCCTTCGCCACGGAGTCCAGCACGCCGTCGGGCGTCCGGAACGGCGTGTGGTCGAACTTCGGCGCGAGCAGGTCGTAACCGCGCTCGACGGACGACAGCGCCTGCACGGCGAGTTCACGGAGGGTGGGGCCTTCTGGACCGTACATGACGTCAGCCTATGACGGCGGGCCGCGGCGGGCGCACCGGTCGCGGTCGGCCGCGGCTCCGGCGACCACCGCGCGCTCAGCCGAAACTGTCCTGGCAGAGCTGGACGATCGCGACGGCGGCCACGCCGTCCGCCTGGCGGCACAGGTCGGGCATGCCGACGGCGACCGGCGGCCGAGAGGCCGGGCGGGGGCGCGGGGCCGGGTGCCGTACGGGCGGGCGGCGCTCCGGGCGGGCGTGCCGGACCGGCGGCGCGGCAGGTGCCGCGGCGCGGGGAGGCACCGCGGGCACGGGTCTGCGGCCGGGCTGGAGGCTGCGCCTCGGCGCGGCTGCCGAGTCGGACTCCTTCGGCTGCTTGTGGCCCGTGCGGACGAGGGCCGCCCGCGCGGACGGCTCTCGGACCGGGTCCTGCAGGACGGACGGTCTCACCGCGGGCTCCGGTGCGAGGGGGCGCCGGGAGGGGGCGGTGTCGGGCGCGGGAGCGGAGCTGACGGTGGTGCAGCCGGCGACGCTCACCAGCGCCGCCAGCAGCAGCGGAAGAAGTCGGCGAGGCACCCGTCCACTGTGCCGCACCCCGCGCGGTCACACGCCGAACCGCGCGGCAGCACCACCCCCATGAGCGATCACCCGCCCCCGGACGGCGACGTCAGTTCTGGAGCTGCTTCAGCGTGGCCTTGGCATCGGTCTTCAGCCAGTCGGTCACGTCGGTGAGCGCGGGCGGGTCCTTGTCCTCGTCGTAGGAGGTCAGGTAGGTGCTGTAGCTCATGATGTACGTCACCCAGCCGTCGCGGACGGCGAGCGTGGCGTACCGGGAGCCGCCGGAGGAGCCGTTGGTGGTGTCCTGGCTGACCAGGTAGGCCTCGTCGCCGATGTCCTCGACCGGGTCGACGTCGTAACCCGTGTGACTCTCCCCGTAGTTCTTCCAGGTGGCGGTGAACTCGGCTGCGGGGTCGGTCTTCTTGTGCAGGTCGAGCTGCATGGTCAGGTAGGCGTCCGAGTACGACGAGCCGGACTTCTTCAGGCCCAGGCTGCAGTAACCCTCGTCCAGCGCCTTGTCCTTGAGGGAGGTACGGGTCGGCGAGGAGTCGTTCTCGGGGTACTCGTCCTTGAAGGACGCGTAGTCGGCGCTGGAGCACATGTTGGAGGGTGCCGAGTAGCCGCGCAGGTCCGCGCTGGCGCCCTTGCCGCCGATCAGGAAGACACCGGCCGCCCAGGCGGCGGAGGCCACGACCGCGCCGACGGCGGCCCACAGCACCGCCCGGCCGGCCCCTCCGCCGCCACCGGCCGGCGGGACGGGCCCGAACTGGGGCGGCTGCGTGTAGGGGTTGCCCGGCTGCGGCTGCCCCGGCACCGGCTGGCCGACCAGCGTGGGCTGCGCGTAGAAGGCTCCCGCCGGCGGCGACTGCGGGTTCGGGTACGGATAGGCCGTCGGCTGCGGCGGGACGGCCGGCTGCTGCGCGGGCTGCTGGGGCGGCTGAGCGGGCTGGCCGGCCGGCTGCGGGGACTGCGGTGGCGTGGACATGCCGCGAAGATAGTACACGGTTGGCGGTCAAGTCCCCCGACGTCCGGGATCGTTATGGTCTGCGGACATCTGGTACGTATCCAGGACGGCACCGTGGCCGGCGGCGCAGCCAGGCAGTAGTGGGCGCCGTGGCCGAGGGACAGGTGACGTACGGCGCCGGGCGGAGCGGGGCGGGTGAGGTCGAAGCGGTCGGCATCCGGGCCGTGCGCCGCCGGGTCCCGGCCGGCGGCGAAGTAGCAGGCGAGCACGGGGGTGCCGGCGGGGATGAACGTGCCGTCGACGGTCAGGTCCCGTACCGGGTGGCGGAACGGCCGAGCTGCTCGGGGTGGGCGCACAGGGCGCGTACGGCGTTGGTGATCAGGTTCAGGGTGGTCTCGTGACGGCGATGCTCATCAGCAGCAGGACAGTTGGCGGCGACGGCCTCGGCGGGTCCGGTGTCGGTGGCCACGACCCCCACCCGGGAACAGCCGGATCCGGTGGTTTGTTGGGTGAGGCACGGACACAGCGCCCCGTCGAGTGGTACCGTGCCATCAGCACTCGTGCACGCCCATCATGGGCGCCGGTGCCAGTTTCTCTCCTCACGCTGACTCGTTCGCCGCTGTCCGGATGTCCGGCTCCCGGCGCGTCAGCTTCCCAGCACCACCTCGTGACGGGCTCTCTCCGCCGCACCCGAGGTGCCGTTCCCGCCGCCCGGAGGCAGTCGTCGCCGCCTCCCGCTCGCGGCCTCTCCCCCCTTCTCTTCCGACGTCCGTCCGCGAAAGGACTCCCACCATGACCACCACACTCGAACACCCTCCCGAGGCCACGCGGGCCCCGGCCGCCCCGCTCGTCACCGGCGTCCTCGACATCGACGCACACGGGAAGGGGCACCTGCGGGCCCCGAGCCTCCTGCCCACCCCCGCCGATCCGCAGGTCGCGCCCGCGCTGATCCGCCGCCACGGACTGCGCAAGGGCGACCTGGTCGAAGGCGTCCGGGGTGCGCAGCGGGCCCTCACCGAGGTCGCGCGCGTCAACGGGCGCACTCCCGGGGAGCTGCGCTCCCGGCGGCACTTCCGGGACCTCACCCCGCTCCACCCGCACCAGCGCCTCCGCCTCGAACACCCCGCCTCCGGCCCGGCCGGACGCCTCACCGACCTGCTCGCCCCGGTCGGCAAGGGCCAGCGCGGCCTCATCGTGGCCCCGCCGAAGAGCGGCAAGACCGTGCTGCTCCAGCAGCTCGCCGCCGCCGTGGCCGGCAATCACCCCGAGTGCCGGCTGATGGTCCTCCTGCTGGACGAGCGGCCCGAGGAGGTCACCGAGATGCGCCGTTCGGTGCGCGGCGAGGTGTACGCCTCCACCTTCGACCGGTCGCCCAAGGAGCACATCGCCCTCGCCGAGCTGGTCGTGGAGCGGGCCAAGCGCCTGGTGGAGGCGGGCGAGGACGTCGTCGTCCTGCTGGACTCGCTGACCCGGCTGTGCCGGGCCCACAACAACGCCTCCGCCGCCGGCGGCCGTACCCTGAGCGGCGGTGTCGACGCGGGTGCGCTGATCGGCCCCAAGCGGTTCTTCGGCGCCGCGCGCCAGGCCGAGGAGGGCGGCTCGCTCACCATCCTCGCCACGGCCCTGGTGGACACCGGCTCCCGTGCCGACGGCTACTTCTTCGAGGAGCTGAAGAGCACGGGCAACATGGAACTGCGCCTGGACCGGGAACTGGCCGGCCGGCGCGTCTTCCCCGCCGTGGACATCGACGCAACCGGCACCCGGCGCGAGGAACTCCTGCTCACCCCGGCCGAGTTGACGGCCGTCCACGGTCTGCGCCGCGCCCTGCGCTCCCGGGAGGGCGGGCCGTCCGCCCTGGAGACACTCCTGGAACGGCTGCGCGGCACCCCCGACAACGCCACGTTCCTGCGGCGGATCCTGCCCACGCTGCCGACCGGCTGACCCCCGGTCAGGGGGCGGCCGGGTGCGGGAACGCGGCGCGGGACGGCCGCGGTGCGGCATCCGGGTTGCCCGACGACCCGAACGGACCGGGCGCAGTGGTGCATGCTCAGTATGTTCGTACGTTGATCATATGGTTACCGGATTCGCTTGTCGCGCGGCTGTGTCGGCCTGCTCCCTCTGTGTGGCGGGTCTGCTGGCGCTCACGCCGGCCGCTGCCGCCGCCGGACCCCGGGCCGGGGAACCCGCCCCGCCCCGTCCCCGGGCCACGATGCCCGGGCCGTCCCTGCTCTACCGCTCCGGCCCCCAGGTCCGGCCGCACCCGGGCGCCCCCGGCCTGCCGGACGTCTCGGCGCTCTCCTGGCTGGTCGCCGACGCGGGCAGCGGGGAGGTGCTGGCGGCGAGCGACGCCCACCGCGAACTGCCGCCCGCGAGCACCCTGAAGACCCTGTTCGCGCTCACCGTGCTGCCGGTGCTGCCCAGCGGGCTGCAGCACACCGTGCGGTACGACGAACTGGCCGACGTCGGCGAGGGCAGCAGCCTGGTCGGCGTCGAGGAAGGGCACACCTACCAGGTGGCCGACCTGTGGCGTGGGGTCTTCCTCAGCTCCGGGAACGACGCCGTGCACGTGCTCGCCCGGCTGGGCGGCGGCTGGCAGGCCACGGCCGCCCGGATGCAGGACACGGCCCGCTCGCTCGGCGCCCTGGACACCCATGTGGTCTCCCCGGACGGCTACGACGCCCCCGGGCAGGTGTCCTCCGCCTACGACCTGGCGGTGTTCGGCCGGACGGGCCTGCGCAACCCCGACTTCGCCCGGTACTGCTCCACCGCCGAGGCCCGCTTCCCCGGTGACGGGTCGTCGTACCCCATCGAGAACACCAACCGGCTGCTGACCGGCGAGGACGGCGTGGCGCCGTACCCCGGGCTGATCGGGATCAAGAACGGCTACACCAGCAACGCGGGCAACACCCTGGTGGCCGCGGCACACCGGGGCGGGCGCACCCTCGTGGTCAGCGTGCTGAACCCTCAGGCCGAGGGCGGGTTCACCGTGTACGAGGAGGCCCGCGCCCTGCTCGACTGGGGCTTCGCGGCGGCCGGGCGGGTGGACCCGGTCGGCTCGCTGGACGGGCTGCGCCCGCCCTCCCGTTCGGACGGGTCCGCCGCGCCGGTGGCGGCGGCCGGGTCACCGGCGCCGGACGACGACTCGGTATGGTCCGGGACCGCCGTCGTCGCTGGGCTCTCCGGGCTCGGCGCGGGAGCCCTGGCGCTGGCGCTGCGGGCCAAGGGCCGGACCGCCCGCGGCTGACTTGCCGGCAGGCCGAGCAGCAGGCCCAGCGAGATCCACGTGTAGACGTTGCTGCCGAGGAACCCGTCGAGGCCGGAGGCGTCGTCGAACCACAGCCACACCACGCTGGTGCACAGCACCGCGTACAGGGCGCCCGCGACCCGCAGGTGTCCGGCGCGCACCAGCACCGCGAAGGACGGCAGCAGCCAGACCAGGTGGTGCACCCAGGTGATCGGGCTGACCAGGCAGGCCGCCGCCCCGGTGAGCGCGAACGCCGCCGTCCAGTCGCCGGCCGCGGCCGCCCGGCGGCTGCGCCACGCCCACACGCACAGGGTCAGCAGGACCGCCGTGGCCCACAGCGGGCGGCCGGTCTCGCCCAGGCGGGCCAGCACACCTTGCAGCGACTGGTTCGACACGTAGTCGACGCGGCCCACCCGGCCGGTGTCCCACAGCGCCTCGGTCCAGTAGAAGCGGGAGGCCGCCGGGTCCGCCCAGGCGGCCAGCGCGGTCGCGGCGACGGCGACGGCCGTGGCGGTGCCGGCCGCCCGCCGGCGCCCGGCGAGCAGCAGCAGTCCGATGAACAGGGCGGGCGTGAGCTTCACGGCGGCGGCGAGCCCGATCCCGGCGCCCGCCCAGCGCCCCCGGCCGGTCGCCAGCAGCCGGCAGTCGCCGAGGACGAGGGCGAGCAGCACCAGGTTCACCTGGCCGAAGCTGAACGTGTCCCGCAGCGGCTCGAACAGGGCGAGCAGGCACAGGCACAGCGCCCACCGGTACCAGCCCTGGCGCCGCCAGTCCCGCCCGGCCAGGATCCGCAAGGCCGCGGCGAGCGCGGCCAGGTTCACCAGCAGGGACACGACGATGGCGGCGGTCCGGCCGAGCAGGGCCAGCGGCAGCATGGCGAGGGCGGCGAACGGCGGATACGTGAAGCCGTACGCGGTGCCCGGCACCCGGTAGTCGTAGATACGGCCGCCGTGGTGCGCCCAGGTGTGCACGGCGCCGTAGTACACCCGCAGGTCGAAGAAGTCGCGCAGCAGCGGCACGGTCGCCGTGAACACCGTCACCGCGGCGACCAGGAGCAGGACGAGGATCAGCCGGCCACGGTCCGTGCGAGGCCCCAGCGGTGCCGCCCGCCCGGGCAGCCCGGGCCGTCCCCAGGGCCCGGTCATGCGGTGCGTCCCGGGACCGGGGCCTGCGCCGCCTGGTGGGCCTGCCACAGGACGACCACGCCGAGCACTCCGCCGGAGACGGCCAGCACCAGCTGGCCGAGGTCGGCGGGCCCGCCGCTGGGCAGTACGGCCAGGGCCAGCACCCCCGCAAGGGCGGCCACCCGGTGCCGTACCGAGGTGCTGGGCGCGGCGGCGGCGATGAGGAACAGGCCCCACAGTACGTACCAGGGCCGGATCGCCGGGCCGAAGACGGCGACCGCGAGCAGGCTCAGGCCCAGCGCGTACACCGGCCGTGGGCGCAGCCGTAGCCAGATCAGCAGGACGGCGACGGCGGTGGCGGCGAGGCCGAGCAGATGCCAGGCGGGGACGGCGAGCGGGGCCAGACCGCTGCCGAGGCGTTCCAGCAGGGCTCCCGTCGCGCGGCCGAGCAGGCTGGTCAGCGCCCAGTTGTGGGCGGAGACCGGCGTGTCCAGGGCGCCGATCCAGCCGTAGCCCGTGCCGGCGACGGCCGTGGCCGCGACCGTGGTCGCGGCGGAGGCCACGGCGGTGGTCAGGACGGCCGGCAGCGGCGGGCGGCCTGAGCGGACCCGCAGGGCCACGACGGCCAGCAGACCGAGCGCGGCCGGCGCCTTGACCAGGGCGGCGAGGGTGACGAGGACGGCGCCGACGGCGGGTCTGCGGCCCCGCGCGGCGACCAGTCCGAGCCCGAGCAGGCCGAGCATCAGGGCGTCGTTGTGGGCGCCCGCGACCAGGTGCAGCAGGACGAGCGGGTTGAGGGCGCCGAGCCACAGCGCGGCGGCCGGGTCGGCGCCGCTGTGCCGGGCGAGGCGGGGCAGCGCCACGGCCATGAGGGCCACGCCGAGCAGGGCGACCAAGCGCATGCCGAGCAGGCCGGCGGGTACCTCGCCGCGGGTCACCCCGGACAGCGCGGAGGCCAGGCCCAGGAAGGCGGGGCCGTAGGGGGCCCCGGTGTGCCGCCACATGGGCGCGACCTCGTCGGCGAGCGGGCCGCCGAGCTCGGCCGGGCCGTGGGCGTACACGTCCAGGTGGGCGTCGACCATGGCGCCCTGCGCCAGATAGCTGTACACGTCCCGGCTGAACAGCGGCGGCGCGAGCAGCAGGGGCGCCGTCCAGATCGCCAGGACGAGCAGCAGGGCGCGCGGGGTGGGCGGCCGGGGGCCGCGCACGAGGCGGCCGAGGAGCACCCAGGCCGCTGTCAGCAGGACGACCCCGAAGTACACCCCGACCAGGCCGAGCGCCGCCTGCACCGAGGCGGGCGCCAGGAGGTCCCGGACGGGCAGGGCGCCGGCCGTCTCACCGCCGAGGGCGAGGAAGGCGGTACCGGCCAGGCCCAGTACCTGACAGCGGCGGAGATCGACGGGGAATGCCATGGCCAACACTGGGTCAGCGTGTCAACGCCGGGTGGCCGGAAGGCGACACTCCCTCCACTTGACGGCGGCCCGCACGTGACCGGCGTGTGAGCGGTGATGATCGGGTGATGTCGGCGTCGGCGCCGGCCGCGGACGTGGTGGCACTGCTCGACCTCCTCGGCGTCGGGAAGGCGGACCGCCTCGTTTCCGGCCCGACGGTCAGAACACGGAGAGACCGGTGAGCGTGGTGAACCGGTCCAGGGCCGCGACCCCGGCCACCGAGTTGCCGCGTTCGTCCAGGCCCGGGCTCCAGACACAGAGCGTGCACCGGCCCGGTACGACGGCGATGATCCCGCCGCCGACCCCGCTCTTGCCGGGCAGGCCGACGCGGTAGGCGAAGTCGCCGGCCGCGTCGTACGTGCCGCAGGTCAGCATGACCGCGTTGACCTGCTTGGCCTCGCTGCGGCTGAGCAGCCGGCTGCCGTCGGCGCGGATGCCGTGCCGGGCGAGGAAGCCGGTCGCGAGGGCCAGGTCGGCGCAGGAGGCGGCGATGGAGCACTGCCGGAAGTACTGGTCGAGCAGGACCGGCACGTCGTTGTCGATGTTGCCGTAGGACGCCATGAAGTGGGCGAGGGCCGCGTTGCGGTCGCCGTGGGCCGTCTCGGAGGCGGCGACCTCCTTGTCGAAGTCCAGGTCGGCATTGCCGCTCTCGGCGCGCAGGAACGCCAGCAGTTCGCCGGCCGCGTCGCCGGTACGGGTCTGCAGGCGGTCGGTGACGACGAGGGCGCCCGCGTTGATGAAGGGATTGCGCGGGATGCCGTTCTCGTACTCCAGCTGGACCAGGGAGTTGAACGGGTTGCCGGAGGGCTCGCGGCCCACGTGCTCCCAGAGTTCGTCGCCCTCGCGGGCCAGGTCCAGGGCGAGTGTGAAGACCTTGGTGATCGACTGCGTGGAGAACGGCTGCCGCCAGTCCCCCACCCCGTAGACGGTGCCGTCCAGTTCGGCGACGGCCATGCCGAAGCTGCGCGGATCACGGGCCGCGAGGGCCGGGATGTAGTCGGCGGGACGGCCGCGCCCGGGCGTGTGATTGATCTCCTCGGCTATGCGCTCCAGGACCGGCAGGAAGGTGAGGGACGACGTCGTTGTCATGATCACTATTGTGCCTCCCGGTCGGCCCCGGAGCGTAGTCGTGGCGGCGTTGCCGCAGGTCAGGCGGCCGGTGCGCCGCTGCCCGCGACGACCTCGGGGCGCAGCAGGTCGGCCAGCCGCTCGGCCGGCAGCAGCCCCTTCTCCAGCACCAGTTCGGCCACACCGCGGCCGGTGATGAGGGCCTCCTTGGCGATGTCGGTGGCCGCCGTGTAGCCGATGTGCGGGTTGAGCGCGGTGACCAGGCCGATGGAGTTCTCGACGGTGGCGCGCAGCCGCTCGGTGTTGGCGGTGATGCCGGACACGCAGCGCTCGGCGAGCGTCAGGCAGGCGCTCTGGAGGTGTGTGATCGACTCCGAGAGGGAGTGCAGGATGATCGGCTCGAAGGCGTTGAGCTGGAGCTGTCCGGCCTCGGCGGCCATGGTGATGGCGACGTCGTTGCCGATCACCTCGAAGGCGACCTGGTTGACCACCTCGGGGATGACCGGGTTGACCTTGCCCGGCATGATCGACGAACCGGCCTGGACCGGCGGCAGGTTGATCTCGCCGAGGCCCGCGCGCGGTCCGGAGGACAGCAGGCGCAGGTCGTTGCAGCTCTTGGAGAGCTTGACCGCGATCCGCTTGAGGACGCCGGACATCTGGACGAAGGCGCCGCAGTCCTGGGTGGCCTCGACGAGGTTGACGGCGGTGACCAGGGGCAGCCCGGTGATGGCGGCGAGGTGCCGGCGGGCGGCCTCGGCGTATCCGGCCGGGGCGTTGAGGCCGGTGCCGATGGCCGTGGCTCCGAGGTTGATCTCATGGATCAACTCGACGGCCTCGGCGAGACGGCTGCGGTCCTCCTCGATCATGACGGCGAATGCGGAGAACTCCTGGCCGAGCGTCATCGGCACAGCGTCCTGCAACTGTGTACGGCCCATCTTGAGCACGTCACGGAACTCGACGGCCTTGCGGGCGAAGGCGTCCTGCAGTACAGACATCGACTTGAGCAGTCCATGTACCGCGAAGACCGTCGCTATCTTGACGGCTGTCGGGTAGACGTCATTGGTTGACTGGCCCAGGTTGACGTCCTCGTTGGGGTGCAGATGCGTGTACTGCCCCTTGGCGTGGCCGAGCAGCTCCAGCGCGCGGTTCGCCACGACCTCGTTGGCGTTCATGTTGGTGGACGTGCCGGCACCGCCCTGGATGACGTCCACGACGAACTGGTCGTGCAGCTTGCCGGCCCGGATCTCGCGGCAGGCGGCGACGATCGCGGCGGCCTTCTCGGGCGGCAGCAGGCCGAGTTCCTCGTTGGCGAGGGCGGCGGCCTCCTTCACGGCGGCCAGCGCGTCGATCAGGTGCGGGTAGGCGGAGATCGGGGTGCCGGTGATGGGGAAGTTCTCCGTCGCGCGCAGGGTGTGGACGCCCCAGTACGCGTCGGCGCGGATGTCACGGTCGCCGAGGAGATCGTGCTCGGTGCGGGTGGCGGCGGTCATGAGGTACAGGTCCTCTTTCTGAGGTACAGAGGTGACAGCGCCCCTGAAAGGGGCGCGGGGAACTGCGCGACCGGCCGCGACCGGCCCGCAGATCAAAACGGCCTGACCAGCGGAGCGCTACGCGCACGCGGTGAGCGGCACCGGATCCAGCGCACGCACAGGCCGCACACACCCCACCGGCTCACCACCCCCGAGCAGCGGCTCCCCCGCGAACTCGGTAAGCAGCTCGGGGTCGACACCCGCGCGGGCAAGAGCGGCAGCCGCAACCGGTACACGGGCCCTGTTCGCCCCGTCGGCGATCTTCACCGCGACGGCCCGGCCATCAGGCAGCGCGGCGACCTGCACGCCCTCGAAGCCGTCCTTGGCGAGCAGCCCCGGCACGGCCCGCATCAGCGCGGCCACGTCACGCCGTGCGCCGGAGGCCATCTCGGCGTGCGAGCGCATCGCGTCGGCGACGCGGGCCTCGGGGGTGCCGGGCGCGGCCGAGGTGATCCGGGCGAGGGCGCGGGCGAGGCCGTGCAGGGAGATGGAGAACAGCGGGGCGCCGCAGCCGTCCACCGTGACCCGGGCGACGCGCTGGCCGGTCAGGTCCTCGACGATCTCGGCGATGGCCTGCTGGAGCGGGTGCTCCGGGTGGAGGTAGTCGTCCAGGGACCAGCCGTTGAGCCGGGCGGTCCAGAGCATGGCCGCGTGCTTGCCGGAGCAGTTCTGGGCGAGGCGGGAGGGCGCCCGGCCCTCGCGGACCCAGGCGTCCCGGACGACCGGGTCGTACGGCATGTCGGGCACGTTGCGCAGATCGTCCTCGGCGAGGCCGGCGAGTTCGAGGATGCGCCGGGTGCCGGCCAGGTGGCGCTCCTCGCCGGAGTGGCTCGCGGCGGCCAGCGACAGCAGTGCGCCGTCGAGGGGCAGCCCGGCCCGCAGCATGGCCACGGCCTGGACGGGCTTGAGGGCCGAGCGCGGGTAGAAGGCCGCCTCGATGTCGCCGAGCTGGAACTGCACCCGGCCGTCGGCGCCGAGGACGACGACGGAGCCGTAGTGGATGCCCTCGACGACCCCGCCGCGGATGAGGTGGGCGACGGGGGTGTGGAGGGGTTCGCGGACGACGGGTGCGTCGGCGGGGGAACTGCTGTACATCACTGCCTGAATCATGGGGTCGGGGCCGGCCGGTACGCGGGTCACGCGTCGGCGCCGGTGGATGTGCGGGATATGCGGGCGCGGATGGCGTACCAGCCCGCGACCAGTGCGGCGACGATCAGCGGCAGACAGAGCACGGTGGTGCGTCCGGCGCCGCCGTCGGCGTACATGAGGACCAGGACGGAGGCGAGGAACGCCAGCGTCACCAGCTCGGTCCAGGGGGAGCCCGGCAGGCGGTACGACGGCCGGGTCAGTTCGCCGTTCCGGGTCTTCTGCCAGAAGAGCAGATGACAGAGCATGATCATGCCCCAGGTGGCGAGGATGCCGATCGCGGCGAAGTTGAGGACGATCTCGAAGGCGTCGGCGGGGACCACGTAGTTCAGGCCCACGCCGAGGACACAGATACCGCTGGTGAGCAGGATCCCGCCGTACGGGACCTGGCTGCGGCTCATCCGGCCGGTGAACTTCGGGGCGGAGCCGCTCATGGCCATGGAGCGCAGGATGCGGCCGGTGGAGTACAGGCCGGAGTTCAGCGAGGACATGGCGGCGGTCAGGACGACCAGGTTCATCACGCCGCCGGCCGCCGGGACGCCGATGTGGGACAGGACCGTGACGAAGGGGCTCTGGCCGGCGGTGTACTTGTTCCACGGGAGCAGCATCGACAGCAGGATCACCGAGCCGACGTAGAACAGGCCCACGCGCCACATGATCGAGTTGATCGCCTTCGGCATGATCTTCTCGGGGTTCTCGGTCTCGCCGGCGGCGACGCCGACCAGCTCGACGGAGGCGTAGGCGAAGACGACGCCCTGGACGATCAGCAGCATGGGCAGCAGGCCGTTGGGGAAGACGCCGCCGTTGTCGGTGATCAGGGACGGGCCGGGGGTGACGCCGTCGACGGGGTGCTGGGTGACCAGCAGGAAGATGCCGATGCACATGAAGACGACGAGCGCGCCGACCTTGACGATCGCGAACCAGAATTCGAGCTCGCCGAAGATCTTGACGGAGATCAAGTTGACGGTCAACACGACCGCAAGGGCGATCAATGCGATCAACCATTGCGGGATGTCGGAGAACATGCCCCAGTAGTGCGTGTAGGTGGCCACCGCGGTGATGTCGGCGATACCGGTGGTCGCCCAGTTGAGGAAGTACATCCAGCCCGCGGTGTACGCGCCCTTCTCGCCCAGGAACTCCCGGGCGTACGACACGAAGGCACCGGAGGACGGGCGGTACAGGACGAGTTCGCCGAGGGCGCGGACGACCAGGAAGGCGAAGACGCCGCAGACGGCGTACGCGATGAAGAGGGAGGGCCCGGCGTCGGCGAGCCGGCCGCCCGCGCCGAGGAAGAGGCCGGTGCCGATGGCACCGCCGATGGCGATCATGTTGACGTGCCGGTGCTTCAGGCCTTTGCTGTAGCCGGCGTCTCCGGCGTCGACATGGCCGGACGAGGGGCGCGTCTCGTCTTTGAGGTGCTGCTCGCTCACGCCTCGGGTCCGCCTTCCGTTGGGGAGTCCGTCCGCTGGGGACGGACGATGTCGGTGAGGGTCGTCTCGACGCGGTCCAGGTGGTGGCTCATGGCCTCCACGGCGTCGAGTTCGGAACCGTCGACCAGTGCCTCGACGATCGCCCGGTGCTCGCGGTTGGACTGCTCGCGGCGCCCGCCCAGCTCGTTGAGGAAGGCCGACTGACGCGCCAGTGCGTCGCGGATCTCCTCGATGACCCGGCGGAAGACCGGGTTCTGGGCGGCCTCGGCCACGGCGAGGTGGAAGAGGGTGTCCATCGCGACCCAGGCGGTGGTGTCCGTCTCCCGCTCCATGCGGTCGAGCAGATGGGCCAGGTGGTCCAGGTTCTCCGGGGTGCGGCGCAGGGCCGCGTAGCCGGCGACCGGGATCTCGATGTGGCGGCGCACCTCCAGCAGGTCGCTGGCCGCGTAGTCGCCGAAGGTGGGGTCCTCGACGGCGTCCGCGACGACGAAGGTGCCCTTGCCGGTCCGGGAGACGGTGAGGCCCATGGTCTGCAGCGCGCGCAGCGCCTCGCGCAGCACGGGCCGGGACACCTCAAGCGTGCGGCACAGCTCGGCCTCGGAGGGGAGCTTGTCGCCTATGGCGTACTGGCCGCGCTCGATGGCGCTGCGGAGGTGGTCGAGCACCGCTTCCATGGCGCTGACGCGCCGTGGGGCCCTACCACCTGTCTGGCTGTCTGACAGGTTCACGGGAGCGATCCTGCGGGGTGCGAGCGGCGACTGTCAAGGCATCGCGCATGGAAACATTCGCGGGGTGCGGCGCCTGTATGCAGGCATCCGCACCCCGCGGGTGATCAGCGGTGTTCGCTCAGCTGTTGAGCGTGCCGGTGGCGAGCAGGCCGAGCAGGCCCACGCCGATGAGGATCCGGTAGATCACGAAGGCGTTGAAGGAGTGCTTGGCGACGAACTTGAGCAGCCAGGCGATGGAGGCGTAGGCGACCACGAAGGAGACGATCGTGCCGACGGCCAGCGGGGCGGCGCCCACGCCCGCACCGAGGGCGTCCTTGAGCTCGTAGATGCCGGCGCCGGTCAGGGCCGGGATGCCGAGGAAGAAGGACAGCCGGGTGGCGGCGACGCGGTCCAGGTCCAGGATGAGCGCGGTGGACATGGTGGCACCGGAGCGCGAGAAGCCGGGGAAGAGCAGGGCGAGGATCTGGGAGCAGCCGACCCACATCGCGTCCTTGAAGGACGTGTCGTCCTCGCCGCGCTTGTGCCGGCCCATCTGGTCGGCGGCCCACATCACGCCCGAGCCGATGATCAGGGAGCCGGCGACCACCCACAGCGAGGCGAGCGGGCCGTCGATCAGCGGCTTCGCGGCCAGGCCGACCACCACGATCGGAATGGTGGCGGCGATCACCCACCAGGCGAACTTGTAGTCGTGGTGGTAGCGCTCCTCGCGATTGGTCAGACCGCGGAACCACGCGGTGACGATCCGCTTGATGTCCTTGAAGAAGTAGACGAGCACGGCGGCGATGGCGCCGACCTGGATGACGGCGGAGAACCCGACGACCGACTTGTCGTCGACGGGGATGTCCATGAGCCCCTCGGCGATCTTGAGGTGGCCGGTGGAGGACACGGGGAGGAACTCGGTCACGCCCTCGACTACTCCGAGGACGACGGCCTGGCCGACGGAGATGGCGCTCATGGGATCCAGTTCTGCGAGAGTTGGTCGACAGTGCTGTAGACAGTACTTGCTGCGTCAGGCCGGATGGCAATCCCTAGGCCCACAGGGCGCCGGCGAGTGAGACGCCGGTAAACGCCGCCGCGAGTCCCGCCACCACACCGGCCCCGACGTTCAGGGCAGCGTAGAGGCCGGAGCCCGCCTCGGTCAGCCGCAGGGTCTCGTACGAGAAGGTCGAGTACGTCGTCAGCGCGCCGCACAGCCCGGTGCCCAGGAAGAGCCGCAGATGGGGACCGGCCGCCCCGGCGGAGGCGGCGCCGGTGAGCAGACCGAGGACCAGACAGCCGGCCACGTTCACCACGAAGGTGCCCCAGGGGAAGAGCGAGTCGTGGCGGGCCTGCACGGCACGGTCGGTGAGATAGCGCAGGGGCGCGCCGATCACGGCCCCCGACACGACCAGGAGCCAGTTCACAACGACTTCTTACCCTCCGGGTCCGTTTCGTCCGGACTGTCCGCCCGGTGCGCGCCCCGGCTCCCGTCGGCCGGGTCCTCTTCCGGTCCGGGCAGGACGATCTCGCACTCCTCCAGCGTCACCAGGCCCGCGCCGACGAGTCCGTCGAGCTGGGGCAGGAAGGCCCGGACGCGCTCCTCGGTGTCCACGACGACGACCGTGACCGGCAGGTCCTCGCTCAGGGACAGCAGCCGGGAGGTGTGGATCCGGGAGGTGCCGCCGAAGCCCTCGACGCCCCGGAAGACGCTGGCACCGGCGAGCCCGGCGGCGTGCGCACGGTGCACGATCTCGGAGTAGAGCGGCTTGTGGTGCCAGGTGTCGTCCTCACCGAGGTAGACCGTCAGCCGCAGGGCCGGGCCCGGACGTGACGTCATCGCAGCCTCCTGAGCAGCAGCCGGCGGGTGGCGGCCGAGCCGAGCCAGACCGCCGTGAGGGCCGCGAGCAGCGTCGCGGCGAGATAGGCCAGGCCGAGTCCGGGGCGGCCTGCGCCGACCAGTTCCCGGGTGTCGACCGCGTAGGTGGAGAAGGTGGTGAAGCCGCCGAGGACGCCGGTGCCGAAGAACGGGCGCAGCAGACGGTGGGCGACCCACACCTCGGTGATGAGCACCATGAACACGCCGATGACCGCGCAGCCGACGACATTCGTCCAGAACGTCGCCCAGGGGAAGCCGCCGGGTGGCGTGGGCCAGGTGAGGATGAGCGCGTAGCGGGCCAGCGCGCCGAACGCGCCGCCGGCCGCCACGACCGCGACGACGGGCGCCTGCGTGCGCCACTCGGACCTCCGCCGTGGCACGGGGCGGGCGCCGAGGGTCTCCGTTTCCGGGGCTGACATGCTGGTACGTCTCCTGTTCGGGCCCTGCCCCGACGGGTGATCACGGCCGGAACCAGGGTACCGCCGGGCCAGGCGGCGGCAGGACGCGCACGGACCGCCACGCCGGGCTCGCCGAGGCTGCCGGGCACCGGGCGATCGCCGGTCGCGCGGAGGCCGGTGGCCGTGCGGAAATCCGGACCGGAGGAGGCCCGGGTGGGGCCGGTTCCTTCGTCACCAGCCCTTCTCGAAGATCCGGGCCACCTCGGCGATGCGGATCTCGTCGCGCCGGTAGTGGGTGCGCCAGTGGATCCGGCGGGTGCGCAGGACGCCGAGGCGGGTGAGGAAGTCCAGGTGGGCGAGGGCGGTCCTGTGGGGTACGCCCAGCTTGGCGGCGATGGCGCGCGCGGTGACGCCGGTCTCGGCGGGGTCGCGCCGGGGCGCGGCCGGGAAGTGGACGGCCGGGTCCTTGAGCCACTCCAGGATGGTCTGCCGCATCCGGCCCGAGGGAGTCACCGTCATCCGTCCGCCCTCCTCGTACGCAGTGTTCCCACTGTGGCCCGGGCGACGCCGACGCGTCCGGGACTCGGCGACCGTTGTCCGGTACCGAACGGCAGTGCGACCGAGGAGGGTCCTCGCGCGCCCCGGGAACGCGGCAGGGCCCGGTCGCCGCGTGCGACCGGGCCCGTCACGGACGGCTCAGCGGTGGCTGAACCACGTCATGGAGGAGAGCGCCTTGTCGTCGTAGCCGAACAGGGCCTGGTTCTCCCAGCCGTTGCCGGAGGCGGCGTCGGTCGGGTCCCAGCCGTTGCCGGTGACGGCGGTCCAGGTGGCCTCCCAGTAGAAGACGCCGAGACCGCGGCGGTTCGGGACGGCCTCCACGATGCTCGCCACGTCGTTCATCCACTTGGTCTGGCCGGCCACGGTCGCGGGGTAGCCGGAGACGAGTTCGCCCGTGGTGTCGATCTGGTTGGTGAGCGAGTCGTCGCTGTCCAGGCGGAAGGGGTAGGCCGTCTCGGCGACGAAGACCGGCTTGCCGTAGCGGGAGGCCGCGTCGTCCAGGGTGGTCTGGAAGTCGGAGAGCGGGCCGTGCCAGTAGCCGTAGTACGACAGGCCGATCGCGTCGAACTTCGCGCCGCCCGCGACCGCGTTGTCGAACCACCACTCCGTCCCGGCCTTGTCACCGCCCTTGGCCAGGTGCAGCGCCACGACCGTTGACGAGTTGACCGCCTTGACGGCGTCATAGCCCGAGTTGATCAACCCGATGAGCTGGCTCCAGTTGTCCGTGGATCCCTCGGACCACAGCATGCCGCCGTTGATCTCATTGCCCACCTGGACCATGTCGGCGGTGGTGCCTTGAGCCTTCAAGGCGTTCAACACGTCGTACGTGTGGTTGTACACGTCCGTCTTCAGTTGACTGTATGTATGGCCCTTCCATGCGGCCGGCTTCGTCTGGGCGCCGGGGTCGGCCCAGGTGTCCGAGTAGTGGAAGTCGACCAGGAGCTTCATGCCCTGCGCCTTGATGCGCTTGGCCATCGCGAGGACGTGCGCCTTGTCGTTGAAGCCGTCGGCCGGGTTCACCCAGACCTTCAGGCGCGCGTAGTTCATGCCGTAGGACTTGAGGACGGCGAGGGCGTCGGCGGTGGTGCCGGAGCCGGTCCGGTAGACGCCGCCCTTGGCCTCGCTCTTGGCGAGGGAGGAGATGTCGGCGCCATGGATGGATGTACCGGTGGTGCCGGACGTGAAGGTGAGATCGTCAACATTGATCCAGTTGCCGGCGTTCGCATCACTGTTGATGCTGATGGTGCACTGGTTGTTGGTCACATTGATCGGCGTGACGATCCGGATCCACCCGCTGGACGATATCGGCAGATCCGTGCGCTGCTCCGAACTGCCGCAATTCTTGAGCGCCATGTACGCGGCGTTCTGCCCGCCGCTGGAACGGACCCACGCGGTCAACGTGTAGTTCCCGTTCGTCAGCCCGGACAGGTACTGGTACGTCTCCACCTTGTAGGCGGACGCCGAGTAGTGGGCGAGGCGGTAACTCCCGCCGTGTCCGCCGGACTCGGTGTACGAGGCGCCGGTGTCGCCGTACTCGGACCACCCGGCGGGCGTGGCCACGCCCGAACCGTCGGACTCGAAGCCGCCGTTGGTGAGGGTACTCGCGGCCTGAGCGGTCTGGGCGGGCAGGGCGGTGAGGGCGAGCCCGGCCGCGAGCGGCAGCAGCAGGGCTCCGATGGTGCGTCTGGGATGGAACTTCATCGTCCGTCGTCCCTTCGACGTGACTGGGGAGGGGGCCCCAGTGGGGCTGGAGGAGAACCCCTCCGCCCACGGCTCTCGTGGCACACGCGGGCGGAGGGGAGCCGGCTCAGCCGTCGAGTCGTACGACCCGGACGGCCCCCGCGGGGACCGCCAGGCGGCCCGCGGCGCGTTCGCCCGTCAGCAGCTCGGTGCCGGGCGTGTCCAGCGGCACCTTGGTGTCGCCGGTGGTGTGGTTGATGACGAAGAGGTAGGTGCCCGACTCTCCGCTGCGGCGCACGACCTCGACGTCGCGGGGCAGGTCGGCGCGCGGGGCGAGCCCGGCGTCCTCGGCCGCCCAGCCGATCAGCGTGTCCAGGCCCTGGGCGTCCAGGCGGGTGGAGACGTACCAGGCGGTGCCCCGGCCGAGCCGGTGCCGGGTGACGGCCGGGCGGCCCGCGGTGAGCCCGTCGGCGTACGTCCACACGGTCTCGGCGCCGCGCGGGACCACGAACTCCGTCCACACGTCGCCGGTCAACACGGAGCCGTCCGGGCCGGTCAGCCGCACCCGCTCGTCCTTCAGCAGCGGCGAGAACTCCTCCACGGCCAGCCCGAGGACGTCGCGCAGCGCGCCCGGGTAGGCGCCATCGTGGACGGCGTCGTGCTCGTCCACGATGCCGGAGAAGTACGACACCACGAGCGTGCCGCCGTTCTCGACGTACTCCCGGACGTTGTTCCCGGCGGCTTCCGTCATCAGGTACAGAGCTGGTACGACGACAAGGGGATAGCTCGACAAGTCGGCTTCCGGATGGGCGAAGTCGACGGTGAGGTGCCGGTCGTAGAGGACCTCGTAGAAGGAGTCGGCGCGCTCGCGCGGGTCGTGGTCCTCGCTGGGGCGCCAGGAGAGGTTCTGCGCCCACCAGGACGGCCAGTCCCAGAGCATGGCCGCGTCGGCCTCGGTGCGGGTGCCGCGGAGGGCGCTCAAGGAGTCGACGGAGGCGCCGAGTTCGACGACCTCGCGCCAGACCCGGGTGTCGGTGCCGCCGTGCGGCAGCATCGCCGAGTGGAACTTCTCGGCGCCGCGCCGGGACTGGCGCCACTGGAAGAACATGGCGCCGTCGGAGCCGCGGGCCACGTGCGCGAGGGAGTTGCGGGCCATCTGGCCGGGGGCCTTGGCGGGGTTGCGCGGCTGCCAGTTGACGCCCGAGGTGGAGTGCTCCAGCAGCAGCCAGGGGGCGCCGCCGGCGACCGAGCGGGTGAGGTCGGCGGCCATCGCGAGGTTGACGTGGGTGCGGCGGCCGTCGGTGATCAGGTAGTGGTCGTTGGTGACAAGGTCGACCTCGCGGCCCCAGGCCCAGTAGTCCATGGAGTCGCACTGGCTGAGCGCGGTCATGAAGTTGGTGGTGACCGGGACGCCCGGCGAGAGGCGGTGCAGGATGTCCCGCTCGGCGCGGAAGTTCTCCCTGATGGTGGCGTCGGTGAACCGCTTGTAGTCCAGGGCCTGGCCCGGGTTGCCGACGGTCGGGGTGGCCCGGGGCGGGTTGATCTGCGCGAAGTCGGTGTAGCGCTGGCCCCAGAAGGCCGTGCCCCACGCCTCGTTGACCGCCTCCACGCTGCCGTAGGTGTCGGCGAGCCAGCGGCGGAAGTGGACCTCGCAGGACTCGCAGTAGCAGGCCGAGACGGGGACGCCGTACTCGTTGTGGACGTGCCACAGGGCGAGCGCCGGATGGTCGCCGTAGCGCTCGGCGAGCTTCGTGGTGATGGCCGCGGCGGCGGCGCGGTAGTCGGCGTTGCTGTGGCAGATGGCGCCGCGCGAGCCGAACTCGTAGCGCATGCCCTCGGCGGTGACCGGCAGGGCCTGCGGGTGCGCCCGGTAGAACCAGGCGGGCGGCACCACGGTGGGCGTGCCGAGGTCGACGCGGATGCCGTGGTCGTGCAGGAGGCCGATGACCCGGTCGAGCCAGCCGAAGTCGTACTCCCCCGGCTCCGGTTCCAGCAGGGCCCAGGAGAAGATGCCGACGCTCACCATCGTGACGCCGGCCTTCCGCATCAGCCGGACGTCCTCCTGCCAGACGGATTCCGGCCACTGCTCGGGGTTGTAGTCCCCACCGAAGGCGAGCCTGGTGAGGCCCCTGGGACTGGTGTCCGGCATGGATGTCTCCCGGGAAATCGATCATTTGGGAACGTGCACACACAACGGTGGCGGTGTGATGCCAACATAACCGCACAGCAACAACCATTGACAAGTGTCCGGGACGTTTCTCTACTGTGAACGCTCACAGAAGCATGGCAGGGGCTCCCCAGTGGTGAGCACCCGGGTCATGTGAACGTGCACATCTGCATGGCAGGTCCCCGCAGCGGGCGGGGACCCAGGTCAGGGGAGAAACCATGCCGCACACGAAGCGTCGTCGCCTCGTGACAACCGTCGTCGCCGCGTCTCTCGGCGCCACCGCACTAGCCGCCTGCGGTTCCGAGGACGGCAGCAGGTCCGAGTCGGGTCCGGTCTCGCTGACGTACTGGACCTGGACACCCGGCATGGACAAGGTCGTCGACCTGTGGAACAAGGGGCCGGGCGAGAAGGACAAGATCACCGTCACGGCGAAGAAGCAGGCCGGCGGTGACACGCTGGTCACCAAGATCCTCACCGCGCACAAGGCGAAGAACGCCCCCGACCTGGTGCAGGCCGAGTACCAGGCCCTGCCGACGCTGGTCAGCAATGACGCGCTGGCCGACATCTCCGACGAGGTCGGCGACGTCAAGAGCAAGTTCGCCGAGGGCGTCTGGCAGCAGACCACGCTCGGCACCGACGCGGTGTACGCGGTACCGCAGGACATCGGCCCGATGATGTTCTACTACCGCGAGGACCTGTTCAAGAAGTACGACCTGAAGGTCCCCACCACCTGGGACCAGTTCGCCGAGACCGCTCGCGCGCTGAAGAAGAAGGCGCCGGACAAGTCCCTGACCACCTTCTCCGCCAATGACTCCGGCCTCTTCGCGGGGCTCGCCCAGCAGGCCGGCGCCAAGTGGTGGACCACCTCCGGCGACAAGTGGAAGGTCTCCATCAATGACGCGGCCACCCAGAAGGTGGCCAGGTTCTGGGGCGGGCTGGTCAAGGAAGGTGTCATCGACAACCAGCCCATGTACCAGCCGGCCTGGAACAAGGCGCTCAACACGGGCAAGGAGATCGCCTGGGTCAGCGCCGTGTGGGCGCCGGGCACGCTCACCACGGCCGCGCCGGACACCAAGGGCAAGTGGGCCATGGCCCCGCTCCCCCAGTGGTCGCTGGACCAGGACGTCACCGGCAGCTGGGGCGGCTCCTCCACGGCCGTCACCACCGACTCCGCGCACAAGGAGGCCGCGGCCAAGTTCGCGGCCTGGCTGAACACCGACCACGACGCCCTCAACGCGCTGGCGAAGGAGGGCGGCATCTACCCGGCCTCCACCTCCGCCCAGCTGAGCGGCGCGTTCTCCAACCCGCCGGCGTTCTTCTCCAACCAGCCGGACTTCTACACCAAGGCCGCTGACATCGCGAAGACCACGGCGCCTTCCGCGTGGGGCCCGAACGTGAACGTCGCCTACGCGACCTTCAACGACGCCTTCGGCACCGCCGCGAAGAACAAGTCGGACTTCACCGCCGCCGTGGACAAGATGCAGGACGCCACGGTCGCCGACATGAAGAAGCAGGGCTTCGGGGTTTCTCAGTGACGAGCACGCACAGCCGGAAGGCATACGGGGTCAAGGGGACCCCGTATGCCCACCCGTCTCCCACCACCACCCTCGAACGAGCGCGAAGCGCGCCCTATGTTTTCCTCCTCCCCGCCACGATCCTCTTCGCCCTCTTCTTCGCGCTGCCCATGGGCTACGCGGTCTGGCTCAGCTTCCGCAAGGTGCACGTCTCCGGCCTCGGCCTGGGGCCGGGTGCGCGGACCGAAGTCTGGGCCGGCTTCGAGAACTACACCCAGGCCTTCCAGGACAGCGAACTGCTGCACGGCGCGCTGCGCGTCGTCGGCTACGGCTGCATCGTCGTCCCGGTGATGCTCGGGCTCGCGCTGCTGTTCGCGCTGATGCTGGACTCCGACCGGGTGCGGCTCGCCCCGTTCACCCGGCTCGCGATCTTCCTGCCGTACGCCATCCCCGGCGTGGTCGCCGCGCTGATGTGGGGCTTCCTCTACCTGCCGGACGTCAGCCCGTTCTACTTCGTGCTCGACAGACTGGGCCTGCCGCAGCCGGACCTGCTGGACGGCGGTCCGCTGTACCTCGCCCTGTCGAACATCGCGGTCTGGGGCGGCACCGGCTTCAACATGATCGTCATCTACACCTCGCTCCGGTCCATCCCGGCCGAGGTGTACGAGGCGGCGAAGCTGGACGGCGCCACCCCCCTGCAGACCGCGCTGCGGATCAAGATCCCGATGGTGGCGCCCTCGCTGGTGCTGACCTTCTTCTTCTCGATCATCGCGACGCTCCAGGTGTTCAGCGAGCCGACCACCCTCAAGCCGCTCACCAACTCGGTCAACACGAGCTGGAGTCCGCTGATGAAGGTGTACGAGGACGCCTTCCACCGCGGCGACATCTACGCAGCCGCCGCCGAGGCGACCCTGATCGCACTGGTCACCCTGGTGCTGTCCTTCGGATTCCTGCGGGTCGCGAACCGTCGTAACAAGCAGGAGGCAGCAGGATGAGTACGCTCGCCGTGCGCAAGGCCGCCCCGGCCGCCGGCACCACCCCGGGTACGGCGCAGGGCCCGCCGCTGCGCCGCCGGATCGCGCTGGTCCCGACGGTCACCCTGTTGCTGGGCGCGGTCTACACGCTGTTGCCGGTGGCCTGGGTGGTGATCGCGTCCACCAAGTCCGGCCGGGAGCTGTTCTCCACCTTCACCTTCCTGCCGGGCACCGGGTTCGCCGACAACCTCAAGGACCTGAACGCCTACCGCGACGGCATCTACTGGTCGTGGATGGGCAACTCCGCGCTGTACTCGGGGCTGGGCGCGCTGCTGTCCACCGCCGTGTCGGCGTTCAGCGGCTACGCGCTCGCGACCTACCGTTTCCGGGGCCGCGAGGCGATGTTCAACGTCCTGCTCGCGGGCGTCCTGATGCCGCCGGTGATCCTCGCGATCCCGCAGTACCTGCTGCTGGCGAAGGCCGACCTCACGGACTCCTACCTGTCCGTGCTGCTGCCGCAGATCCTCTCTCCGTACGGCGTCTACCTCGCCCGGATCTACGCGTCCGCCGCCGTGCCGGCCGACGTGGTGGAGGCCGGGCGGATGGACGGGGCGGGCGAGTGGCGGATCTTCACCCGGATCGCGCTGCCGATGATGATCCCCGGCATGGTCACGGTGTTCCTGTTCCAGTTCGTCGCGATCTGGAACAACTTCCTGCTGCCGTACATCATGCTCAGCGACGACGAGAAGTTCCCGCTCACGCTGGGTCTGTACACGCTGCTGGAGCAGGGCTCGAACACACCCGCGCTGTACACGCTGGTGATCACCGGCGCGTTCCTCGCGGTGCTCCCGCTGATCGCGCTGTTCCTGGTCATCCAGCGCTTCTGGAGCCTCGATCTCCTTTCCGGGGCCGTAAAGTCATGACCATGAGCAATACGGGGGGCCGGCGGAAACCGCCGACGATCCACGACGTGGCGCGCGAGGCAGGCGTCTCGCGCGGCACCGTCTCGCGCGTGCTCAACGGCGGGCACTACGTCAGCCCCGCCGCCCAGGAGGCGGTCAACGCCGCCATCCGCAGGACGGGTTACGTCGTGAACCGGCACGCCCGTTCCCTGATCACGGGACGCTCGGACTCGGTCGGCTTCCTGCTGACCGAGCCGCAGGAGCGGTTCTTCGAGGACCCCAACTTCAATGTCCTGCTGCGCGGCTGCACCCAGGCGCTGGCCGCGCACGACATCCCGCTGCTGCTGATGCTGGCGGGCACGCAGGACGAGCGGCGCCGGATCACGCGCTACATCACCGCCGGGCATGTCGACGGGGTGCTGCTGGTCTCCAGCCACTTCGGCGATCCGGTGGCCGAGGAGCTGCGGGAAGCGGGGGTGCCGCTGGTGGCCTGCGGCAAACCGATCGGGCTCGGCTCGAAGGTGAGCTACGTGGCCGCCGACGACCGGGACGGCGCCCGGGACATGGTCCGGCATCTGCTGTCGCTGGGCCGGCGCCGGATCGGCGTGGTCACCGGTCCGCTGGACACCCCCGGTGGTGTGGAGCGGCTCGCCGGCTACCGCGAGGTGCTCGCCGAGGCGGGCCTCGCGGCCGACGAGCGGCTCATCGTCTCCGGCGACTACAGCCGGGCCAGCGGTGAGGCGGGCGCGGAGCGGCTGCTGGCGCAGGCGCCGGACATGGACGCCGTGTTCGTCGCCTCCGACCTGATGGCGCAGGGCGTGCTGGCGGCCCTGCACCGGGCCGGGAAGCGGGTGCCGGACGACATCGCCGTCGGCGGTTTCGACGACTCGCCGGCGGCGACCGCCGCCACCCCGGCGCTGACCACCATCCGGCAGCCGTGGGACCGGATCAGCAGCGAGATGGTGCGGGTGCTGCTCGCCCAGATAGGCGGCGAGGACCCGGCGGCGGTGATCCTGCCGACGGAGCTGGTGCGGCGCGCTTCGGCGTGAGCGCCTCGCGCCCCGTGGGGCGCGTCAGCGCTCCCCGGGTCTGACCAGCCCCGTCTCATAGGCGACGACCACCGCCTGGGCGCGGTCGCGCAGGCTCAGCTTGGCGAAGATGCGGGCCACGTGGGACTTGACCGTGGCCTCGCTGAGCGTCAGTTCGGCGGCCAGGTCCGTGTTGGACAGGCCCCGGCCCATCAGGGTCAGCACCTCCCGCTCTCTCGGGGTGAGCGCGGCCAGGTCGGCGGGCACGGTCTCGGCCGGCCGCTCGGCCTCGGCCGCGTACCGCTCCACCAGGCGCCGGGTGATCTGCGGTGCCAGCAGGGCGTCGCCGGTGCCGACGAGCCGTACGGCCGCCGCCAGGTGTTCCGGGGTGACGTCCTTGAGGAGGAAGCCGCTGGCCCCGAGCGACAGGGCCGTGTACACATACCGGTCCAGGTCGAAGGTGGTCAGCATGAGCACCCGGCAGTCGGGCGCCTCGGCCAGGATGCGCCGGGTGGCCTCCAGGCCGTCCATGACCGGCATGCGGATGTCCATGAGGACGACGTCCGGCTTCAGCTCGCGGACCGCGGTGACGGCCTCGGCGCCGTCGGCCGCCTCGCCGGCCACCTCGATGCCCCGGGCGGTGAGGATCAGCCGGAAGCCGGTCCGGATCAGCGTCTGGTCGTCGGCGATCAGGACGCGGGGCGCCCGCTCGGGCGCGTCCGGGGTCACGGGCGGTCCAGGGGTATGCGCGCCCGGACGCGGAAGCCGCCGCCGAGTCTGCGCCGGGCGTCGAGATCACCGCCGTAGACGGCGACCCGTTCACGCAGGCCGAGCAGGCCGCGTCCGGTGCCCTCGGCGTGCGGTCCCGGGCCGGCCGGTGCGGGGCCCTCGCCATGCGCCGGTGTGGTGCCGGTGAGGACGCTGGGGCCGGTGTTGAGGATCTCGACGCGCAGGGCGTGGTCGGCGTAGCGCACGGTCACCTCGGCCTTGCCGCCGTCGCCGTGTCGGAGCGCATTGGTCAGGGCCTCCTGGACGATGCGGTAGGCGGTCACGTCGATGCCCTGCGGCAGTGGGCGCGGCGCGCCCGAGATACGGACCTCGACGGGCAGGCCGGCGAACGATATCCGGTCCACCAGCGGGCCGAGCCGGTCGAGGCCGGGCTGCGGGGTGAGCGGCGTGCGCACCAGGTCGGCGCCCGGGTCCCCGGCCGGCCCCGGGTCGCTGTCCGTGCCGTCCTGTGCGGGGGCCAGCAGTCCCAGCAGATGTCTGAGGTCGGTCATCGCGCCCCGCCCGGCGTCCTCGACGGCCCGGAGCGCGGTCGCGGCCTCGTCGGGCATCGTGCCGAGCACCTCGCGGGCGGCGCTCGCCTGGACGACCATCAGGCTGACGTTGTGGCTGACGATGTCGTGCAACTCGCGGGCGATCCGGTCGCGTTCGGCCGCGATCGCGGCCTCGGCGGCGCTCTCCCGCTCCCGCTCCAGCAGCCAGCCGCGCTCCCCCACCGCCGTCCGCCAGCGGCGGCGGGTGCGCAGCAGCGCCACGGTCAGTCCCAGGACGGCCGCGCACGCCACCGCGAGCGCCGCCGTCACCACGTCGTACTCCCCCATGCCGTTCATGCTCGCAGACGGCACTGACATCCGCATCGACCTGGGGATTCAGTTCGCTCCATCCCCGGGATGAGTCCGGCGGCGCGGTGCCGTCCGGGGATGGATGCCGGGGCCCTGGTCGCGCGTCTAGCGTCCTGACCATGGTCACTGAGATGAGAACGACAGACACCGTCGTACGGCTCGACGGGGTGCGCAAGGAGTACGGCGAGACGGTCGCCCTCGACGGGGTGTCGCTGGAGATCCGCGCCGGGGAGGCCGTCGCGGTGATGGGCCCCTCGGGGTGCGGCAAGTCCACGCTGCTCAACATGATCGCCGGTCTCGACCGGCCGTCCGCCGGCCGAGTCGTCGTACACGGCGAGAGCGTCGGGGAGTTGAGCGAGAAGGATCTCGCGCTGTACCGGAGGCGCCGGATCGGCATGATCTTCCAGTTCTTCAACCTCATCGACGACCTGTCGGCGCTGGACAACGTGGCGCTGGCCGCCCAGCTGACGGGGACTCCGGCCCGGCAGGCCCGGCGGCGCGCGCTGGAGCTGTTCGAGGAGCTGGGCATCGCCGAGCGGCGCAACGCCTATCCGGCGGTGCTCAGCGGGGGCGAGCGGCAACGGGTGGCGGTGGCACGGGCGTTGATGAACCGGCCCGCGCTGCTGCTGGCGGACGAGCCGACCGGCGCGCTGGACAGCCGGGCCGGGGAGCAGGTGATGGACCTGCTGATCGACCTGAACCAGATCGGCCAGACCCTGGTCATCGTCACGCACGACGAGCATCTGGCCCAGCGCTGCGCGAGCCGTCTGGTGGAACTGGCCGACGGCCGGATGACCGGCGAGCACACCCTGGAGCCGTCGGCATGAGGGCGGTGTGGCGGGCCGCGCGGGCGGCCGTACGCCGGCGGCGGGTCCAGACGCTGGTGATCTGGCTGGTCACGCTGGTGTCGACGGGGTCGATCGTGGTGGCGCTGGGACTGGTGGACGCCGCGTCATCGCCGTTCGACCAGGCTTTCGGCACGCTGCACGGGCCTCATGTCGTGGCCGCGTTCGACAGTGGCGAGGTGTCGGACGCCCAACTCGTGCGCGCGGCGCGGCGGCCGGGGGTGGAGGCGGTGGCGGGGCCGTTCTCGCAGGCCGCGGTCGACATCCCGCACGGCGCCGCGGACTACGGTCTCGGCGGTGCGATCACGATCGTGGGCCGCTCCGGTCCCGGAGGCCCGGTGGACCGGGTCGACCTGTGGGCGGGCCGGTGGCCCACCCGGCCGGGCGAGATGGTCCTCAACCGGCAGCGCGACTGGACCGCCGACGACCTCGGCAAGCGGTTCCACGTTCCGTCGGGCCCGACCCTCACCATCGTCGGGTTCGCGTTCGACCTGAGCCACACGGCGGATGCCTGGGTGACCCCGGACCAGGTCCGGGCCCTGCACCCGACCGGCAGGCAGCTGCTGCTCCGGTTCCGGGACGCGTCCTCGGAGGGCGCGCTGCGCACACAACTGTCCACGGTGACCGAGGGGTTGCCGCGGGACGCGCTCACCGGATCCCAGACGTATCTGGCGCTGAAGCACCGGATCGGCAGCAACGCGCGCGCGTACGCCCCGTATCTGATGGCGTTCGGCGTCCTCGGCATCCTGGTGGCGGTGCTCATCGTCGCCAATGTGGTCGGCGGGGCCGTGGTCTCCGGGTTCCGGCACATCGGCATCCTCAAGGCGCTGGGCTTCACCCCGGGGCAGGTGCTGAGCGTCTACCTGATGATGATCTCCGTGCCGGCCGTCCTGGGCTGTGTGCTCGGCACCATCGCCGGCAATCTGCTGGCCGAGCCGTTCTTCCGGTTCGTGTTCAGCGGACCGGCTTCCGGCGTGCTGCACGGCAGTCTGGGCATCGCCCCCTGGGTGAACCTGCTGGCGCTGCTCGGCATGCCCCTGGTCTGTGTGCTCGCCGCGCTCGGCCCGTCGGTGCGGGCGCAGCGGCTGCCGGCGGCGCGGGCCATCACCGCGGGCAGTGCCCCGCGGGCCGGACGGGCGCTCGGCATCCAGCGGCGGCTGGCGAGCGCCCGGTTGCCCCGGTCGGTGAGCCTCGGCATGGGACTGCCGTTCACCCGTCCGGCGCGCAGCGGCCTCACGCTGGCCGCCGTGGTGCTGGGCGTGACGACGGTGACGTTCGCGACCGGCCTGGCGGCGACGCTGAACGGCTACGGGAGCAACAGCCATAAGACCTACGACGTCACCGTCTACGTGGGCGCCTACCGGCACGGCAAGGAGGTGCGGCCGGTGCACGGCGACCGCGAACTCGACTCGCTGCTGGGCGCGCTGCCGGGGGCGACCCATGTGTTGGCGCGTTCGGACGACGAAGCGCTCCTGGTCGGCACCACACAGGCGGTCATGGTCGAGGGGCGACGCGGCGGCCGGTCCCTGGACAGCGTGCTCACGAGGGGCCGCTGGATGCGGCGGACCGGGGAGGTCGTGACCGGGGCGCCGTTCCTGCGCCGCAACGGAGTGCGGCTCGGGGACCGGCTGCGGCTGCGGAAGGACGGCCGCGAGCAGGAGGTGACGGTCGTCGGCGAGACCCTGGACACCGACGACCGGCTGATCATCGGCGACTGGCCGACGGTCACCGCGCTGATGCCGCAGGTGAAGCCCATCGCCTACCACGTCAGGCTGCGCGCGGGCACGGACCAGGAGGCGTACGCCCGCGCCGTCCGGGCCGCCGACCCGGGGCTGTCCGTCCAGCTGAGCGGATCGAACAGCGTCACCGGCACCATCGTCGGCTCCGCGACCGGCCTCACCCTGATGCTGTCCCTGGTCGCCGCCCTCGGCGTCTTCAACACGGCCGTCCTCAACACCCACGACCGGCGCCGCGATCTCGGCATGCTGAAGTCGATCGGCATGACCCCGCGCCAGGTGACGGTGATGACGGTGACGTCGATGGCCATGCTCGGCGCGCTGGGGTCCGTGCTCGGCATCCCGCTGGGCATCGCCGCCTACGAGGTGGTGATGCCGCGGATGGCGGCGGGCGTGGACATCACCCTGCCGTCGTACATGACGGACGTCTGGCATGCGCCGCTCCTGGCCCTGCTGGCCCTGGCGGGTGTCCTGATCGCCGTGATGGGCGCGCTGGTCCCGGCCCGTCGCGCGGCCCGGCTCACCGTCGCCGAGGTGCTGCACAACGAGTGACGGCACCAACCGGTCAGGATCGGAGAAGCCGCCGCGGGCTCCGCGGTCCTAGCGTGGGGGCACCGACGGGGAACCCGTCGGATCCCGCACCTCACAAGGAGTGAGTCCCTATGACCACCGGCCTGCAGACGATCATCTACCCCGTCAAGGACGCGGAGCGGGCCAAGGCCCTCTTCACCGCGCTGCTGGGCGTCGAGCCGTTCGTCGACGAGCCGTACTACATCGGTTTCAAGGCCGCCGGCCAGGACGTCGGCCTCGACCCGAGCGGGCACGCGCAGGGCCTGACCGGGCCGGTTCCGTTCTGGCACGTCACCGATCTCCGGGAGCGGCTCGCGGCCCTGCTGGAGGCGGGTGCGGAGGTGCTCCAGGACGTGCGGGACGTCGGCAACGGCCGGCTGATCGCCTCGGTGAAGGACGCCGACGGCAACCTCGTGGGGCTGCTGCAGGACCCGGCCGCCTGAGGTCCGGGCGATCAGCTGCACCGGCCACTAGTTGCACACTCAACGACTTGCCTGTTCGGTGCTACGGTGCCGGTATGGCAGTCACGACGGCCGAGACGCGGCTCGAAGAACGCTGGCGGGACATCCTCGCGGTGCACGCGCGCACGATGTGCGAGATCGACCGCGTCCTGCACCCGCACGGGCTGGGCGCCAGCGACTTCGAGGTGCTGGACATCCTGGCGGCGGAACGGCCCGAGCAGGGCAGGCAGTGCCGGGTGCAGAACCTCGTCGGGCGGGTCCACCTCAGCCAGAGCGCGCTGTCCCGGCTGATCGGCCGGCTGGAGAAGGAGGGCCTGGTGGAGCGCTCGGTGTGCGCGGAGGACCGGCGCGGGGTCTGGGTCGCGCTCACCCCCAAGGGCCGCGCGCTGCACACCGAGGTGCTGCCGCTGCAGCGGGCCGTGCTCCGGCGCATGCTGGCCGAGCCGTCGCTCTAGAGCACCAGCTCGGCCCCGTCCGGCAGGATCTCGGCGCCGTTCTCGGTCACGTGCGCGCGTGCGGGCGAGGCGGGGTCGAGGAGCGGGTTGGTGTTGTCGAGGTGGGTGTAGATCCGGCGCGGGCCGGGATGGCGGGCCAGCTCGGCGAGGGACCCGCCCGGCCCGGTCACCGGCAGATGGCCCAGGGTGGCCCGCCCGGTGCCGGAGCGTACGGCCGTGCCCGTCTCGTCGGCCGCGAAGAACGTGCCGTCCAGCAGCACGCAGTCGGCCTCGGCGCACAGGTCGTCCAGGGCGGGGCTCCAGCCGTCGACGCACGGGGCGTACACCAGCACTCCCCCGCTGGCCAGGTCCTCGATGCGGTACGCCGTCACCCACGGCCCCGCGGGCCCGGGCGCCCGCGCCGGTGCGTACGCCGGGATCTTCGTGCCCACCGGGTGGGCGGTCACGACCAGCCCGCCGGCCAGCACGAAACCCCCGTCGGCCAGGCTGTCGGCCCACTCCCAGGGCGCGTAGCGGTCCAGGGCGGCGCGGGCAGGGCCGAGGACGGCGCGGACCGGCGGCGCGGCGTAGACCTTCAGGCCGGCCGCCCCGCGCAGCTCGCTCAGGCCAATCACATGGCCGGCCTCGGCGTCGGTGAGCAGCACCCCGCGCAGCGGGGTGTCCCGGCGGCCGGGACCGGGCCACAGGGCCGGGGTCGCGGTGAGCTGCGCCCGTAGGTCGGGGGAGGCGTTGAGCAGCCACCAGTCGCGGCCGTTGCCGGTGACGGCGGCGCACTCCTGGGTCCGGGAGGGCAGCTTGCCGTCCCGGGCGGCGGTGCACAGCCCGCACGCGCAGTTCCACCGCGGGAAGCCTCCCCCGGCGGCAGTGCCCAGCAGGACGACCCTCACGACCATCGGCTCCTTCGCGCTCCCCCGGACTTGTCCCCCGTTGGGATCTTCCCTGCCGAAGGGCCGGTGACTACTCGGCGGCAGGGGGCAGTTCCGGCCGTCCTTCGCCGGGCCGCCGGTCCGCCGGGCGCCGCGGCGGGATGGGGTCGCCCGGGAAGTCGCGGGGCCCGGTCCACAGGGCGGGTACGGCGTCGCAGCGGCGGCACAGCTCGTAGGCGATCGCCTCGTAGTTGACCCGCCAGCCCCGGAAGTGCGGCCAGGCCTCCTCCGCGGTGCGCTCGGACCGGAATCCGGCGGTCTCCAGCATGCCCACCGCCGCGTCGAACTCGGCGAAGGTGAGTTGGACGGACGCCTCGGGCGACGGGTCGGTGTCGAAGGGGATGCGCAGGACGCGGGCGATGTCCCGCAGCGCGGTGAACCCGGCGCGCAGCGCCAGCCTGGCCTCCGGCGGGGCGAGCCGCGGAGCCAGGGCCAGCTGCAGGGCGGCTGCGTCCATCACGGCGATCAGGCCGACCAGCCAGCTGCGGTGCGGGCGCGGCGAGCGGAAGGTGAGCAGGATCGGGTAGGTGGAGTGGCTCTCGCCCATGTCGGAGGCGAGCCGCTCCCAGGCCCGGTACAGCGCGGGCAGCGCGGTCTCGGTGTCCACCAGCCACTGCCGGGCGAGGATCTCCGGCCCCCAGGCGGGCTCGCCGGCCCGCGCCTGGAGCAGGGTGACCTCCAGTTCGCGCCGGTTGTAGGCGGCGTAGAGGGTGGGCAGATAGGCGATCTGGAGGGCGATCAGGACCGGTCCGGTGGCGGCGGCCAGGAAGTCGAGCACCGACAGCTTCAGCCGGGCGCCGCCGGCGAAGCCGAGCGTGAACAGGCTGGAGCCGGCCTCCCGGAACGCGGTGGTCCAGGACAGCGGGGACACCGCGTACAGCAGGAGCCCGAAGCCGAGGAGGGCGCCGCCGAGCCAGCTGCCGAGCATGCCGATCAGCATCAGCGGCGCGAGCCAGGTCTGGGCGCGGTCGGTGGCGTCGTAGCCGCGGCGGACCGCGGTGAGCCGGAGGATCCGGCGCAGCAGCCCCCACAGGCGGAACACCAGCACGGAGTAGAGGCCCCTGGGCACCACGAGGGTACGGAGGATGCTGGTCAGCACCAGTCCCAGGACCACTGCCCCTGCCGCGCCGGCGATGTAGGGCATGGGCTCGTTTCCGCCTGGCTCCGAGGCCCTGCGGGGCCCTGGATCAGCGGGCCAGGAGTGTGCGTACCCCCTGTGACGTCAGTGTCAGTGCGTGGGTCGAGCTGCCGTCGATGGCGAGGGAGAGGTCCTCGTCGGGCCACTGCGAGGCGAGGTCGCCGAGCGGGATCAGGCGGTAGCGCGAGACGAACGGCAGCAGCTCGGCCATCTCGCCCTCGGAGGTGAACACCGGGACGACCGGTTCGCCTCCGGGCTGCTCCAGGACCGGCAGGGCCACCGTCGTGGCGTCGGCGCCCTCCCCGTCCACCGCGTCGTCCGGCACCGGGACGAGTACGTCACTGTGGGCGAGGGTGTCCAGAGCGGCCTGGTCCTCGGCGTTCACGACCAGCGCGTCCAGTGCCCGCTGGGCCGGCGTCGGCAGGTCGTCGTGTGCGGTTGTCTCCATGGCTGATCCCCAGGTAGCGACGGTCGTACGGGCCTCCCGGGCAGGCTGGCGCCCGGGTGCTCCCGCCTCGCGTACCCGGTGAGGTCCGGCGCATGCGTGGAGATCGGCGGGAGGTCCGGTGCGGGGCCGGGGACGGCGCCGCCGCAGCCGGACGGCGAGGGCGCCCGCGGCGACCGGGTCCGGGGCGCCGGTGCGCGTGGTCTTTGCGCCGGGGCTGTCGGTGCGGGCGCGGTCCCCGACGGGTTTCGCTGCCGGTCATGTCCGGTCGCGCAGGGCCAGCAGGGCGGTGGCCGTGACGTCCAGGTCGAGTCCGGGATTGGCGCGTACCAGGGTGTCGCGCGCGGCGGCGGGAAAGGCGTCGACGCCGTGGCAGGCACCCGCGACGGCGCCGGTGATCGCGGCGATGGTGTCGCAGTCGCCGCCGACGGAGGCGGCGAGCCGGGCCGCGTGCCAGGGTGCGTCGGGGCGGGCGGCGAGGACCGCGAAGGCGGCGGGCACCGACTCCTGGGTGGCGAGGCCGGTGCCGACCAGTGTGTAGACGCGGTCGCAGAGTTCGTCGTCGGAGAGGCCTGCGCGGGTCATCCCGGTGGCCCACACGATGCGCGCGGCGACGTCGGCGGCGGCCACCCAGTGTCCGCGCCCGGACGCCAGCCGGGCCGCGTGCACGGCGGCCTCGACCGCCTGCGGGACCGGCGCCCCGTCGACTCCCGCGCTGACGGCGGCGGCCACGGCCGCGGCGCCGGCCAGGGCGACCCCGGTGTGGTGGGTGAGCCGGCTCGCCTCCACCACGCGGTCGACGAGGGCCACGGCATCGCCGGCCGGTACGGCGATGCCGACGGGCGCGATCCGCATCGCCGCGCCGTTGGTGGTGCCGTACCGGCCCACCTCGTCCATCGGAGTGCCCGCGAGGACGCGCTCCACGGCCCGCTTGGTGGAGGGGCCGAGCAGCTCCAGGGAGCCGCGGGCGCGCATCTCGTCCTCCCAGACGACCAGCCGCCGGGCGAGTTCCGCCGGGTCGACGGTGCCCTCGCCGTCGATCAGCAACCCGGCCAGCAGCAGGGCCTGTCCGGTGTCGTCGGTGACCGCTCCGGCCCGCATGCCGGCGGCCAGCGGGTGGTCCGGCGGGGCGGGGTGGAAGCCGGTCAGGACGGGACCGTACCGGGCGGTGATCAGCGGGCGCGGCAGCATCTGGGTGGGCATGCCGAGGGCGTCCCCGAGGGCGAGTCCGTACAGGGCTCCGACGGCGCGGTCGTACGAGGTCATGGCTGCCGTCCGTGGGGTCAACCGAAGGCGAGGGCCAGGGCGAAGTGGTCGGGGTCCAGCAGGCTGACGACGTGCTCGACGAAGGAGCCGTCGGCCGCCCTGCTGGTGCGGTGGGTGTGCAGGAACCAGTCCCCCGGCGCGCGTCGCAGCAGCTCTGCCTCCCGGACGTCGATCCGCCGCCCGGACACCCGCTGCTCGCCGTGGTCGGGCCGCAGCCCGGCCCGCCGCAGCACCTCGGTGAGCGAGTCCTGGCCGAGGCCCCGGGCGGGCAGCTCGCGGATCCCGGGCACGGGCGGCAGGTAGCTGCGCTCGTACGACAGCACGGTGCCCTCCGCGGTCAGTTCCCGCGTCCGTTCCACGCACACGAAGACGTCCTTCTCCAGGCCGAGTTCGGCGGCCAGCGCGCTGTCACGCGTCTCGCGTACGGCGAGGGTCCGCACGGTGCTGTCCGCACCCCGCGGGGTCAGGGCCCGCGCCCAGCCCAGGCGGTCGTCCGGCGGGCGGCCGTCGAACAGGACGTAGGAGCCCTTGCCGGTGCGGGTGGTGATCAGGCCCTGCTCGGTCAGTTCGGCGAGGGCCGCGCGGATCGTCGTACGGCTGACGCCGAACCGCTGGGCGAGGGCGTGCTCGCCGGGCAGCCGCTCGCCGGCCGGGCGGCTGCCCGCGCGGATCTCCCGGGCGAGGATCCGGCTGATCCGCTGGTGCTTGAGCGGGACGCCGGTCACGGCCCGGCCTCCGCGAGCAGGTCGGCGATGGTGGTGACCCGGACCAGCGGCCGGTACAGCTCCATGATCTGCAGGGCCTTGACGTGGGAGTCGTCGTCCACGCCGGCGCAGGCGTCCGCCACGACCAGCACCTCGGCGCCGGCGTCGGCGGCGGCCAGGGCGGTGGACAGCACACAGCAGTCGGTGCTGACGCCGGCCAGGACGAGGCGGCCGTCCGGGCCGGTCCGGGAGGCGAGTTCGGGGGTCCACTTGCCGAAGGTGGTGGCGTCCAGGACGTGGTCCGCGAGGTCGGCGAACTCGTCGGTCAGCGCCCAGAGTTCGGCGTCCGGGGGCCGGCGGGCGAAGGGCCACCGGTCGTAGTAGGCGCGCCAGGCACCGGCCGGCCGCTCGGGGGCCAGGAAGCGGGTGAAGGTGACGCGGCCGGCGAAGGCGGGCAGCAGGCTGCGTACGCCCGCCGCCGCGTCGGCGTACCGGGGGGTGGCCCAGGGGCTCGCCGGGTCGGCGAAGACGCGCTGCATGTCGATGACGGCGAGATGTCCGGCGCTCATGCGGTCGGCACCCCCTCCCGGACGGCGCTCATGGGTTCAGCACCCCCTGGCCGGCCGCCGGGCTCGGGGCCTGGGACTCCTGGTCGTGGACCCGGCCGCGGCCCAGCAGCAGTGTGCCGAGGAAGGCGAGTGCCAGGGCGACCAGGACGCCCAGGTTGGCGTACGCCCAGGCGCCGGTCCTGCCGCCGAGCCCGAACGGCTGCAGCAGATAGCCCTGCCAGGTCAGCCAGCTGGCGGCGGTGTTGGTGACCAGGCCCCAGCCGACGGCCGTGGCGGCGAGGGTGAGGACCAGCGGGACCAGGGGGACGTCGCCGTAGCGGCCGTGCGGGCGGTACAGGTCGCTCTCGTCGTAGTCGCGGCGGCGCAGGGCCAGGTCGGCGAGCATGACGCCGGCCCAGGCGGCGATGGGCACGCCGAGTGTGGTGAGGAAGCCCATGAACTGGCCGAGGAAGTTGTCGGCGAAGAACACGATGTAGACCGCGCCGGCGATCATCAGCAGCCCGTCGAAGAGCGCGGCCAGGTAGCGGGGCACGCGCACGCCGGCCGAGAGCAGGGCCAGGCCGGAGGAGTAGATGTCGAGGACGGCGCCGCCGACCAGGCCGAGGACGGCGACCACGGCGAACGGCACCAGGAACCAGGTCGGCAGGATCGTCGTCAGCGCGCCGATCGGGTCCTGCGCGATCGCCTTGCTCAGCGGCTCGGAGGAGCCGGCCAGCAGCAGGCCGAAGACCAGCAGGACGAGCGGGGCGAGGGAGGCGCCGAAGGCGGTCCAGCCGATCACCCCCCGGCCGGAGGAGACGCGGGGCAGATAGCGTGAGTAGTCGGCGGCGGCGTTGACCCAGCCGAGGCCGAAGCCGGTCATCATGAACACCAGCGCGCCGATGAACTCCTGCGCCGAACCCGCCGGGACGGCGCTGACCGTGCTCCAGTGGACGTGGTGGGCGACGAGGGCGATGTAGACGAGCGTGAGCACGCCCGTGATCACGGTGATCCAGGTCTGCAGCCGCATGATCAGGTCGAAGCCCATGACTCCGCCGACGACGGTCAGCGCGGCCACCACGATGAGGCCGACCACCTGGGTCCGGGTGCCGCCGCCCCAGCCGAGGCGGCTGAAGACCGTCGCGGTGGCCATCGCGGCGAGCGCGGTGAGGACGGTCTCCCAACCGACGGTGAGCATCCAGGAGATGACGGACGGCAGGCGGTTGCCGCGTACGCCGTACGCGGCCCGGCTGAGCACCATGGTGGGTGCCGAGCCGCGCTTCCCGGCGACGGCGATGAAGCCGCACAGCAGGAACGAGACGACGATGCCGAGCACGCCGGCGGTGAGGGCCTGCCAGAAGGAGATGCCGAAGCCGAACGCGAAGGCGCCGTAGCTGAGGCCGAGGACGGAGACGTTCGCCCCGAACCAGGGCCAGAACAGGTCGCGCGGGGTGCCCCGGCGCTCCGCGTCCCCGATCACGTCGAGCCCGTGCGTCTCCACCTGGAGGGGGCGGACGCCCGGCGCGCTGTCGAGGGGGTCCTGCCGGTCCGTCATCGCCGAGCCACCTGCCCTACCTGTCCAGACGTGTCCAATCACGCTAGATCGGCACCCAGGGACCGTCAAGGCGGCCTGCCGAGGCGGGCCGGCTCACCTGTTCAGCGGTCGGGTTCCTCCTCGATCGGGGTCTTCGGTTCTTCCTCGTTCTCGTCGGCGGGGTCCTCTCCTTCCGCCTGTGACGGAGTGGTGCGGGGCGGCTGTTCCGCGTCGAGGGCGTCCAGGTCCCGTTCGCCCTCGGCTTGGGAAGGGGTGCTCTCGCTCATCGGATCCCCTCGGGTCGTCTCACACGCGTCGCGCGCCTGATTCCAGGGATTCCGAGTACCCGTACGCCCCAGGGCCCATCACCCGACGGAATCTCTGAATCCGCTTCCGCGAGGTGGGTACCTGACCAGTCCCGGCGCAGCATGCGGCGCCGGCGCGATGATCCTCTCACCGCTTGGAGGAGCCATGGCGGGTATCAACCCACCTGATCTGCAGAAAGCCCTGTCCGGCGTGGATTACCCAGCCACGTCCGACCAGCTGCAGAAGGCCGCCAAGAAGAACCACGCGTCCAAGGAGATCACCGAGCGGATCTCCCATCTCGGGAAGAAGGAGTTCCAGAACCCGGCCGAGGTCAGCAAGGCCGTCTTCCAGAACGAGTGACGGCGAGCGGACACGGATCCGCGGCGGCCGGAGGCTTCGGCTCCGGCCGCCGTGCCGTGGCCGCAGGGCAGGCGTCCGCGACAACACGGCTAGGGTGATCCGCGGCAACGAGCACGTTGCGCGGCCGGCAGGAGGTGACAGGTGGGGTCAGCCGATCCCTTGGCGGTGAGGGTGCCCGTCGGCGAGGACGCCCATCTGTGGACCAGCCGGTCGACCAGTCGCAAGGTACTGCTGGTGGCGCACAACGTCACCTCCGCCGGACGCCTCCTGGACGTGCTGCCCCTGTTCCGTGACGACTTCCGTGTACAGCTGCTCGTGACCTCCACCGAGTCCTCCCCGTTCCGGGCGGGGCTCCCGGAGCTGTTCGCCGAGCTGGGGTTCCCCGTGCTGCCGTGGGAGCAGGCCCGCTCGACACCGGTCGACCTGGCCGTCTCCGCGAGCTTCGGAGGCCAACTGCATGCCCTGCAAGGCAAGTTGAGCGTTCTGTCACACGGTGTCGGCTACACTAAGAAGCTACCGAAGCCGGGAGCCGGGAGCCGGGAGCCGGGAGCCGGGAGCCGGGAGCCGGGAGCCGGGAGCCGGGAGCCGACGTTCGGCCTTTCGCGGGAGTGGCTCCTCGTCGACGGCGAACCGTTCGTGGACGGTCTCGTCCTGTCCCACCCGGAGCAGTTCGAGCGGTTGCGCCGCGCGTGCCCGGAGGCCGTGAGTTCAGCGGTGTTCGCCGGGGACCCCTGCTTCGACCGCATGCTGACGGCCCTCCCCCACCGTGACCGGTTCCGGCGAGCCCTGGGCGTACGTACCGGGCAGCGGCTCGTGGTACTGAACTCCACCTGGAACCCGGAGGGTTTCTTCGGGAACGGGGGCGGCAAGGACGTACTGCCGAGTCTGCTCCCGCGCCTCACGGCCGAGCTGCCGGCCGACGAGTACCGGCTGGCCGCGATCCTGCATCCGAACATCTGGTACGGGCACGGCCCGGGTCAGATCCGGGCCTGGCTGGACCGGGCGCGCCGTAGCGGGCTCACCCTGATCGACCCCGTGCATGACTGGCGCCAGGCCCTCATCGCCGCGGACGTGGTCCTGGGCGACTTCGGCGCGGTCTCCTACTACGCCGCGGCGCTGGGCCTCCCCGTGATGCTGGCGGCCGCCGCGCAGGACCGGCTGGATCCCGACGCCCCGCTCGTGTCGTTCGTGCGGGACGCACCACGTCTCGATCCGCACGGCCTCTTGCGGGAGCAGGTCGAACGGGTGCTGACCGGGCACCGGCCACTCGCCGAGCCGGCCGCGTTCACCACCTCTGCCCCCGGGGCCTCGGCCGCTTTGCTGAGACAGCACTTCTACCGGTTGATGGACCTCCCGGAGCCGGAGGCTCCCGCTCTCCTGGAACCACTGCCCCTGCCGGCGTACGACCCACCGCGGCGCACGGCTCCCCTGCACGTGTGGACACATGTCCGGGGGACGGACGTCACCATCGAACGCTCCACGGGGCGCCCGCACCGGACCGACGGGAGGTCACACCTCGCCGTCCACGAGGACAGCCTGGACCCCGACAGCCTGGAGTCCGCCGATGTGATCACACGTGAAGGGCAGCCGGACGATCCCCGACTGGGCAGCCCGGAGGCATGGACCGCCGAGGTACTGCGCCGGTATCCGCGCTGCCCGGTCGCCGCGTACGTGACGGGCCCGCACACATGCACCGTCCGGATCCGCGACCACGGTGCGTTCCGGCTGTCGGCCGGACCGGGCGCCGACACCGACCCGGCGGCGTACGCGTCCTCGCTGGCCGCGTGGTTCGCCACCGGCGGCACGGTGCCACCGGCCGGAATCACTCTCCGGGTGCACGTGGCGGGCGGCGTGCACCCGGTGACCGTGGAGCCGGCCCTAGCCGGCGACCTCGCAGCGCAGCCGTAGGGCAGCCAGGTATCCGAGGTGCGGGGTCGCGGCCGGCGGGAGGAGGCGTTCAGCCTCCTCGATCTTCGCCAGCGCCTCGGTGTTCTCACCCGAGTCGTGCAACGTCTCGGCCAGGTCCGTGAGGGCACGGGCCTGGTTGTACGCCTCCCCCTGCTCACGGAAGAACTCCGCCACAGCCGTCAGCAGGCTGCGCGACTCGTCGAGCCGTCCCATGCCACGCAGCGCCCGGCCTCGGTGGCGGCGGGACAGGGCGAAGGCGCGCGGCAGGTCCTCCGCGCCCTCCTGGCCAGGCGCGATCCTGCCGTAGACGGCCTCTGCCGCGGTGAACCGCTCGTGTGCCGTCTCGTAACGCCAGCGGTAGAGGTTCAACAGTCCCTGCAACTCCACGGAGGACGCCTCGCCACGGAGGTGTCCGGCGTCGCGCTCGGCCCTGGCGGCGGCGTCCGCCTCGCGGTCGGCCTCCTCCCACCGGCCCAGTTCGCCCAGGCAGTGGGCCAGCTGGAAGTGCAGCGCGCCCGCGATGCGCGAACCCGGCTGGTGATCGTCGGCGCAGCGGGCCGCGACACGGAGCGCCGGCAGCACTTCGTCCCAGTGGCCCGCCTTGAGCTGGAGGGGCCAGAGGGCCCGCCCCAGGCGGAGCGCGGTGGTGATGTGCCGGTACTCCCGGGCGACGGACACAGCACGGACGAGATTGCCCGCCTCCGCCGCCAACGCTTCCACGCCTGCCGCTTCACCGCGGTACGGCTCCCCGTGCGCGGGCGCCGGTTCGGTGCGCCAGCTCTGGGGCAGGGCCGCGTGGGCCGCGTGAAGTGCCCGGTGCAGCAGGGCTTCGAGGGTTCGGGCGACCGCTGCGGAGCACTCGGGGATGCCGTGTTCCGGTCCTGCCGTGTCCGCCAGGTAGCGGCGTACCTCGGGCCGGAACCGATAGCGGTCGTCGGGCAGGGGCTCCAGCAGTTGAGCGTCCGCCGCTTCGGCCAGCAGGTGGGCGGCCTCCGCCTCGGCGACGCCTGCCGCGGCCGCGGCGAGGTGGACAGTGACGGACGGCCAGTCGCCCAGGGCCGTCAACCGGCAGAGCCGAGCGGCCTCCGGCCGGACACGGAGGCAGCCGGCCTGCGCCGCGGCGCGCACCGGGTCGCTCCCTGACGTCCCGGTCACCGGGGCGGGGAGCTCCAGCTCCGTGTCCTCGTTCAACAGGCGCATCGCCGTTGTCCTCAGGGCGAAGGCGTTTCCGCCGCAGTGGGCCAGGACCTCCGGCATCCGCGGCCTGGCACGCGCGATGCGCTCCCGGCCCGCGATCCTCCCCATCATCTCCAGCGCGTCCCGGTCGCTCAGGCGAGGCACGGGAACCGGCTCCGCCTCCAGCGCGAAGGGCGAGCCCGACACGATGACCAGCAGGAAGACCTCGGGGGTGGACGGAATGAGTGCCCGGACCTGTGCGGCCGAGGACACGTGGTCGATCACCACCATCGCCCGGCGGCCGGCAGTGAGCCGCCGATAGAGCTGTTCCCGGCCGGCCTCGGTGGGCGGGATCCGATCGGGTCCGACGCCCATCTGCCGGAGCAGACGCAGCAGGACGGCCGCCGGAGCCGGTCCCTGGTCTCCGGAACCGTCTCGGAGGTCGACGTAGAACTGTCCGTCGGGGAACCGGGCGTGACAGAGCGCGCCCAGGTGAAGGGCCACCGCGGTGGTGCCGATCCCCGGCGGGCCGTACAGCAACGCGACGCGTGGCCGGCCACCGGCGGGGCGGGTCGCCTCCCGTCTCAGTTGCCTGACGATGTCCTTGCGGTCGGTGAAGTGCCGCGTAGCGGGAGGCAACCCGCTCCCGGCCGGGAGTTCCGCCGCGTGCTGCGGGAGGCTCCGCAGGAGCAGTGACCACTCCGCCGCCTGCCGTGGGTCGTCAGCCAGACGGGCATGCACGTCACCGGCCAGCGACTCCCAGCCCTCGCGGCCGGCAGGCAACGGGGTGTCTCTTCCCGTCGCCCTTCTCGCCAGTGCGCCCGTCGACAGCAGCAGCTGCTTGCCCATTTCGCCGGCCGCACCGTTGCCCACCGACGTGAGGAAGGCGGTCAGCGCACTGAGCGCCACGATCTCCAGCATGTCGGCCCTTCCCCCGAGTACCCGATCCGCCACTGGCCGGACTGTATCCCCGCGCCACCGGCCTGCGGAAAGATTCGGACAACACGCCGCGCCCGCTGTCGGCTGTCGACGATCCCGAGCTGTGAACCGGCGCAAGGTGACATCCGTCACAGTGGCGTCGGCGACTAAGCGTGCCGCATAGTAGATCCCGCTCCCACGACATATGGGATTTGTCCGGCTTGCCGTGGGCGTGAGTCGCGGTTCGGGTGGCGGCGCGCCGACGGCTCGACGGCTTTCCGCATTCGTCGCGGAGAACGCGGTCCTGACGCCCCGACAGCTGTTCGCAAACGTCGCTGTCGCGAAGTCGGCATCTCTCGGCCCGCCTGACAAGGGCCGTGCGGGCCTACGAGGGGAGGTAGTAGCAGGGGCCTTTGCACTCCATGTGAAGCCGTCCTGAGAATGAGCGCCCGACGATCACCGAGTGAGGTTGAACGAATGGGCCAGCACCGCAAGACGAAGCACTACCGGCGAATAGTCGTCTCCGCCGTGGCCATCGGCGCCGTGGGCGTGCCCTCCGTCGCCCTGGCCTGTTCCGACTGGCCGTACGGCACGGAGGACCCGGCGCAGGCCGCCGCGACGACCGCTCCCGTGGCGCAGTGGCAGCTCCCTTACAGGCATCACCACCGCAACGCCCCCGACGTGAGCGCCCCGCAGACGAGCGCCCCGCAGACCATCGCGCCGACCACGCCCCCGGCCACGGAGCACCCGAGCGCGAAGAAGACCGAGAAGAAGGTCACGGTCCACCACCCCAAGAGGACCGCCGCTCCCAGCGCTCCCAAGGCCACCCCCTCCGCCCCCTCGTCCGCGGCCCCCGCCGCGCCGAGCACCCCGAAGCCCACCGCGACGGCGTCCGGGGTCACCGCCGAGATCGTGCGGCTCGTGAACGACGAGCGGGCCAAGGCCGGTTGCCGGCCGCTGACCCTGAACTCGACGCTGACCAAGGCCGCGCAGGCCCACAGCGCGGACATGGCGGCCCACCAGAACATGTCGCACACCGGCTCCGACGGTTCGTCCCCGGGCGACCGCATCACGCGCGCCGGCTACACCTGGAGCAGCTACGGCGAGAACGTCGCCTACGGCTACTCCACCGCCCAGCAGGTCATGGCGGGCTGGATGTCCAGCCCGGGCCACCGGGCCAACATCCTCAACTGCGGGTTCCAGGAGATCGGCGTCGGTCTCGCACAGCCCGGCAGCTACTGGACCCAGGACTTCGGCACGGCCCGCTGAGCGTCGCCGGCCGGCGGGTCGGCCCGCCGGCCGGGGTCCGCGGGTTCGGGCAGGGTACGGAACAGCAGCCAGCTCAGCGCCGGCATCAGGACCAGCGGGGCCAGGGCCGTCCGCAGGGACGTCGCGTCGGCCACCCGGCCGATGAGGGGGCTCGCCAGTCCGCCGATGCTGACGGTCAGACCGAGGGTGATGCCGGCGGCGGTGCCGACACGTGAGGGCAGGTAGTCCTGGCCGAGCGTGACCTGGAGCGAGAACGGGACGTACAGGCCTGCGGAGGTCAGGGCCACGCACAGGTAGAGGGCGGGCCCGGGGACGAACACGACGCCGGCGACCGCCGCGACCGAGAGCAGGTACGACCGGCGGCAGACCGTGACCCGGTCCAGGCGGCCCGCCAGCGCCCCGCCCAGCACGGAGCCGACCGCGCCGCCGAGATAGAGGACGAACAGGGCGGCCGTACCGGCGGCCGTACCGCCACCCGTGCGCTGTGCCGCGTACAGGGACAGGAAGCTGCTCAGGCCGGTGAACACGACCGAGCGGCACACCACGGCCAGCGACAGCCTCAGGAAGGACGCCCGGTCGTCGGCGCCGGCGGCCGGTGCCGTACCGAGCGGGTGCCGTCGCCGCGCCGGTGCGCGCAGGACGGCCAGGCTCAGTGCCGCGCCGGCGAGCGCCGGCAGCGCCAGCAGCGGGGTCCAGCGCAGTCCGCGGGTGCCCACGACGGCCGCGACCAGGAGCGGGGCGAGGGCGAAACCCACGTTGCCGCCCAGGGAGAACCAGCCCATGGCGCTGTGGCTGCCCCCGCCGGCCAGCCGGGCGACCCGGGCGGACTCGGGGTGGTAGGCGGCCACGCCGATCCCGGACACCGCCACGACGGCCAGGGTGAGCGCGTACGAGCCGCTGGTTCCGCTCAGCGCGATGCCCAGGCCGGCCAGGAGCGTACTGGCCGGCAGCAGCCAGGGGACCGCCCGGCGGTCGGTGAGCGCGCCGAACAGCGGCTGCGCCACCGAGGAGAGCAGGGAGGCGGCCAGGACGACGCCCGAGGCCGCGGCATAGCCGTAGGCGCGCTCGGCGACGAGGTACGGGATCAGGGAGGCCACGGCTCCCTGGTAGACGTCGACGCAGGCGTGCCCCACGGACAGCAGGGTGATCGATGCTTTCCTTCGCACCCGGCCATGCTCGGGCCCCGGCGGTCTGTCGCGCTTTCGATAAACTGCCGGTCGATGACGCAGATCCGCCATGAGCCGGTGGCCCCCACCCGCACCCAGTGGCTGGCCGCCGGCGCGTCGATCGACGCCCACCGGCACGACGAGCACCAGATCGTCTACGCGGGCCGGGGCGTGCTGGCCGTCACCACCGACGCGGGGTCCTGGGTCGCCCCGGCCACCCGCGCCCTCTGGGTGCCGGCCGGCACCGTGCACGCCCACCAGGCGCACGGGACGCTCGAACTGCATCTGGTGGGGCTGCCCGCGGCCGAGAACCCGCTCGGCCTGGACGCGCCGACCGTGCTCGCCGTGAGCCCGCTGCTGCGCGAGCTGATCGTCGCCCACACCCGTGGCCCGGCGGACGGCAGCCCCGAACGGGCCCGGCTGCGCGCGGTGTTGCTGGACCAGCTGCGCGCCTCGCCCGAGCGGCCGCTGCACCTGCCGACGCCCTCCTCGCCGGTGCTGCGCGCTCTGTGCGACATCCTGCGCGCCGACCCGGCCGACGGACGCACCCTGGCGGAGCTGGGCCGGGTGGTCGGGGCGAGCGACCGTACCCTCTCCCGGCTGTTCCGCGGCGACCTCGGGATGACGTTCCCGCAGTGGCGTACCCAGGTGCGGCTGCACCACGCGCTGGTCCTGCTGGCCGAGCGGACACCGGTGACCACGGTGGCGCACCGGTGCGGCTGGTCCTCGGCCAGCGCGTTCATCGACGTCTTCCGGCGCGCCTTCGGGCACACGCCGGGCAGCGGTCCGGCGGCGGCACCGCCGTACGGCACCCGTGGGGAGGGGCCGGGGCAGCCGTGACGGCGTGCCCCGGGCCGTGTTCAGGACTTGGCGCCGAAGTCCTGGGTCCACCAGGGGCCGCCGGAGCCGTTGTGGACGCCCACGCCGATGTTCTTGAACGAGCAGTTGAGGATGTTGGCGCGGTGGCCGGGGCTGTTCATCCAGGAGTCCATCACCGACTGCGGGGTCTGCTGGCCCCTGGCGATGTTCTCGCCGTACGTGGACCAGCGGTAGCCCGCCGCGGTGATGCGCTCGCCGGGGCCGTTGCCGTCCGGGTCCGTGTGGTCGAAGAAGCCGCGGGCGGCCATGTCGTCGGAGAGGCCCTGCGCGGCCTTGTCCAGCTGCGGGTCCTCGGTGACCGGGCCGCATCCGGCGGTGGCCCGCTCCTTGTTCACCAGCGCGACCACCTGCCCCACCGTGCCCGTGGGCGCCGCCTGTGCCTGCGGGGTACGGGTGACCCGCGGAGTGACGCGCACGGTGGGCTCGGCCTTGGGGGTGACGCTCTTCTTCGCGGGGCGGGGGCTCTTGGAGGGGCTCGGCTTCTTCGAGTGCGACGGGGACGGCGACGCGGACGCCGAGGGCGACGACGAGGTGGCGACGGCGCTGGGCGCGGAGAGGTCCGCGACGGGTGCGCCGGCGGTGTGCGCGGCGGTGGCGTCCTTGGTCTCCGGTCCGGAGCCGCCGCCGAAGTACCAGAGGCCGCCGCCCGCCACACAGGCCGCCACCACGGCACCCCCGACGGCCCGGCGCCGGTTGCGCCGCTGCCGCCGCGCCTCCCCTCGGGCCGTCGTACGGCGGCGAGAGGCGCGCAGCCCGACCGGGGTGCCGAAGCCGCCGCCCGTCGCGGCGCCCGGCTCCGGTCCCGCATCCGCCGCCAGGTGCGTGGTTTCGGCGTCCACCGGGACGGGGGTGGCCGAGCCGGCCGCGGTCATGCCGGACGCGGCGGACCGGGTCGTCGCGAGCAGCGCCGACGACACCCCGACCAGCCCCAGCCCGGCGAGCAGCCCCTCGGCGGGCAGCAGACCGCTCCACAGGCCGCCGCAGCGCGCGCACTCGCGGGCGTGCCGGGCTATGCGCTTGCGCCACAGGGCGGAGGGCAGGCCGTCCCAGGAGGCCAGGACACCGCGCAGTTCCTCGCAGGCGGGCCGGGTGTCGAGCGCCCGTACCACCACGCGGGCCGCCTCCAGGCGCGCCTTCATCCGCTGCACCCGTACCGCGGTGTGCTGCGGCGACACGCCGAGGGCCGTGGCGACCTCGGGCCGGGTCAGCTCACCGGCGCACTCCAGCCACCACAGCGACAGCACCTCCCGGTCCTCGGGCTCCAGCCAGCGGGTGGCGCGCGCGGTCTCCTGGCGCTGCCCGGACAGCTGGAGCCGGACGATGGTGAGGTCCACGAAGTCGGCGCCCGGATCGGCGACGTCGGCGGTCTCCTCCACGGCGTGCGGGGCGAGTTGCCGGTCGTGCCAGTGTGCCCGGACCCGGTTCATGGCGATGGCCACGAGCCAGGAGCGGAAGCTCTCCGGGGTCCGCAGGTCGCCGAGCGAGCCGAGGGCCCGGAGCATGGTCTCCTGGACCACGTCGTCGACGTCGACCGAACCGTTCAGGGCCCGCCCCACGATGTTGTACACCAGCGGGAGGAAGGCGCTGACCAGGGCGTCCTGGGCCGCCTGGTCCCCCGCTCGGGCGGCGTTCACCAGTGCCGCCGTGTCCACCGTGTGCTGTGTGCTCATCAGAACTTCCCTGTCCTCGACGCCGAACGATGCTGTCCGTTACCTGGGAGACCGCCGGGTGCGGTGCCGATAACAGTTCTTCGGAAAATCGTTCGACGGGAGGTTCACAGCAGTGGGGCGGGGACCGCAAGGAAGAAGGTCACACCCCGGCGGATCCCGGCCGGCCCTCCTGACCCTGGCTCAGCTCGTTGGCGCGGTCCACCTCGGCCATGTGTTCCTCGGCCCAGTCCCGGACGGCGGCCAGGACGGTGTCGAGCGACAGGCCGAGCGGGGTGAGCCGGTAGTGCACGCCGGGCGGTACGGACGGCTCCACCCGGCGGGCCACCAGTCCGTCCCGGACGAGGCTCCGCAGGGTCACGGACAGCATCTTGTGGGAGACGCCGGGCATCCTGCGCAGCAGCTCGGCGAAGCGCACCTCGTCCGGGGCCGCCTCCGCGAGCACCTTCACCGCCATCGACGTCCACTTGGTGCCGATCCGGTCCAGCAGCCGGCGCGTCGGGCACGCGGGGTCGAACAGGTCACCGCGCACGGCGGGGGCGTCCTTGGCCTGGGAGGTCACCTGAGGCTCACCAACTCACGGGAAAGTGCGGTCTGGTGACGCCGACATTAGTTACCTAGCGTTCCCTTGTCACCATCGGTTACTCATGGGAGCGTTCATGACCGTCCTCTCCGTCCCGGGCGTGCGGCTGCGCCGGGTCACCGTCAACGGCGTCGGGCTCAACGTCGCCACGGCCGGCCGCGGGCCGGCCGTCCTGCTGCTGCACGGCTTCCCGCACACCTGGCGGCTGTGGACCGAGGTCATCGGCCCGCTGGCCCGCCGTCACCGGGTGATCGCCCCGGACCTGCGGGGCTTCGGCGACAGCGACCGGCCGGCCGGCGGGTACGACGCCGGGACGCTCGCCGCCGACGCCGAGGCCCTGCTGGAGGAGCTCGACGCCGGCCCCGCCGCCGTGGTCGGCATCGACCTCGGCGCCCCGCCGGCGTTCCTGCTGGCCGTGCGGCGGCCCGGGCGGGTACGGCGGCTGGTGCTGATGGAGTCGCTGCTGGGCGACCTACCGGGCGCCGAGGAGTTCCTGGCGGGCGGGCCGCCGTGGTGGTTCGGCTTCCACGCCGAACCCGGCCTCGCGGAGACCGTACTCGCGGGACAGGAGGGCGCGTACGTGGGCTGGTTCCTGGAGCGCGGCACCCTCGGCCGGGGCGTACGGCCCGACGTGCGGGCGGAGTTCGTCCGCGCCTACGGCGGGAGCGAGGCGCTGCGCGCCGCGTTCGGGCCGTACCGGGCCCTGCCGGTCACCGCCCGGCAGATCCGGGAGGCGGTGGCCGGCGCCCGCCTCACCGTGCCCGCGCTCACGATCGGCGCCCACCCGGTCGGCCGCTCGCTGGAACGCCAACTGCGCCCGTACGCGGACCGGTTGACCGGCCGGGTGATCCCGGACTGCGGCCACATCGTCCCGCTGGACCGCCCGGAGGCGCTGTTGGAGCTGCTGGAGCCGTTCCTCGCCGGGGACCGGGGCTGACCCCGCGTCCCCGGCGCGGAAGGGTCAGGCGGGCTTCACCTTCGACACCGCCGTCGCGGTGACCTTGTTGTCGCACTCGGCGAGCCAGCCGTCGTCCATGGCGACCTGGTGCTTGCCCGCCTTCGGCAGGCCGATCACCATGGTCGGGAACACGGACGGGGTCGCGCCGGAGACGCAGTAACCGTCCCCCTCGCCCTGCACCTGTACGAAGGTCAGCTTCAGCCACGCCTTGCCGCCCGGTGCGAGGCGCACGGTGGTCGCGGTGCCCTTGGGGGTCACCTTCAGCGGAACGGACCGCTGCGGCGAGCCGTTGCCCGCCCCGGCCACCGTCGGGTGGCCGCTCAGCACGCACGCCGCCGAGGAGACGTTCTTGAACTGGACGACCGCGGCCCCCGTGCCCGTGCCCCGCGGCCGGACGGCGGACTGGTACGCCGACACCTTCAGCGCCTTGGCCGCGCAGGCGGGCGTGGAACGGGAGGTGGTGTGGGCGACCAGGGAGACGCGGACGGGCGCGGCGGCCTCGGCCGACCCGGCAGTCGCCGCGTCCGCCACGGTGGCGGCGGGGGCCTTAGGGGCCGGGGCCGCGCCCGCTGCCGTGCCGCTCGCCGACTGGAAGGCCGTCAGCGACAGGGTGGCGGCGACGGCGGCCAGGGCCGCCCCGGCGACGCGGCTGGTGTGTCGGTGATGCATGAGATCCCCCGGTGGTCCGTGGTGTGTGGTCAGGGCGACCGGCGGGGCGCCGGTGCTCACCGGACCAGACCGGGCGCCGGGGCCCTGGGTTCCCTGGTCCGGCTGTTGTGACACGCCGGTGACAATTCAGGGCCGGATATGCACGGAAGGCCGCGCGGTGGCCACCGGGCGGCGTGGCGCGCGCCGGGCCGGCGTGGTCCGCGGCGAGGATGGCGTCGTCCACGGCGAGGATGGCGCTCGGTACGGAGCCGACCGGGAGGCGGGTGTGCGGGTATGACGGTGAACCGTGTCGGCCTGGTCGTGCACGGCGGGCGCGCCGAGGCGGTGGCCGCCGCGCGGACCGTGCGCGCGTGGTGCGCCGAGCACGCGGTGGGGTGCCGGGACATCGACGTGTGGCAGGAGGGCGCGCGGCACAGCGCCCGGGAGGAGGTCGACAGCGCGGGCGATCCGGACCTCATCGTCACCCTGGGCGGCGACGGCACCTTCCTGCGCGGCGCCCGGCTGGCGGCCGAGAACGACGCGCTGGTGCTCGGCGTGGACCTCGGCCGGGTCGGCTTCCTCACGGAGGTGCCCGCCACGGCCGTACGGGCGGCGCTGGACGCCGTACGCGAGGAGCGGATCAACGTGGAGAGCCGGATGCTGCTCACCATGCGGGCGTCGTGCCGGCTGGAGGTGCCCGCGCAGATGGAGACGCTGCTGCGGTACGGCCGCGGGCCGATGCTGCCCCCGCCGCGGGTGCGGTCGGAGTGCGAGGCGGGCGGTGACTGGGGTGTCGCCCTGAACGTCACCGCGCTGAACGACGTGGTCGTGGAGAAGCTGGCTCGGGACCGGCAGGTGTCGGTCGGGGTCTATCTGGCGGGCCGGCTGCTGGCCGTCTACTCGGCCGACGCGCTGCTGGTGGCCACGCCCACCGGGTCCACGGCGTACAGCTTCGCCGCGGGCGGTCCGGTGGTCTCGCCCCGCGCGGAGGGCCTGGTGTTCACGCCGGTCGCGCCGCACATGGTGTTCAACCGCTCGGTGGTGGCCGCCCCGGACGAGCCCGTCGCGCTGCGGGTGCTCGAGCGGTCCGGCCAGGCCGCGGTCAGCATCGACGGCCAGCTGCGCGGGGTGCTGAGCCCCGGGGACTGGATCGGGGTGTACGCCGCGCCGCGCCGGCTCAAGGCGGTCCGGCTCGGCCCGATGGACTTCTACGGCCGGCTGCGGGAGCGCATGAACCTCACCGACGCGCCGGCCGCGCTCGCCGACGGTGACGCCGCGCCGCTGTGGCCGGTGACCACACCGCCGCCGGGCGACCTGGCCCATCTGGCGCTGCCCCCACTGCCCGGCGACGCCCCCGGCCGGCGTGAGGTCTGATGACGCTGCCGGGCCGGCCGGCGAACAGCGCCCGGGAAGCCGTCCGCCCCAGCCTGCCATGACCCGGATGGCCGTTCGAACCCCGGGGGCGCCACAGCACGGTGCGTGTCTCCTGTGATCGTATATTCCCGTAACGTAGCGTGGGCGAGGCCCACCGGAATGAGGAGATTTTGATGTCGACAGTCGAGCTGAAGACCAACTTCGGCCGGATCGTGCTGGAACTGAACGACGCCGAGGCGCCCAAGACCGTCGAGAACTTCCTGTCGTACGTGCGCAAGGGCCACTACGACGGCACGATCTTCCACCGGGTAATCAACGGCTTTATGATCCAGGGCGGCGGTTTCACCCCGGACATGGACCAGAAGCCCACCGACGGGCCGATCCAGAATGAGGCCGACAACGGGCTGAAGAACAACAACTACACCGTGGCGATGGCGCGGACGAGCGACCCGCACTCCGCGACGGCCCAGTTCTTCATCAACGTTTCGGACAACGCCTTCCTCAACTACTCGGCGAAGACCCCGACCGGCTGGGGCTACGCCGTGTTCGGCAAGGTCACCGAGGGCCAGGAAGTCGTCGACTCCATCAAGGGCGTCAAGACGGGCAGCCGGATGGGCCACCAGGACGTCCCCACGGAGACCGTGGTCATCGAGTCCGCCAAGGTCCTCGCCTGAAACACACCGCCGGGGCGGCACCGGTCCACCGGTGCCGCCCGCGTCGCGCCGGCCGTCGCGTCAGCTCTCCGCCGCCATGGCCTCGGCCAGCTGACGGGGCCTCATGTCGGTCCAGTGCGCGGTGACGTACTCCAGGCAGGACGCCTTGTCGGCCTCGCCGTGCACGACCGTCCAGCCGGCCGGGATCTCGGCGAAGGCCGGCCACAGGGCGTGCTGCCCGGCGTCGTTGACGACCACGAAGAAGCGGCCGTCCTCGTTGTCGAACGGGTTGCTCATGACGTCGTTCCTTTCGAAGGGGCCCCCGCCGCGGGCGGCCGGAAGCGGTTGATGGCGTCGAGGTGCTTCGCGCGCATCTCCTCGTCCCGCACGCCCAGTCCCTCCTGGGGTGCGAGGCACAGCACGCCGACCTTGCCCTGGTGCAGATTGCCGTGCACGTCGTGGGCGGCCTGCCCGGTCTCCGCCAGGGGGTAGACCTTCGACAGCGTCGGGTGGATCCTGCCCTTCGCGATGAGCCGGTTGGCCTCCCAGGCCTCGCGGTAGTTGGCGAAATGCGAGCCGACGATCTTCTTCAGGGACATCCACAGGTAGCGGTTGTCGTACTCGTGGTGGTAGCCCGAGGTGGAGGCGCAGGTGACGATCGTGCCGCCCTTGCGGGCCACGAACACCGAGGCGCCGAAGGTCTCCCGGCCGGGGTGCTCGAAGACGATGTCCACGTCCTCGCCGCCGGTCAGCTCGCGGATGCGCTTGCCGAAGCGCTTCCACTCCCTCGGGTCCTGGGTGCTCTCGTCCTTCCAGAACCGGTAGCCCTCGGCGTCGCGGTCGATGATGGCCTCGGCGCCCATCTTCCGGCAGATCCCGGCCTTCTGCTCGCTGGAGACCACGCAGACCGGGAAGGCGCCGCCGGCCAGCGCCAGCTGGGTGGCGTACGAGCCGAGTCCGCCGCTCGCGCCCCAGATCAGGACGTTGTCGCCCTGCTTCATGCCGGCGCCGTTGCGGGACACCAGCTGCCGGTACGCGGTGGAGTTGACCAGGCCCGGGGCCGCGGCCTCCTCCCAGGTCAGATGCCGGGGCTTGGGCATCAGCTGGTTGGACTTGACGAGCGCGATCTCGGCGAGGCCGCCGAAGTTGGTCTCGAAGCCCCAGATCCGCTGCTCGGGATCCATCATGGTGTCGTCGTGGCCGTCGCTCGACTCCAGCTCCACGCTCAGACAGTGCGCGACGACCTCGTCACCGGGCTTCCACGCCTGCACCCCCGGACCGGTCCGCAGGACGACGCCCGCCAGGTCGGAGCCGATGACGTGGTACGGCAGGTCGTGCCGCTTCGCGAGCGGGCTCGTCCGGCCGTAGCGCTCCAGGAAGCCGAACGTCGGCAGCGGCTCGAAGATCGAGGACCACACCGAGTTGTAGTTGACCGAGGAGGCCATCACCGCCACCAGGGCCTCGCCCGGGCCGAGTTCGGGCAGCGGCACCTCGTCCAGGTGCAGGGACTTGCGCGGGTCCTTGTCGCGGGTGTGCATCCCCGCGAACATGTCCGTCTCGTCCTTGTGCACGGTGATCGCGCGGTACGACTCGGGCAGCGGCAGGGCCGCGAAGTCCGCGGGGGTGGCCTCCGCCGACAGGACGGCGCTGAGAATCTCGTTCACGGGCTCAGACCGCCGCTCCGGTGCCGGAAGCGAGTCGTCGCAGTGTGGTCTCGATCCGGGCCAGTACGGCCTGCTGCTGCGCCACCAGGTAGAAGTGGGCCCCGGGGTACACGTGGAGTTCGAACGGGCCGTCGGTCTCCTGGGACCAGGTGCGGGCCTCGTCGGGGGTCACCCGGGGGTCGACGTCGCCCGTCAGCACGACGAACGGGCTGCTCAGTCGCGGTCCGGGGGTGCGCTGGTAGGTCTCCACGGCGCGGTAGTCGGCCCGCAGCGCGGGCAGGATCATCCGGAGCAGCTCCTCGTCCTGGAGCAGGGCGGCGTCGGTGCCGTCGAGCTTGGTGACCTCCTCGATCAGCCGCGCGTCGTCGCCCTGGTGGACGTTGTCGTTCCGCTGGACGGACGGGCCCCGGCGACCGGAGAGGAAGAGGACCGCGGGGGGCCGGCCGGCCTCCTCCAGGAGCCGGGCCAGCTCGAAGGCGACCACGGCGCCCATGCTGTGCCCGAACAGGGCGAGGGGCGTGTCCTCCGTTTCGTCCAGGGCGTGGAACACGCCCCGCGCGAGGTCCTGGATGGAGTCCGCCGGGGTTTCCTGGCGGCGGTCCTGGCGGCCGGGGTACTGCACCGCGCGCACGTCCACCGCGGGCGACAGCGCCTTGGAGACGGGGAAGTAGAAGCTCGCGGAGCCGCCGGCGTGCGGCAGGCAGAGCAGCCGCGGCGCACCCGGTGTCGGCTGGTGGAAACTGCGCAGCCACAGCTGGTGCTCTGCGCTGGACCGGTCGGCCATGTGTCCCCCTAGGTGGAACGTGTGCGAATCGTGCTGGTACGGACGGTAGTTGACGCCGGACGGCGCCGGGCGGGCGGGTTGCGGGGCGGAGCGCCGCCCGGCCCGTGCGGGCGGCGCTCCGGTGGTCGGACAGGCCGGCTGCCGGACGGTCGGACAGGCCTGCGGCCGGACGTCAGACGGTCACGGACACGTCGTACGACACGAGCCAGCGGTTGAGCCACAGCGCCATCTCGATGCCGCCCCGGTCGTGCGGCAGGCTGAAGTCGTCCAGCTCGCGGCCGAGGACGCGGTTGACCCTGGCCGTGTTGAGCAAGGGCCGCACCGGCGCGTCCGGGTCGGCCAGCACCTCGCGCAGCTCGGCGCGCAGCGCCTGCTCGTACCGGGTGTCCTGGGTGGAGGGGAACGGGGTCTTGGTCCGCTCCAGGACCGAGGCCGGCAGCACATCGCGGACGGCGGCGCGCAGCAGGCTCTTCTCCCGGCCGTCGAACGACTTCATCGCCCACGGCACGTTGAACACGTAGTCCATCAGGCGGTGGTCGCAGAACGGCACCCGGACCTCCAGGCCGACGGCCATGCTCATGCGGTCCTTGCGGTCCAGCACGGCCTGCATGAACCGGGTGATGTTGAGGTAGGTGACCTCGCGCATGCGCCGGTCGACCGCGGACTCCCCGGCCAGCACGGGCACTTCGGCGAGGGCCTCGGCGTAGCGGTCCCGGCGGTAGCCCTCCAGGTCCAGCTTCTCCAGCAGGCCCTGGTCGATCAGCGAGCTGCCGCCGAAGATGCGCGCCGAGCCGGGGGTGAGCCAGGGGAAGGTCGGCGCGTCGACCGCCTCGGGGCGCTGGTACCAGCGGTAGCCGCCGAACAGCTCGTCGGCGGACTCGCCGGACAGCACCACGGTCGCCCGCTTGCGGATCTCGCGGCACAGCAGGTAGAGCGACGGCCACAGGTCGCCCCAGTACGCCGGCGGGAGGTCGGTGGCGCCCAGGATCGCCGCCCGGACCGCCGGGTCGGCCAGCTCGGTGCTGTCGAGCAGGACCTCGCTGTGGTCGGAGCCCACATGGGCGGCGCAGTCCCGCACGTACGGCGCGTCGGCCGTGCCGCGGACCGCGTCCGGCTCGAACCCGTCGGCCGCGCCCTGGAAGTCCACCGAGTACGAGCGGACCGGGCCGCGCCCCTCGGCGGTCAGCGCGCGCTGGGCCAGGGCGGTGATGGCCGAGGAGTCGAGGCCGCCGGAGAGCAGGGTGGCGACCGGGACGTCCGCGATGAGCTGGCGGGAGACGATGTCCTCCAGCAGCTCCCGGACGGTGGCGATCGTGGTGTCCAGGTCGTCGGTGTGCTCGCGGGCGGTGAGCTGCCAGTACCGGGTCCGGGTCAGGCCGCCCTCGGTCACCCGCACCACCTGTCCGGGGCGGACCTCGGACAGGTCGGTGAACGGCGTGACCTCCGGGGTGCGGACCATGTCCAGGATCTCGGCGAGGCCCTGGGCGTCGACGCGGCGCGGCACGCCGCGGTGGGCCAGGACGGCCTTCGGCTCCGAGCCGAACACGACGCCGTCGGAAGTCCGGGCGTAGTAGAGCGGCTTGACCCCGATCGGGTCGCGCACCAGCAGCAGTTCGCGGGTGGTCGCGTCCCACAGGCCGATGGCGAACATGCCGTTGAGCCGGGCGGCGAAGTCGGCGCCCCACTGGAGGTAGGCGTTGAGGACGACCTCGGTGTCGCTGTCGGTGCGGAACGTGTGCCCGAGGGCGGCCAGTTCGGCACGCAGCTCCCGGAAGTTGTAGACCTCTCCGCAGAAGGTCAGGGCCGCCAGGGTCCGGCCGTCGCGTGTCGCGACCATGGGCTGGGCGCCGCCGGCCGGGTCGATGATGGACAGCCGGCGGTGGCCGAGCGCGACGGGTCCCTCGATCCAGACGCCCTCGGCGTCCGGGCCGCGGCAGATCATGGTGTCGGTCATCGCCTGGACGACGGACCGGTGCCGCGCGAGGTCGTCGCCGTGGGCCACCCATCCGGTGATTCCGCACATGTCGTGTCTCTTTTCGTGCTTCAGGCCGCGGCGAGCGCGGCGTTGACGCGGTCGAGCAGCTGGCGCGGCGTACGGGCCTCGCTGATCACGTTCTCGCCGAGTTCGACGCCGTGCTTGCGCTCGATCCGGCGTACGGCGTTCAGCGTGGTGAGCGAGTCGAAGCCGAGGGCGGCGAACGTGACGTCCGACGGGTCGCCCTCGGGCTCGACCGGGTCCTGGTCGCCGATGCTGCGGTTGAAGATGTCGATCAGGTCCTGGATGGTCAGCTCAGCCATGGTCGTTCTTCTCTCTGTCTCTCTCGGTGTTGCGGGCTGTCGGTGATGGCTCGGTGGGGGTGCCCGGGTCAGACGGTGAGCAGGGTGCAGTACCAGTGCATTCCGATGGACAGACCCGCGAGCGCGACGACGTCGCCCTCGGCCAGCTCGCCGCGTTCGAGCAGGGTGTCCAGGCAGATCAGCTGGTCGGCGCCGCCGCAGTGGCCGAGGTCCTTGGCCAGTTCGGCGTTGGTGCGGTCCAGGGGCACGCCGACGGCCTTGGCGACGTCGGCGAGGGAGTCCTGGTTGTCGTTGAGGAACAGGAACCGCTTCACCTGGCCGGGGTCGACTCCGGCCCCGTCGCAGGCGTCCTCGAACACGGTGCGGACGCGGCTGTTGAGGGTGCGGACGAACTTCGCCAGGTGCTCGGGCTCCCGGCGGAAGTGCCGGTACACCAGGGACAGCGGGTCGATGTCCAGGTTGCCAGTGCCCTCGGGGGCGTGCGGGGCGGCGGCGCCACCGTACTCGACCCGGTAGAAGTCGGCGTACGTGGGGTCGGTGAGCTGCTCGGTGGCAAGCCAGCGGAGCCGGTCGTGGCCGCGGCGCAGGACGGCCGCCGCGGCGCCGTCGCTGCCGAGCAGGGTGTTGAAGCGCATGCGGTTGGTGTGCGCCTCGCTGACCTGGTTGACGGCGACCAGCAGGACCGTCTCGGCGTCGGGGCGGGTCGCGAAGGTGCCGGCGATCTGCTGGAAGGCGGTGACGCCGGACGCGCAGCCCTGGGTGAGCAGCAGGGTCGGTGCCGTGCCGGCGCCGATCGCGCGGGCGACGACGGCGGAGGTGTCCCACAGCAGGTACTCGGGGACGCTGCTGTCGGCGACCACGACGAGGTCGAGGTCCCGGGGGTCGACGCCCGCCTTGGCGAGGGCCTTCTCCGCGGCGCGGGCGGCGAGCGCGGTGGAGGTGGTGCCCTCCGGGGCGCGGTGGTAGCCGCGGTAGCCCCAGAGCAGGACGCGGTCGGGGTCGTCGACGTGGTCGGCTGCGGTGGCGGCGACGTCGCGCGGGTCGCCGAGGGCGTGGGCGAGCGCGAGGACGCCGAAGTCCGTGGCGGGCATCGGGTCTGGTTCTCCTTGTCCGTGGGCCTGTTCAGCGGGGGAACACGCCGTCGGCGGTCCAGCCGCCGTCGAAGCGCAGGGTGGTGGCGGTGAGATAGGCGAACTCGTCGCCGGTGAGGGACAGGACGAGGTCGGCTATCTCCTCGGGCTCGGCGAGCCGGCCCAGCGGGGTGCGGGCGGCGATGGCGGACTCGTCCAGGTTGCCGTTGGCGAAGCCCTCGGCGACGAGGGGGGTGCGGACGTAGGCGGGGCTGACGGCCACCACGCGGACGCCGTGCTCCGCCCATTCGACGCCGAGCGCCTCGGTGAGCATGACCACGCCGGCCTTGGACGCGCAGTACGCGGCGCGGCCGGGGACGGCCCGGTGTGCCATGACGGAGGCGAGGTTCACCACCAGTCCGCGGCGCGCGGACAGGGCGGGGAACAGCGCCTGGGCGCAGTAGAACGTGCCGCTGAGGTTGACGCCGACGACCCGTTCCCAGGTGCGTGGCTTCAGCTCGGCCGACGGGGCGATCGCGCCGACACCCGCGCTGTTGACGAGGAGGTCGGTCCCGGTCACCTCGCGGGCGGCGGCCTGGACGGACTCGGCGTCGGAGACGTCCACCTCGCGCCAGTCGGCGAGGCCGGTGGCGTCGCCGGGTTTGCGGTCCCAGCCGGTGACCGCCCAGCCCGCCCGGGCCAGCCGGGCGGCGACGGCCGCGCCGATGCCGCTGGACGATCCGGTCACGACCGCGTGTCGCCGGCTGTTCATGTCCGCTCCTTCCAGGTCCGGTAGACGGTCTCCACGGAGGCGCTCACCGCGGCGACGGCGGCCTCGTAGGCGTCGGCCACCGGGTGGGTCACCGGGATCGCGCCGGTTCTCGGGTGTACGCCGGTCACGGCGCGGGCGCTCGGTACCGGGTCCGCCGTGGGCCCGGTGAGGCCGAGGGCGGCCAGGTCCGGGGCGTGGCCCTCCGCCCACAGCGCGGCGGCGGCCCAGCGCAGCTGGTCGAGCTGGGGCCGGGTCGGCGAGCCCGCGCTGACCGTGAGGTGCGGCCGGCCGGCGAGGGTGGCCGCGACGAAGCGGGTGAGGCTGCCGCAGCCGGCCTGCACGAAGACGCGGGCGCCCTGCTCGTACAGCCGCTCGATCACGGCACGGAACCGGACGGGCTCCACCAGGTGCCGGTCGAGCAGGGCGCGCAGCTCGGTCTCGTCGTCCGGGTAGGGGGCGACGGTGGTCGCGGACCAGACGGGGACGGCGGGGCGGGCGAGCGGCACCCGGTCGAACACGGCCGAGAAGCCCGGCAGGTACGGGGCGAGCATCGGCGAGTGGAACCCGGACCGGAACGGCAGCACCCTGCGCGGCACCTCGGGGTCGGCGATCCGGGCGAGGCAGCGTGTGACGGCGTCCTCGTCGCCGCACAGCACGCTCTGGTCGGGCCCGTTGTCGTGGGACAGCACGACCCGCGGCTCCCCCTCGGCCAGCCGGGCCGCCGCCTCGGCGGGCAGGCCGACGGCGGCGAAGACCACGTCCGGGACCGGGGCGGCGCCCATCGTCCGGGCGAACTCGTCGAACGCCGGCTCGGGGAAGAGGCCCGCCGCGAACAGGGCGCTCCACTCCCCCGCGCTGTGCCCCGCCATGGCGTCCGGGACGATCCCGGCCCGCAGCAGCGCCGCGTGGAGCACCCGGTTGAGCCGCAGGGTGGCGTGGGTGCGCTCGGCGAGGGTGGCGGCGCCGGTCGCCGGTCCGGCGGGGCGGCCCAGCCAGCGCAGGACGTCGTCGGGGGGCGGGCCGGTACGGGCGTCGAGCCCGGGGAAGAGGAAGACGGTGCGGCCGGCCGGGCCGGGCCGGGGCGCGAACCAGATGTCGTTGCCGCCGTGCCACGGTTCGCCCCGGTCGATCAGGGCGAGGGCCTGCGCGATCCGCTCGGCCGTGGGGTCGAGCACCGCGACGCGGCAGGGTCCGGTGCCGCCGCGCCGGCCCGAGCGCAGGGCCGTGCCCAGGGCTCCGGGGCCGGCCGCGGCGGCGAGGAGGATGTCAGTCAAGGGCGCTCCCGAACCCGGCGGGGTCCCCGACGGTGAGCAGCACCTGCGGGTCGCGGCCGAAGGCCAGTTCGCGCAGGAAGGCCCGTACGCCGTCGTCCGGGTCGATCAGGCCGATGCCGCCCCGGACGTACGCCCGTTCCAGTTCGGCGGTCACCATGCCGCCCGCGTCGGCCGCCCAGGGGCCCCAGTCCAGCGCGAGGACCCGGTCGGCGACCCGGCCGGACCACTGCCGGGCCAGGGTGTCCAGGGCGTCGTTGGCGGCGGCGTAGTCGGTCTGGCCGCGGTTGCCGGTCACGCCGGCGATGCTGCCGAAGAGCACCAGGTGGCGCAGGCCCGGCCGGAGCCGGGCGGCCAGCGCCCGGGCGCCCGCGACCTTCGTGTCGTACACCTCGGCGAACTCGTCGGGGGTCTTGTCCCGCAGCAGCCGGTCGCGGACCTGGCCGGCCGCGTGGACGACGGTGTCCAGCCGGCCGTGCCGGGCGTACACGTCGTCCAGGACGGCACCCAGCCGCTCGGGGTCGCGTACGTCGGCGCGGTGGTAGCGCACGGACGCGGCCCGGCCGGCGAGGTCGTCCAGGCACTGCCGGACCTCCCGGCCGGCGGCGTGGGCACGGACCGCGCGTTCGATGCCGGCCGGGTCGCGCCCGCCCTCGGCGATCAGGCGGGCCCGCAGGTCGGCGTCGGTGAGGACCGGCCCGGTGACGGGTTCGCTGCGGCCGACGAGTTCGATGTGGCAGCCGGTGAGGGTGGCCAGGGCGCGGGCGACGCGGGCGGTGATGCCGCGCGCGCCGCCGGTGAGGAGCACCACGGAGTCGCGGTCCAGGCCGAGGTCGCCGGCGGTGACGTCGGCGGCGGGCAGCGGGGCCTGCCGGGTGCGCCAGACGGCCCGGCGGCCGACGGTGTGGGTCACGGACGGCTGGGCTGCGCCGAGTTCGGCGAGCAGGGTGCGCGCCGCCTCCTCGGCCGGCTGTCCGGCTTGCAGGTCGACGGCGACCACGGCGAGGCCGGGGTGTTCGCGGGAGAGGGCGCGGGCGAGGCCGTGCACTCCGGCGCCGGCGGGTCCGGCGTCGTGGCAGGTGGCCAGCAGCAGGGTGCGCACGCCGCCCAGGACCGCGGCCCGTATCTCGGCGAACCGGCCGGGCAGGACGCCGTCGCCGCCGTCGAGGGCGTCGAGCAGCAGGAGGGCGTCGCAGCCGGCGGGGTCGCTGACGACCTCGGTGCCGTTCTCCTTGAGCAGGGCGGCCAGTACGTCACCGGTCTCGCCGCCGCCGCTGACGGCGGCCCGGGTGAGGGTCGGCGGCGGGCCGGCGGGCCGTTCCTCGGGCACGGGTTCGACGACGTGGCGCACGGTGTCCGAGGCGCCGGCGGGCGGGGCTTCGGGCTCCGGCTCGGCCTCCTGGCGGTCGGTGCCGCCGGGGCCGGTGCGGGTGGCGAGCCAGTCGGTCATCGCCCGGATGGTGCGCAGGTCGGCGAGTTCGCCCACGGCGTCCGCGGCCGGGGTGCCGCGGACCAAGGCGGAGGCGATCTCCGTGCGCTTGAGCGAGTCGACGCCGAGGGCGGCTTCCAGGTCGAGGTCCGGGTCGAGCATGGCCGGCGGGTAGCCGGTGCGTGCGGCGACCAGGTCCAGGACGGTGGGCGCCGCGGTCCCGGCGGATTCCGGTGGGTCGATCTCGGCGGGCGGCTCGGGGGCCGGGGGTTCCGTGCCGAGGTAGCGGAGCATGACCTCCTGCTGTGCGGCCACGATCCGCTGGGTGCCGCGCAGGAACTCGATGACGGTCTCGTCGCGGCTGTCGGACGCGCCGCCGCCGGTGAGGGTCACGGGCGGTCCGGCGGGCTGGAGTCCGCCGGGGACGGGCGTGCCGTCCGCGGTGCGCACCAGGTGGCCGTCGACGGTCCATCCGGCGGGCGCGGACACCGGCTCGTCCCACGCGCCGGTCAGCTCGTCCAGCCGTACGGGTGTGCCGCGTACGGCGAGCGCGGCGAGGGTGCCGAGCAGATGCGCGAGTCCCGGGCGGCCCGGGGCCTCCACGGACAGGGCGGTGTGCGGGCGGTCGGCGAGCACCTCGCCGACCAGGCGGGTCAGGACCGTGCCCGGGCCCGCCTCCACGAAGACGCGGACGCCGGCCGCGTACATGTCCTCGATCTGCTCGGCGAACCGCACCGGGCGGGCGAGGGCGCCGGCGAGCTGGGTGCGTATCGCCTCGGGGTCCGTCGGATACGGCCGGGCGGTGGCGCCCGACCAGACCGACAGCCGGGGCGCGCGGAGGTCGTGGCCGGCCAGTGCGCCGGCGAAGGCGTCGACGGCCGGGGCCATCCGCGGGCTGTGGAAGGCCGCCGCGACCGGGAGCCGCTTGGCGGTGTGCCCGGCCTCCCGCAGTGCGGCGACGGCGGCGTCGATCCCGGCGGCGGAGCCGGCGAGCACCACCTGGCCGGGGGCGTTGTGGTTGGCCGGGGTGACGTCGTCCGCCAGGCCGTGCCGGGCGAGCAGCTCGGCGACCGTGCCGGCGGGCGCGGCGACCGCGGCCATCGCGCCGGGGTCCTGGCCCGCCGCGGTGTGCATGGCCTCGGCCCGGGCGCCGCTGAGCGGCAGTACGGCCGTCTCGGGGAGGGCGCCGGCGGCGGCGAGGGCGGGCAGTTCGCCGTAGCTGTGGCCGGCGGTCATGTCGGGTTCGACGCCGCAGGCCCGCAGGAGGTCCAGGGCGGCGAGGCCGCCGAGGCCGAGGGCGGGCTGGGCGAGCCGGGTGTCGACCAGGCGCGGGGGTGTGCCGCCGAAGGCGGCGGGCGGGAAGAGGGCGCCGGTCAGTCGCGGCTCGGCGCGCAGGTACCGGTGCAGGCGCGGGAAGGCGACGAAGAGGTCGGCCAGCATGCCGGGCCGCTGGCTGCCCTGGCCCGGGAAGAGCAGCGCGACGGGCTGCCGGGTGCCGTCTCCCACGTGGACGCCGCGCTCGGGGCGGTCCTCCCCGCGCAGGGCCAGGTCGAGCTGTTCCCGCAGCGCGGCGGTGCCCTCGGTGACGAGGGCGATCCGGGTCGGGCCGGTGCCGGTGACGCCGGTGAGGGCGGACGGCCGTACGGTGCCGTCGGCCAGCCGGCCGGCCAGGTCCCGCAGGGCGGTGCGGACCTCGTCCTCGGTGCCGCGGAACAGGAGCAGTCCGGCGGACCTCGGCGCGGTCTCCCGCGCCGGGTCCGGAGCGGGGGCGGCCACGACGGCGTGGTAGTTGACCCCGCCGAAACCGAACGCGCTCACTCCGGCGACGCGTCGGGGCTCGGCCCAGGGGCGGGCCGTGGTGTCGAAGGCGAACGGGCTGGTCGCCGGGTCCCAGGCCGCGTTGGGCTCGGTGAGGCGGGTGGGCGGCCGGACGCCGGTGTGCACGGCGAGTACGGCCTTGATCAGTCCCGCCATGCCGGCCGCGCACTTGGCGTGGCCGATGAGGGACTTCACCGAGCCGAGCGAGCACGCTCCGGGAGCGGCGCCGGCCGTGCGGAACACCTCGGTGAGCGTCTCCAGTTCGGTGCGGTCGCCGAGCACCGTGCCGGTGCCGTGCGCCTCGACGAGGCCGACCTCGCGGGGGGACAGGCCCGCGAGGGCGTAGGCGCGTTCCAGGGCGCGCCGCTGGCCCTCGGGGCGGGGCGCGGTCAGGCCGAGGCCGCGCCCGTCGCTGCCCGCGCCGACCGCCTTGATCACGGCGTAGACGCGGTCGCCGTCCCGTTCGGCGTCCGCGAGTCGCTTCAGCACGAGGCAGGCGACGCCCTCGGCGAGGACGATGCCGTCGGCGGAGGCGTCGAAGGCGCGGCAGCGGCCGGTGGGCGAGAGTGCCCGTACGGAGCCGAACAGCAGGTGGTCGTGGAGGCCGTTGTGGGTGTCGACGGCGCCGCACAGCACCATGTCGCTGGTTCCGGCGAGGAGTTCCTTGCAGGCCTGGTCGAGCGCGGCCAGCGAGGACGCGCAGGCCGCGTCGACGGTGTAGGTGGGGCCGCCGAGGTCGAGCCGGTTGGCGACCCGGCCGGCGATGACATTGGCGAGGGTGCCGGGGAAGGAGTCCTCGGTCAGCCGGGGCAGCCGGGCGTCCAGCTCCTGCGGCACCGACTCCAGGTGCTGCCCGAGCATCGAGCGCGCCGCGTACGCGGAGGCGAGGTCGGCCCCCGCCTCCGCGGCGAAGATCACCGAGGTGGTCTCCCGGTCGAACGGCCGCTCGCGGTACCCGGCGTCGGCCAGTGCCCGGTCGGCGGTGTGCAGGGCGAGCAGTTGCGCGGTCTCGATGCCGCCGAGGGAGTTGGGCGGCACGCCGTGGGCGAGGGCGTCGAAGGGCAGGGGCGGCAGGAATCCGCCCCATTTCGACGGCGACTGCTCGCCGGGGGCCGCGTCGGCGCCGCCCCAGTGGCGGTCGGCCGGCCAGCGGTCCGGGGGTACTTCGGTGACGGAGTCGACACCGGCCACCACGTTCGCCCAGTACCGGCCGAGGTCCGGGGCACCGGGGAACGCGCAGGCCATGCCGACGACCGCCACGTCATAGGGACGCGGGCTCATCGGGTCAGCCCCCTCCCGGCGCCGGAGAACAGCGGGAAGTAGGTGTCGAGGTCGTCCCGGCGGTAGGCGTCGGCCAGTTCGGGGACGCGGGCGAACGGGGTCACCGGGTCGTCGGCGATGTCGGGCAGCCAGCCGGTCTCCTGCATGACGTCACGGATGCGGGGGGCGTCCTGCAGCCGCCAGGCGTGGGTGTGGACGTGGATGTGCCTGCTGATGCACTCGGTGGCGCGCAGGTTCCACAGCCGCATGCCGGTCTTCCAGCCGACGGTGGACACCACGCCCTCGCGGGCGAGGCTCTTCATGGTGGCCCGGTGCAGGCCGCCGCCGAGGTTGTCCAGGAAGACCGAGACACCGTGGCCGCCGGAGAGTTCGCCGACGATCTCCAGGAACCGGGCCTCGGAGGCGCGGTAGCGGTCCATGGCGTCCGGGTCGGTGGACTCCTTGGCCCGGAGGTAGTCCAGGTCGGGGAACTCGCGGCGGTCGACGGCGATCGCGCCGGACGCGGCGATCTCCTTCAGCCGGCTCTCACGGCCGGACACCATGGCCGTGCGGAAGCCCTCGCGGCGGGCCAGTTCGAGTTCGGCGAAGACGACCCCGCCGCCCCAGCCGAGGACGAGCGGCTGCTCGTCCCAGGCGTCGTCGACCTGGCTGCGCCAGCACCGGCTGGTGACCCGCCAGTTGTCCCATGCGGTGAAGTACCGGGCGAACGGCGCCCAGCGCTCCAGCGGGTAGCGCCCGTCGGCCGGCAGCGGCACGAGCCGGTCGGCGGGGACGACCATACGCTCGGCCAGCAGACCGGGCGAACCCGGCGCGTCGTAGGCGCAGATGGTCTCCGCGTAGCCGTTGCGGTCGGCCTGGCCGAACGGGATCCACAGGCATTCCTGGCCCTCGCGCAGTCCGCGCACGGCCGATCCGGTGCTGAGCACGCGGACGACGCCGCAGGTGCCGATGACGATCTGCTCCTCGCCGCGCTGCCGGACGATGTCGACGGGGCTGCGCGCGAGGGCGTGCTCCATGTTGGCTTCCCAGCAGCCGACGAGGGACTCGACCAGTACCTCGTCCTCGCCGGGGGAGGCCACCGGGATGCGGGTGAGGGTCAGCTCGCCGCGCACCGGGCCGCCGGACCTGTCCTGCGGACCCGCGGGCAGCACCCAGGCCTGAACGTTCTCCATCAGTTCCCCCTTGTGTGCGTGCGTGCGGCGCCGGACGTGCCTGCCTGCTCACGCGTATCGATCGCCCTCAGCCGTACCTGCCCCCGTGGCGCGATGCGGCCGGGGCGGTGATCGTCCCGCCCCGCCGTAGCGATCATGGTGATGCTATCGGACGGTCCAGGGCCTGTGGCCAGTGCTGTGCGCAACCTCATCGACCCCACCTGGCCAGCAGGTCTGTCAACAGACCTGCGATACGCGCGCGTTCGGGCCCGTCGGCGGGCAGCCGTGTGATGGCCTCGTCCAACTGGCCCAGTTCCTCCAGGACCAGGACGGCCGTGGCGGCGTCCTCGTCGTCGAACGCGGGCGGTTCCGCGTCGGCCGGCGGGGCGAGTTCGGCCAGCAGATGGCGGGCCAGCTCCGTCGGGGTCGGGTGGTCGAAGACGAGCGTCGGCGGCAGCCGCAGCCCGGTGGCGGCGGCGAGCCGGTTGCGCAGCTTCAGCGCCGCCAGGGAGTCGAATCCCTGGTCCAGGAACCGGTGGTGGGCCGGGACGTCGTCCCGGCCGGTGTGGCCGAGGACGAGCGCGGTCTCGTCGCGCACCAGGTCCACCAGGAACGCCTCGCGCTGCGCGGGCGACTTGCCGGCCAGTTCCCCGGCCACCGTGGGCGTGCCGGCCCCGGTGGCCTGGGCTGCGGCCTTGCGGGCGGGTGCCCGGACGAGGCCGCGCAGCGGCGCCGGCAGTTCGTCGGCCGCGGCGCGCAGCGAGCGCAGGTGCAGGGCGCCGGCCACCACGAACGGTTCGTCGCCGCGGCAGGCCGCGTCGAACAGGGCGAGGCCGTGGTCCTCGGTCAGCGGGGTCATGCCGTTGACGGCGACGGGCGTCTCGGCGTCCGTGCCGTGGCCGCTCTTGGCGGCGCGTTCCGCCCACCAGCCCCAGGCCACGGAGGTCGCCGGGAGGCCGTGGGCGCGGCGGTGGCGGGCCAGCGCGTCCAGGAAGGCGTTGCCCGCCGCGTAGTTGCCCTGGCCGAGGCCGCCGAAGGTGCCCGCCACGGACGAGAACAGCACGAACGCGGACAGGTTCAGATGCCGGGTCAGTTCGTGCAGGTGCCAGGCCGCGTCGGCCTTCGGGCGCAGCGCGGTGTCCAGCCGGTCCGGGTCGAGGGCGGCGATCACCCCGTCGTCGAGGACGGAGGCGCTGTGCACGACGGCGGTGAGCGGGTGCTCGTCGGGGACGGCGGCGAGGAGTTCGGCGAGGGCCTTGCGGTCGGCGGTGTCGCAGGCCGCGAGCGTGACCGTGGCGGCGCCCGACGCACGCAGCTCGGCGCCGAGTTCGGCGGCGCCCGGGGCGGCGGGGCCGCGCCGGGAGGCGAGGACGAGGTGCCGGACCCCGTGGGCGGTGACCAGGTGCCGGGCCACCAGCGCGCCGAGGTCTCCGGAGGCGCCGGTGACGAGGACGGTGCCGTCCGGGTTCCACGGCGCCGGGCCGTCCGGCGGGGTGAGGCGGGCCAGCCTCGGGGCGGTGGCCGCGCCGGCCCGCAGTGCCAACTGCGGCTCCCCGGTGGCCGGTACGCCGCCCAGCGCCCGCCAGGAGCGGGGGTCGTCGTCGATGTCGGCCAGGACGAAGCGGCCGGGGTGCTCCGACTGTGCGGAGCGCACCAGGCCCCAGGCCGCGGCGCCGGCGAGGTCGTCCGCCGCGTCGGCCGCCGCGCCCCGGGTGAGGACCACGAGCGGTACGGCGGCGAGCCGGTCGTCGGCGAGCAGCGCCTGGAGGGCCGCCAGCGTGCCGTGCAGCACGGTGCGTGCCTCGGCGGGCGCCTCGCCCGGGGTGCCGGCGGCGGTGATCAGCACCGCGTCGGGCACCTCGGTCAGGCCGGCCGGGCCGTCGGCGCCGTGCACGGTGTGGCCGAGGGCGCGCAGGGTGTCGGCGGCGCCGAGCGGGTCGGCTCCGAGGACGGCCCAGCGGCCGGGCGTGGCCGGGGCGAGCGGCGCCGGCACCCACTCCATCCGGAACAGGGCGTCCTTGCCGATCCGCCGGCCGGCTCCCGCGGCGGGCGCGGCGGCGAGGCGGACGGTGTCGGCGGTCAGCACCGGGCCGCCCTCGGGGTCGGCCAGGGTGAGCGCCACGGTGTCGGGGCCGGTGCGCTCCGCGCGCGCTCTCAGGGTCCTTGCCCCGGTCGCGTGCAGGCGGACGCCCGACCACGCGGTGGGTGTCAGTTCGCCGTCGAGCAGCGGGCTGAGGGCGGCGTCCAGCAGCAGCGGATGCAGCGCGAACGCGTCGGCCCGCTCGGCGGTGCCGTCGTCGAGCGCGACTTCGGCGAAGAGGTCGTCACCGCGCTGCCAGGCGGCGGTCACGGCGACTCCGGCGCGGCCCGCCTCCGCGGGCGGGTCGATCGGTTCCGCGCCGGCCGGCGGCCAGTCGGTCAGGGACTCGCCGGGGGCCGGCCGGGTGACGAGCGTGGCCTCGGCGTGGCGTACCCATGGGCTGTCCGCGGTGCGGGTGTGGACGGCGGCCGTGCGGGTGCCCGCCGCGTCGGGTGCGCCGACGGTCACCCGGGTGTCGGCGCCGCCGGCCGGCACGACCAGCGGTTCGTGCACGGTCAGTTCGCCGATGCCCGCGCAGTCGGCCAGGTCGGCGGCGGCCAGGACGAGGTCGACGAGCGTGGCGTCCGGCGCCTCGGGCCCCGGCCAGGGCTGTGCGGTGGCGGAGAGCCGGCCGGTCAGGACCAGGGCCGCGTCGGCGAGTTCGACCACGGCGCCGAGCAGCGGATGCCCGGCCGGTGCCAGGCCGGCGGCCGTCACGTCGCCGCTGTCCCCGCCCGGCTCCAGCCAGTGCCGGGTGCGCTGGAAGGCGTACGTCGGCAGGTCGGCCGTACGGGCTCCGGTGCCCGCGAAGGCCGGGCGCCAGTCGACGGTGACGCCGGCCGTGTGGGCCTCGGCGGCGGCGCGCAGGAACCGGTCCCGCCCGCCCTCGTCGCGGCGTAGCGTGGCGAGGACCGCGGCGCCGGCGCCGGCGTCCTCCAGGGTCTCCTGCACGGCGACGGTGAACATCGGGTGTGCGCTGATCTCCAGGAAGGGGCCGTAGCCCTGCTCCCCCAGCGTCCGGACCGCCTGTTCGAACAGGACGGTGTGCCGCGCGTTGCGGTACCAGTAGTGGTGGTCGAGGCTGGCGGTGTCGAGCAGTTCGCCGGTGACGGTGGAGCAGAACGCGATCGGCGCGGAGCGCGGCGCGGTCGGCGCGAGGGTCTCGATCAGCTGGTCGCGCAGCGCGTCGACGTGCGCGGTGTGGCCCGCGCCGACGATCTGGCGGACCCGGCGGACGCGGACGCCCTCGGTCTCCAGGCCGGTCAGGAACTCCTCCAGCGCGTCGAGGTCGCCGGCGACGGTGACCGAGCGCGGGTCGTTGACGGCCGCGATGTCCAGGCGGTGGCCGAACGGGCGCAGCCGCTCGGCCGCCTCGGCGCGGGGCAGCGCCACGGAGGCCATGCCGCCGGTGCCGGCCAGGGTCAGCCAGGCCTTGCCGCGGGTGGCGACGATCCGGGCGGCGTCCCGCAGGTCGAGGGCGCCCGCCACGTAGGCGGCGGCGATCTCGCCCTGGCTGTGGCCGACCACGGCCGACGGCTCCACGCCGAACGAACGCCACAGCGCGGCCAGCGACACCATCATGGTGAACAGGGCGGGCTGGACGACGTCCACGCGGTGCAGCGGCGGCGCGCCCTCCTCGTCGCGGAGCACGTCGAGCAGGGACCAGTCGACGAACTCGGCGAAGGCGTCGGCGCACTGGAGCACGCTCTGGCGGAACACCGGGAAGTCGTCGAAGAGCTGCCGGGCCATGCCGGGCCACTGGGCGCCGTGTCCGGGGAAGACGAACACGGTCCGGTCGGCGCCCTGGGCGGCGCCGTCGGCGACCGCGGGGTCGGGGGTGCCGGCGGCGACGGCGTCGAGTCCGCGCAGCAGCTCGGCGCGGTCGGTGCCGAGCACCACGGCGCGGTGGTCGAACACGGCCCGGCCGGCCGCGAGGGTCCAGCCGACGTCGGCCGGGCGGGCGTCGGGGCGGGTCTCCAGGTGGGTGCGCAGCCGCGCGGCCTGGGCGCGCAGGGCGTCCCGGGTACGGCCGTGCACCGGCCACACCACGGGCCGCGCGGGCTCGGGCGCGGTCTGCGAGGTGTCCTCGCCGAAGGCCGGGTGAACCTCCTCGGCGGGGGCCTGTTCGAGGATCACGTGGGCGTTGGTGCCGGACAGGCCGAACGCCGACACGGCGGCCCGCCGCGGCCGGTCCACGGCCGGCCAGTCCCGGGCCTCGGTCAGCACCTCGACGGCGCCGGTGGTCCAGTCGACCTGGCTGGTGGGCCGGTCCACGTGGAGCGTGGCGGGCAGCAGGCCGTGCCGCAGCGCCTGCACGGTCTTGATCACGCCGGCCGCGCCGGACGCTGCCTGGGAGTGGCCGATGTTGGACTTCACCGAGCCGAGCCAGAGCGGTTCGGTGCGGTCCTGGCCGTAGGTGGCGAGCAGGGCCTGGGCCTCGATCGGGTCGCCGAGGCGGGTGCCGGTGCCATGGGCCTCCACGGCGTCGACGTCGACGGGCCGCAGCCCGGCGTCGGCGAGCGCGGCGGTGATGACGCGCTGCTGGGCGGGTCCGCTGGGGGCGGTGAGCCCGTTGGAGGCGCCGTCCTGGTTGATCGCCGAGCCGCGTACGAGGGCGAGGACGCGGTGGCCCTGGGCGCGGGCCCGGGAGAGGCGTTCCACCAGCAGCAGCCCGACGCCCTCGGCGAGGCCGGTGCCGTCGGCGGCGTCGGCGAAGGCCTTGCAGCGGCCGTCGCCGGACAGGCCGCGCTGCGCGGAGAAGCCGATCAGGGCGGCCGGGCTGGACATGAGGGCGACGCCGCCGGCCAGGGCCAGGTCGCTCTCGCCGCTGCGCACCGACTGGCAGGCCAGGTGGAGGGCGACCAGGGAGGACGAGCAGGCGGTGTCCACGGTGACGGCCGGGCCCTCGAAACCGAAGGTGTAGGAGATCCGGCCGGAGATCACGCTCGGCACGTTGCCGGTGAGCAGCTGTCCGTCGGAGCCGCCGGCGCCGGGGCCGCGGCTGGAGGCGTAGTCGCCGACGTTGGCGCCGGCGAAGACGCCGACGCGCCCGCCGCGCAGGCCGGTGACGTCGATGCCGGCGTGCTCGAACGCCTCCCAGGCGGCCTCCAGGAGCAGCCGCTGCTGCGGGTCGGTGGCGCGGGCCTCCGCCGGGGCGATGCCGAAGAAGGCGGCGTCGAAGCCGGCGGGGTCGGTGAGGAAGGCCCCTTGGCGGACGTAGCTGCGGCCGCGGGCGTCGGGGTCGGAGTCGTAGAGCGAGTCGAGGTCCCAGCCGCGGTCGGTGGGCAGGCCGCCCACCGCGTCCTGCCCGGCCACGACGAGCTGCCACAGCTCGTCCGGGGAGGCGACGCCGCCGGCGTAGCGGCAGCTGAGGCCGACGATCGCGATCGGGTCGTCGTCATCGGCGGCGGCGCGGGCGGCGGGCACGGCGACGTCCGCCGCGGCGGTGTCGAAGGCGAGCGCGAGCAGGTGGTCGGCCAGCGCGGTGGGCGACGGGTGGTCGAAGACGAGGGTGGCGGGCAGCGCCAGGCCGGTGGCCGAGCGGAGCCGGTTGCGCAGCTCGACCGCGGTGATGGAGTCGAAGCCGACGTCCCGGAAGGCGCGGTCGGCGGGGAGCGCGGCGGGCGAGTCGTGGCCGAGGACGGCGGCGGCGTGCTCGCGGACCAGTTCGGTGACGGCCCGTCGGCGGCCGGCCTCGGGCAGGGCGCCGAGCCGCTCGCGCAGCGCGGACACGGTTCCAGTGTCGACGGTGGCGGTGCGCAGGACGGCGGCGGCCTCGGGCACGGACTCCAGCAGCGGCCGGCGGCGCGCGGAGCAGAACACCGGGACGAACCGGGTCCAGTCGACGTCGGCGATCACCACGGTCGTCTCGTCGTGGTCGAGCGTCTGCCGCAGGCCGGCGACGGCGAGGTCCGGGTCGAGGAACGGCAGGCCCTGCCGGCCGACGCGTTCGGGGTCGACGTCCTCGTTCACGCCGTCCCACTCGTTGACGGCGGCCCAGATGCCCCAGGCGACGGAGGTCGCGGTCAGGCCGCGGGCCCGGCGGTCCTCGGCGAGGGCGTCGAGGTAGGCGTTGGCGGCGGCGTAGGGGGCGTGCAGTCCGCTGCCCCAGACGCCTGCGACCGAGGAGAACAGCACGAAGGCGTCCAGGTCCCGGTCGGCGAGGAGTTCGTCGAGGTGCCGGGCGCCGAGCACCTTGGCGGCCGTCTGGTCGGCGAAGGTGTCGACGGGGGTGTCGGCCAGCGGGCGCAGTTCGAGGGCGGTGGCGGCGTGCAGGACGCTGCGCACCGGGGTCCCGGCCGTGTCGAGTCCGTCGATGAGCGCGGCCAGTTCGGCGCGGTCGGTGACGTCGCAGACCGGGAAGTGGAGTTCGGTGCCGGTGCCGGCCAGTTCGGCGGTCAGCTCGGCCGCGATCGGTGCGTCGGCGCCGCGGCGGCCGGGCAGCACGATGCGCTCGGCGCCCTGTTCGGCCAGCCAGCGCACCAGGTGCGGCCCGAGGGCGCCGGTGCCGCCGGTGAGCAGGACGGTGCCGGCGGGCCGCCAGGGCCGGGGGGCGGGCTCGGTGCCGAGCGGCGCGCGGGTCAGGCGGCGGGCGGACACGCCGGTGGCGCGCAGCGCCGTCTGGTCCTCGTCGCCGCCGGCGGCGAGCAGGGCGGCCAGCCGGCCCGCGGCGCGGTCGTCCCACTCGGCGGGCAGGTCGATCAGGCCGCCCCAGCGGTCGGGGTGCTCCAGCGCGACGACCCGGCCCAGGCCCCAGATCTGCGCCTGGGCGGGCGCGGTGACCTGGTCGGCGGGGCCGGTGGCGACGGCACCCCGGGTGGCGCACCACAGGGGCGCGGTGACGCCGGCGTCGCCGAGGGCCTGTACGAGGGCGACGGTCAGGGCCAGTCCGGTGGGCAGGGCCGGGTGCGCGGCGTGCGGGGCGTCGTCCAGGGCGAGCAGGGACAGCACGCCGGCCGGGCGGAGGCCGGTCAGCCGGGCCGCGAGCGCCGCGCGGTCGGTGTCGTCCGCGCCCAGGGTGAGCGTGGTGACGTCGGCGCCGTGCCCGGTGAGCGCGGCGGCGCACTGCGCGGCGAGTCCGTCACCGGCCCGGGTCTCGGGTACGACGAGCAGCCACGGCCCGGTCAGCCGGGCGCTGTCGGGGACGGCGAGCCGCTCCCAGGCGACGGTGTAGCGCCAGCTGTCCACGGCGGACCGCTCGCGCAGCAGGCGGCGCCAGCGCGAGAGGGCCGGTACGACGGCGGTGAGCGGGTCGTCCGTGTCGACGCCGAGCGCGCGGGAGAGTTCCTCGACGTCGGCGCGGTCCACGATGTCCCAGAACCGGCCGTCCCACGGGTCGGTGCCGGTGCTGGCGGCCAGGGCGGCGCGCCGCTGCGGGGTGAGCCAGTAGCGCTCGCGCTGGAAGGCGTAGGTGGGCAGGTCGACCCGGCGGGGTCCGTACGGGGCGAGTTCGGCGGCCCAGTCGACGGGGGCGCCGAGGACGGCGGCCTCGGCGAGCGCGGTGCGGAAGCGGAGCAGGTCGCCCTGGTCGCGGCGGAGGGTGGCGATCGCCGCGGCGGGCACGTCCATGGCCTCGGCGGTCTGCTGCACGCCGAGCGTGAGCACGGGGTGCGGGCCGACCTCGATGAACACGCGGTGGCCCTGCTCGAGGGCGCGCCGGGTGGCCGCCTCGAAGCGGACCTGCTCGCGCAGGTTGCGGTACCAGTAGTCGGCGTCGAGTCCGGTGGTGTCGAGGGGTTCCCCGGTGAGAGTGGACAGGAAGGTCACCTCGGCCGGGCGCGGGGCGATGCCGGCGAGGTCGGCGGCGAGGCGGTCGCGGACCTCGGCGACGTGCGGGGAGTGCGAGGCGTAGTCGACGGGGATGCGGCGCACCCGGACGCCCTCGGCCTCCCAGGCGGCCTGGGCCTCGTCCAGGGCGGCCGTCTCGCCGGAGACCACCACGGTGGCGGGCCCGTTGACGGCGGCGACGCCGAGGCCGGGCCGGCTGTCGAGCCGGGCGCGGACCTCCGCCTCGGGCAGCGGGACCGAGAGCATGCCGCCGCGGCCGGCGAGCGCGAGCAGGGCCTTGGCGCGCAGCGCGACGACCTTCGCGCCGTCCTCCAGGGACAGGGCGCCGGCGACGCAGGCGGCGGCGATCTCGCCCTGCGAGTGGCCGAGTACGGCGTCGGGCCGTACGCCCGCGGCCCGCCACAGCTCGGCGAGGCTGACCATGACGGCCCACAGCACGGGCTGGACGACGTCGACCCGCTCCAGTGCCTGCGGGGAGCGGATCGCCTCGTCGGGCGACCAGTCCACCCAGGGGGCGAGCGCGCGGGCGCATTCGGCCCACTTCGCCGCGAACACCGGCGAGGTCTCCAGCAGGGGTACGGCCATGCCGGCCCACTGGGCGCCCTGGCCGGGGAAGACGAAGGTGATCCGGCGCGCGCCGGCCGCGGCGGTGCCGGTGACGACGGCGGGGTCGGGCCGTCCCTCGGCCAGCGCGGTGAGGGCGTCCAGCAGTCCGGCCCGGTCGTCGGCGAGCACGACGGCCCGGGACGCCAGCGCGGCGCGCGTGGTGGCGGCGCTGAACGCGATGTCCTGCGGGGCGAGTTCGGGGTGCTCGGCGAGGTGGGCGGCCAGCCGGAGGGCCTGGGCACGGACGCCGGGCTCGGTCGCGGCGGAGAGGGGGACGGGGAGGGCGGCGGGGGCGGGGCGGGGCCCGGCGGGGGCCGGCGCGGCGGAGGTCTGGTCTCCCGCGGACGTCCGCGCCGCGGTGGCCTGGTCCCCGGCGGACCGCGGTGCCGGAACGGCCTGGTCTCCGGCGGGCTCCGGTGCCGCGGGGGCGGGGGCCTGTTCCAGGACGATGTGGGCGTTGGTGCCGCTGATGCCGAACGAGGACACCGCGGCGCGGCGCGGCCTGCCGGTCTCGGGCCAGGCGCGTGTCTCCCGCAGCGGTTCCACGGCGCCGGCGGTCCAGTCGACCTGTGGGGTCGGCTCGGTCAGGTGGGCGGTGCCGGGCAGTACGCCGTGCCGGAGGGCCAGGACGGCCTTGATGACTCCGGCGACACCGGCGGCGGCCTGGGTGTGGCCGATGTTGGACTTCACCGAGCCGAGCCAGAGCGGTTCGGCGCGGTCCTGGCCGTAGGTGGCGAGCAGGGCCTGCACCTCGATCGGGTCGCCGAGCGGGGTGCCGGTGCCGTGGCCCTCCACGAGGTCCAGGTCGGCGGGGGTGAGTCGGGCGTCGGCGAGCGCCTGCCGGATGACCCGCTGCTGGGCCGGCCCGTTGGGGGTGGTGAGGCCGCTGCTGGCGCCGTCCTGGTTGACCGCGGAGCCGCGCAGCACGGCGAGGACGGGGTGGCCGAGCCGTTCGGCGTCGCTGAGCCGTTCGACGAGGAGCATGCCGACGCCCTCGGACCAGCCGGTGCCGTCGGCTTCGGCGGAGTAGGACTTGCAGCGTCCGTCGGCGGCGAGTCCGCCCTGGCGGGAGAAGTCCACGAAGACGGCCGGGGTGGACAGCACGGTCGCGCCGCCGGCCAGGGCCATCGTGCACTCCCCGGCGCGCAGGGCCCGGACGGCGGAGTGCAGGGCGACCAGGGACGAGGAGCAGGCGGTGTCGACGGTGACGGCGGGGCCCTCCAGGCCCAGTGTGTAGGCGATCCGGCCGCTGGCGACGCTGCCCGCGGTGCCGAGGCCGAGGTAGCCCTCGACACCCTCGGGCAGGGGGTCGGCCCCGGTGCCGTAGTCGTGGTACATCACGCCGGCGTAGACGCCGGTGCGGCTGCCGCGCAGCGAGGTGGGGTCGATGCCGGCGCGTTCGACGGCCTCCCAGGCGGTCTCCAGGAGGAGCCGCTGCTGCGGGTCCATGGCGAGCGCCTCGCGGGGGCTGATGCCGAACAGGCCGGGGTCGAACTCGCCCGCGTCGTGCAGGAACCCGCCCTCGCGGGTGTGGCTGGTGCCGGAGCGCTCGGGGTCGTCGGCGAAGAGGGCCGCCAGGTCCCAGCCGCGGTCGGTGGGGAAGGCGCCCATGGCGTCCCGGCCGTCCAGGACGAGCCGCCACAGGTCCTCCGGCGAGCTGACGCCACCGGGGTACCGGCAGGCCATGCCGACGATCGCGATCGGCTCGTGCGCCCGGTCCTCGGCCTCGCGCAGCCGCTGCTTGGCGCGGCGCAGGTCGGTGGTCAGGCGCTTGAGCGTCTCCACGACCTTGCGGTCGTCGGTCTGTTCCTGGGACAACGCGGTGGCTCCTCGTGCGGTGGTGCGGTCGGTCGTGCGGTCGTGCTCGGTCATCAGAAGTCCCCCAGCTCCCGGTCGGCGAGGTCGAGCAGATCGGCGAGGCTCTCCTCGCCGGTCTCGTCGAGCGGCTCGTCCGGGGCCGGGTCGTCGAGGGTGCGCAGCAGTGCTCGCAGCCGGGTACGCAGGCCCTCGCGCAGCTCGGGGTCGCCGGCGAACTCGGCTGCCGCGTCCTCCAGTTCGGCGAGTGTGCTGGTGCGCAGGGACGCCACGGTGGGGCGGCCGGGGGCCAGTTCGGCCACCAGGTGGGCCGCGAGCGCGGCGGGCGTGGGGTGATCGAAGATCACCGTGGCGGGCAGCCGCAGGCCCGCGGCGGCGCCCAGCCGGTTGCGCAGTTCGACGGACATCAGGGAGTCGAAGCCGAGCTGCTGGAAGCCGCGGTCGCGGTCGACGCCGTCGGCCGTGGCGTGGCCGAGTACCTCGGCGGTGTGCCGCAGGACGGCGTCGAGTGCCCGGCGTTCCCGTTCCGCGACGGGCAGCGCGGCCAGGGTGTCCGCGAGCGGCTCGGCCGGTTCGGGTGCCGTCCGGGCCGGGGCGGGCACCAGGGCCCGCAGGAACGGCGGGAGTTCCGCCGCCCTGGCGCGCAGTCCCGGCAGGTCGAGCCGGGCGGCGAGCGGTGCGGTCGGTGCTCCGGTACGGGCGGTGTCGAACAGCGCCAGGCCGAGTGCGGCGTCGAGCGGCAGCAGTCCGGCCCGGGAGGCGCGCCGGGTGTCGAGCTGTGCGGCCATGCCGTCGGCCCAGGGGCCCCAGGCGATCGACACCGCGGGCAGGCCGGCGGCCCGGCGGTGCGCCGCCAGGGCGTCCAGGAACGCGTTGGCGGCCGCGTAGTTGGCCTGTCCGGGTGCGCCGAGGAGTCCCGCGGCGGACGAGAACAGTATGAACGCGTCCAGGTCGCCGGTGAGTTCGTGCAGGTGCCAGGCGGCGTCCGCCTTGGGCCGCAGGACGGTGTCGAGCCGGTCCGGGTCGAGCGCCGCGACGACGCCGTCGTCGAGCACACCCGCGGCGTGCACGACGGCCGTCACGGGGTGCTCGGGGTCGACGCTCGCCAGGAGCGCGGCCAGCGCGTCCCGGTCGGCGACGTCGCACGCCGCGAAGCGGACCTCGGCGCCGGCCGCGGCGAGTTCCGCGGCCAGCTCCGGCTGCCGGCCCTGCCGGCTGACCAGCAGCAGCCGCCGGGCGCCGTGCTCGGCGACCAGGTGCCGGGCCACCAGGGTGCCGAGGCTGCCGGTGGCTCCGGTGACCAGCACCGTGCCGCGCGCGCCGAGCGGGGCGGCGGGTACGGCGGGTTCGGCGGGGGTGGCGCGGACCAGGCGGGCGGCGCGGACCGCACCGGCGCGGATCACCAGCTGCGGCTCGCCCGTCGCCAGGGCCGCGGGCAGCGCGGCCAGGGACGCCGCGTCGTCGTCCACGTCGGCCAGCACGAGCCGGCCGGGGTGCTCGGACTGCGCCGCGCGCACCAGGCCCCAGGCCGCGGCACCGGCCAGGTCGGGCCGCTCACCGGCGAGCGCCACCGCGCCGCGGGTGAGCAGGACCAGCCGGGCGGCGGACTCCCCCGCCACCCATGTCTGCACCAGGTCGAGGGCGTCGCGCAGGGCGACCCGGACGGCCTCGGGCACATCGGTCGCGCCCCCGGCCCCGCCGGACACGGCCGCGAGCACGATGTCCAGGCCGTCCGGCACTGTCGCGAGGTCCTTGACCGTCTCGGTCCCGGCCCCCAGTACGTCGGCCAGCTCCGCGTCCGTGGGGGCGAGCACCGCCCAGTGTCCGGCGGGCCGCGGGCCCTGCGCCACGGAGACCGGCACCCAGTCCAGGTCGAACAGCGCCTCGGTGGCGGCCGGCGCGGTGCGCAGGTCCTCCGGGGCGATCGCGCGCAGACGCAGCGCTCCGACCTCGATCACGGCGCGGCCCTCGTCGTCCGTGGCGCGCAGGGACAGCCCGCCGCTTCCGTCCGGGGCGATCCGGACCCGCAGGGAGCGGGCGCCGGCGGTGTGCACCTCCACGTCGCTCCAGGTGAACGGCACGCCCGCGACGCCGAGTCCGCCGACAGCGGCCGCGTGCAGGGCCGTGTCGAGCAGCGCCGGGTGCACGCCGAAGCCCGCGGGGTCGGTGCCCGGCGCGGGGCCGATCTCGGCGAACACCTCGGCGGCCGGGCCGTCACCGCGCCGCCAGACCGCGCGCAGGGCGCGGAAGGCGGGGCCGTAGCCGAGGCCGGCGGCGGCCAGCTCGTCGTAGTGGCCGGCCGTCACCACCGGTTCGGCGTCCTGCGGCGGCCAGGGCAGCGGGTCGGTGCCGGGTGCCGGTGCCGCCGGGGCGAGGACGCCGGTGGCGTGCCGCACCCACTCCCGGCCGTCGTCGGCGCGGGCGGACACGGTGACCGGCCGCTCGCCGTCGGCGGCGGTGCCCACGTGCACCTGGACCAGGACCGAGCCGTCCGCGGGCAGTACGAGCGGCGCGGCCAGGGTGAGTTCCCGTACCCGGGGCAGGCCGACGCGTTCGCCGGCCGCGCGGGCGAGTTCCACGAAGGCGGTGCCGGGCAGCAGGACGGTGTCCAGGACGGTGTGGTCGGCCAGCCAGGGATGGGTGGCCGTGTCGAGCCGGCCGGTGAGCAGCATCCCGTCGGGCGAGTCGACGGCGGCCCCGAGCAGCGGGTGCCCGGCGGTGGCGAGCCCGGCGGCGGAGAGGTCGCCGGTCCGCGCGGCGGACTCCAGCCAGTAGCGGGTGCGCTGGAACGCGGTCGTCGGCAGTTCGACGGTCCGGGCTCCGGTGCCCGCGAAGAAGGCCGGCCAGTCCACCGCCGTGCCCCGGTCGTGCAGGGCGCCGAGCGCAGCGGCGACGGCGGGCGCCTCGGGGCGTCCGGCGCGCAGCGTGGGCACGGCCACGGCGGCGTCCGGCAGCAGCGGGGCGGCCATCGCGGTGAGGACGCCGTCCGGGCCGAGTTCCACGACGGTGTCCACGCCGGCCTCGCCGAGGGCGCGGACGCCGTCGGCGAACCGGACGGTGTCCCGGACGTGCCGGACCCAGTAGCCGGGGGTGCACAGCTCGTCGCCGGCGACGGTGCCGGTCACCGTGGACACCAGGGGGATCCGCGGCGCACGGAACTCCACGTCGGCCAGGGCCGCCGCGAAGTCGGCGAGCATGGGCTCCATCAGCGGCGAGTGGAAGGCGTGCGACACCTTCAGTTCCCGGGTGCGGCAGCCGCGCGCGGCCCACAGCTCTGCGGTGGCCAGCACCGCGTCCCGCGCGCCGGAGACGACCACGGAACGGGGGCCGTTGACCGCGGCGAGCACCGCGCCGTCGGCGAGTTCGGCGGCCACTTCGTCCTCGGGCGCCTCGACGGCGGCCATCGCGCCGCCCGCCGGCAGGGCGGCCATGAGCCGGCTGCGGGCGGCGACGACGCGCACCGCGTCGGGCAGCGACCACACGCCGGCCAGATGCGCGGCGGCCAGTTCGCCGACGGAGTGGCCGAGCAGGAAGTCCGGTACGACGCCCCAGGACTCGAAGAGCCGTCCGAGCGCGACCTCCAGCGCGAACAGCGCCGGCTGTGCGTACCCGGTGTCGTCGAGCCCGTCGCCGGTGGCGACGACCTCGCGCAGCGGCCGGTCGAGGACCACGTCGAACGCGGCGCACACCTCGGCGTAGGCGGCGGCGAACACCGGGTGGGCGGCGGCCAGTTCCTCGCCGGTGCCGGGGCGCTGGGCGCCCTGCCCGGTGAACAGGAACGCGGTGTGTCCGGTGCCGGCCACCGTGGCCGGTCCCAACTCGCGGAGCCCGGCCAGCAGTTCCTCGCGGGTCGCCGCGACGACGCTGGCCCGGCGCTCCAGCCGGGCCCGCCCGGTCACCGCGGAGTAGGCGATGTCGAGCGGGATCAGGTCCGGGTCGGCGGTCAGCGCGGCGGCGAGCCGGTCGGCCTGGGCCCGCAGTCCCGCGTCGGTACGCGCCGACAGCGCCACCGGCACGGGGACGGCGGGCCGTTCGCCGGCCTCGGCAGGCTGGTGGTCACCGTGGTCCGGGTGTTCCAGCACCACATGGGCGTTGGTGCCGGACAGACCGAAGGAGGACACGGCGGCCCGGCGCGGCCGGTCCGTGCGCGGCCACTCCCGCTCCTCGGCCAGGAGTTCCACCGCGCCGGAGGCCCAGTCGATGTGCGGGGACGGCTCGTCGGCGTGCAGCGTGCGGGGCAGCACACCGTGCCGCATGGCCTCGACCATCTTGATCACACCGGCCACACCGGCGGCGGCCTGCGTGTGCCCGATGTTGGACTTGATGGAGCCGAGCCACAGCGGTTCGGCGCGCTCCTGGCCGTAGGCGGCGAGCAGCGCCTCCACCTCGATCGGGTCGCCGAGCGAGGTGCCGGTGCCGTGGCCCTCCACGGCGTCCACGTCGGACGGCCTGAGGCCCGCGTCGGCCAGCGCCTGCCGGATCACCCGCTGCTGCGAGGGCCCGTTGGGCGCGGTGAGCCCGTTGGACGCGCCGTCCTGGTTGACGGCGGTGCCGCGGATGACGGCCAGCACCCGGTGCCCGTTGCGTCGGGCGTCGGAGAGCCGTTCGACCAGGAGCATGCCGACGCCCTCGGACCAGCCGGTGCCGTCGGCGCCGGCGCCGTACGACTTGCAGCGTCCGTCGGTGGCGAGGCCGCGCTGCCGGGAGAAGTCGACGAAGACACCCGGGGTGGCCATCACGGTGACACCGCCGGCGAGCGCGAGGTCGCTCTCGCCGGAGCGCAGCGACTGGACGGCCCAGTGCAGGGCGACCAGCGACGAGGAGCAGGCGGTGTCGACGGTGACGGCCTGGCCCTCCAGGCCGAGGGCGTAGGCGATCCGGCCGGAGGCGATGCTGCCCGAGTTGCCGGTGCCGAGGTAGCCCTCGACGCCGTCGGGCAGGACGTCCACGCGGGCCGCGTAGTCGTGGTACATCACTCCCGCGTAGACGCCGGTCCGGCTGCCGCGCAGCGATGCCGGGTCGATCCCGGCGCGCTCGATCGCCTCCCAGGACGCCTCCAGCAGCAGCCGCTGCTGCGGGTCCATGGCCAGGGCCTCTCGCGGGCTGATGCCGAAGAAGTCGGCGTCGAACTCGCCCGCGTCGTGCAGGAATCCGCCTTCGCGGGTGTGGCTGGTGCCGGGCCGCTCGGGGTCGTCGGCGAACAGGGCCCGCAGGTCCCAGCCGCGGTCGGTCGGGAACCCGGAGATCGCGTCGCGGCCTTCGGCGACCGCGCGCCACAGCTCGTCCGGGGAGGTGATCCCGCCCGGGTAGTGGCAGGCCATACCGACGATCGCGATCGGCTCGTCCGCCGGTACGGCGGCGGGAGCCGGCTGCGCCGAGCCGGTCGTGGCGCCGAGCACGCGCTCCAGCAGGTGCGCGGCCAGCCCGGCCGGGGTGGGGTAGTCGAACACGGCGGTCGTGCCGAGCCGCAGCCCGGTCGCCGTGGCGAGCCGGTTGCGCAGTTCGACGGCGGTGAGCGAGTCGAAGCCCAGGTCGAGGAAGGCCCGGTCCGCGGCGACAGCGGAAGAGGATGCGTGCCCCAGCACGGCCGCCGCCTGCTCACGGACCCACTCGACGGCGGCGCGTTCGCTCTCGGCCGGCGACAGCCCGGTGAACCGGTCGGCCCACTCGGCGCCCCGCCCGGCACCGTCGGCGACCGTCCGCCGGACCGGACGCCCGACGAGCGCCTGGAACAGAGGCGGCAGCGACTGCGCCGCGCGCAGCGCGGACAGGTCCCACAGCGCGGCGACGGCGAGCGCGTCGGTGCCGCGTACGGCCTGGTCGAAGAGGGCGAGCCCGTCCTCGGTACCGAGGGCCCGGGTTCCCGACCGGCTGATACGGGCGCGGTCCGCCCGCCCCAGCCCCGTGGTCATGCCGTCGGTCCAGGGCCCCCAGGCGATGGAGGTGGCGGGCAGGCCCTGCGCCCGCCGATGCTCCGCGAGCGCGTCCAGCGCGGCGTTCGCCGCCGCGTACCCGCCCTGCCCCGCGGTGCCCACGACACCCGCGAGCGACGAGAACAACACAAAGGCACGCAGGTCCAGTCCGGACGTCAGCTCGTGCAGATGCCAGGCACCGTCGACCTTCGCCTTCAGCACCCCGTCGACCCGGTCAGGGGTCAGCGACTCCACCGTGCCGTCATCCAGCACACCGGCCGCGTGCACCACACCCGTCAGCGGGAACTGTGCGATCACGCGCTTCAGCGCGTCCCGGTCGAACACATCACACGCCACCACATCCACAGCGGCGCCCAACTCGCCCAACTCGGCGACCAGTTCCTCGGCACCGCCCCGACGGCTAGCCAGCACCAGCCTGCGCACACCGTGCTCGGCCACCAGATGCCGGGCCACCACACGGCCCAGGGCACCCGTACCACCGGTCACCAGCACTACATCGTCCGCACCGAACGGCACCTCACCAGCGGGCTGAGAGGCCCCGCGCGCCAACCGGGGCGCGTAGAGCGCTCCGTTCCGTACGGCGATCTGGGGCTCGCCGGTGCGGAGGGCCGTGGAGGCGATCGAGTCGTGGTTGTCGTCGTCCGGCGCCAGGTCGGCGAGGACGAACCGGCCGGGGTGCTCGGACTGGGCGGAGCGCACCAGGCCCCACACCGCGGCGGCCACCGGGTCCGGTGCCTCGTCCGGCAGCGCCGCGACGGCGCCCCGGGTGACGAAGACCAGGCGCTCGGGCCGGTCGTCGGCCAGCCATTCCTGGAGCCGGGCCAGGGCGGCGGCGACGCCGGCACGCACCTCGGCCACGATGTCGCCGCCGGCGCTACGGCCGGTCACGGGGACGACGGTGATGTCGTCGTCCGCGCGGTCGTCCGCCGGTACGACGGGCACCCACTCGACCCGGTAGGGGCGCGCGCCCGCCGCCGCGCGGACGGCACGCGCGTCGCCGACGGGCCGCAGCCGGACTCCCTCGATCTCGGCCACGGGCTGTCCGCCGGCATCGGCCGCGGTCAGTGCGATCCCGCCGTTCTCGGCCCGGAGCCGGACGCGCAGCGCCCTGGCACCGACGGCGTGGATCCGCGCGCCGGTCCACGCGAAGGGCAGCTGGCCGTCCGCCCAGTCCGGGACCAGGTTCGCGCAGCCGAGCGCGTGCAGGGCGGCGTCGAGCAGCGCCGGGTGCAGGCCGTAGCCCGCGACGGAGGCCGTCTCGTCCGGAAGGGCGATGTCGGCGTAGACGGCGCCGTCCCGCACCCAGGCGGCACGCAGGCCGCGGAAGAGGGGGCCGTACGCGAACCCGGTGGCGGCCAGGTCGTCGTACAGGCCGTCCACGGACACGGGTTCGGCGCCCTGGGGCGGCCACTCGGTCAGCGCCTCGGCGGCGGGGCCGCTCTCGGGCGCCAGCACGCCGATCGCGTGCTGGGTCCAGGCGTCCTCGTCGTCCTCGGGCCGCGAGTAGATGCCGACCTGGCGGCTCCCGTCGGGCTCGGTCCCCTCGACCCTGACCTGCAGGCGCACCGAGCCGTGGGCCGGGAGCGCCAGCGGGGCCTGCAGCGCGAGGTCGTCCACCCGCGGGCAGCCGACGTGTTCGCCCGCCGCGAGGGCGAGGTCCAGGAACGCCGTGCCCGGCAGCAGGGCCGGCCCCAGGATGGCGTGGTCGGCCAGCCACGGGTGGGTGCTCAGCGACACGCTGCCGGTGAACGCCACCGCGTCCGTGCCGGGCAGTTCGACGCTGGCGCCGAGCAGGGGGTGCCCGGTGGCCGTGAGACCGACGCCCGCGAGGCCGACGGGGCCGGCCGCGGGCGGCGCGAGCCAGAAGCGTTCGCGCTGGAAGGCGTAGGTGGGCAGGTCGACACGACGGGCACCGGTACCGGCGAAGAACCGGTCCCACTCCACATCGACACCATGCGCGTGCAGCACACCCAACGCCGTCACCACAGCCTGCGCGGCCGGCTTGCCCGCCCGCTGCACAGGAACACACAACACGCCCTCAACCGATTCGCCCACCGGCCCCGACAACACCGCATCCGGCGCCAACTCCACAAAGACACCGGCCTCCGCCGCCACCACAGCATCGGCGAAACGGACGGTCTCCCGGACGTTACGCACCCAGTAGCCCGGCTCGCACAGCTCGTCCGCCACCGCAGCACCGGTCACCGTCGAGACGAACGGCAGCTTCGGAGCGTGGAACGTCACAGACTCCAGCACCTGACGGAACTCGTCCAGGATCGGATCCATCCGGTGGGAGTGGAAAGCGTGGCTCACCTGGAGGCGCTTGGTGCGGCGGTCCGACCAGCGGGCGGCCTCAGCGAGCACGGCCTCCTCGTCACCGGACAGCACCACCGACGACGGACCATTGACCGCCGCCAGCTCCACACCCTCCGGCAACTCCAACTCATGCTCACCAGCCTGGACGGCGACCATCGCACCGCCCTCCGGCAGCGCCTGCATCAACCGCCCACGAGCAGCCACCACACGCACCGCGTCCTCAAGCGACCACACACCCGCGACACAGGCAGCAGCCAACTCACCCACAGAATGGCCGAGTACCGCATCAGGCCGGACGCCCCACGACTCCAGCAGCCGGAACAACGCCACCTCGAAGGCGAACAGTCCGGACTGCGCGTACACCGTCTGATCCAGCTCCGGGCCGCCCTCGGCGATCACCTCACCCAACGACCGGTCCAGCACACCCTCGAACGCCGCACACACCTGAGCGAACACCTCCGCGAACACCGGGTACACGGCGGCCAGTTCCGCCCCCATCCCGGCCCGCTGCGCACCCTGACCCGCGAACACGAACGCGGTCCGGGCCTCGCGAGCCATGGTGGGAAGGGCGGTGTCAAGGGCGGCGAGCAGCTCCCCCGTGGTCTCGCCGACGCCCGTCACCCGGTGGGCCAGCGCGGCTCGGCCGGTGGCCAGGCTGAGGCCAATGTCGGCCGGCCGCGCCTCCGGGTGCTCCGTGACGAACGCACGCAGCCGCTCGATCTGCGCCCGCAGCGCGGTCTCGGAGCGGGCCGACAACAGCCAGGGCACGGCAGGAAGTTCAGCCGAGCCGGTGGGCGCCGGCTCCTCGGGGGCCTCTTCGAGGACGACGTGGGCGTTGGTGCCGGAGACGCCGAACGAGGACACGCCCGCCCGGCGCGGCCGACCCGCACGCTCCCAGTCCCGTGCTTCCGTCAGCAGCTCGACCGCGCCGGCGGTCCAGTCGACGTGCGGGGACGGCTCGTCCACGTGGAGGGTGGGCGGCAGCGTCCCGTTCCGCATCGCCTG